>JBEPUZ010000120.1:0-13438 GCA_041691275.1 Actinomycetota bacterium | reverse complement strand
TGATCACGCGCATCACCAACGACGTGCAGCAGGTGCAGATGCTGGTCGTGATGGCCTCCACGATGGCGGTCGCGGCGCCGATCACCATCGTCGTCGGCGTGATCCTGGCCGTGCGCCAGTCGGTGGGTCTGTCGATCGTGCTCGTGATCGCGATGCCGGTCGCCACCATCATTCTCGGGCTGATCGTTTCGCGCATGGTCCCGGCGTTCCGCTTGATGCAGGTACGCATCGACCAGGTCAACCGGGTACTGCGAGAGCAGATCACCGGCATCCGGGTGGTGCGGGCGTTCGTCCGCGAACCGGAAGAGGAGAAGCGGTTCAGCGAGGCGAACGGCGATCTGACCGCGGTGTCGCTGCGCGCGGGTCGGCTGATGTCGACGATGTTCCCGACCGTCAACTTCTTGATCAACTTCTCCAGCGTCGGGGTGCTGTGGTTGGGTGCGAGCCGGGTCAACTCCGGCCAGATCCAGGTCGGAAGCCTCATCGCCTACCTCTCGTATCTGGTGCAGATCCTGATGTCGGTGGTCATGGCGACGTTCGTCGTCTCGATGATCCCGCGGGCGGCGGTCTCGGCCGATCGCATCCAGGAAGTTCTCGACACCGACCCGAGTGTCGTGCCGCCCGTCGATCCCGTGCGCAAGGTGCTCTTGCCCGGCGCGCTCGAGTTCGAGAACGTCGGTTTCAACTATCCCGGCGCCGAGCATCCCGTGCTGAGTGGCGTGTCCTTCGCAACCGCACCGGGCCAGACGACGGCTGTTGTCGGCAGCACCGGCGCGGGCAAAACCACGCTCGTCAACCTCATTTTGCGGCTGTTCGACAGCACCGAGGGCACGGTCAAGGTCGGCGGGGTCGATGTCCACGACCTCGACCCCGAAGTGCTCTGGAACACGATCGGCCTCGTCCCGCAACGGCCCTACCTCTTCTCGGGCACAGTCGCGAGCAACCTGCGCTACGGCAAGCCCGATGCCACCGAAGACGAGATGTGGGAGGCGCTCGACGTCGCCCAGGCGAGTGACTTCGTTCGGGACATGCCCGGCGGCCTGAACGCGCGCATCGAACAGGGTGGAACCAACGTCTCCGGCGGCCAGCGCCAGCGGCTGTCGATCGCGCGCGCCCTCGTGCGCAAGCCCGACATCTACGTGTTCGACGACTCGTTCTCCGCCCTCGACCTCACGACCGATGCCCGGCTACGAGAGGCGCTCGTTCCCTACACGCGCGATTCGGCCGTCATCATCGTGGCCCAGCGGGTATCGACCATCGCGACCGCCGACGACATCTTGGTGCTGGACGACGGAGTCGTCATCGGGCGCGGTACCCACGCCGACCTGATGGAGCGCAACCCGACGTACGCGGAGATCGTGCAGTCGCAGATCGGTGAGAGGAGCGCGGCCGCGTGACGCTCATCCGGAATCCCGAGGACCAGGACCACGAAGAGCAAGAGCGCGAAGAAGTCGACTTCGCGGCGCCGGAGAATCGCGCCGGGGGACGCTGGAACTCCGCTGGTGTCCCGGGCGAGCGCTCGAAGGACTTCCGGAACGCGGTGCGCCGCATGATCCAGATGCTCGGGCCGATGCGCTTCGTGCTCGGCTTCATCATCCTGGTTGCGGTGGCCAGCGCGACACTCAACGTCTTCGGGCCCAAGGTGCTGGGCCACGGCACCGACCTGATCATCAACGGCGTCCGCCATCACGACATGAACTTCGGTGCGCTGCACCACGTGCTGCTCCAAGCGGTATTCCTCTACCTCGGCTCGTCGCTGCTTTCGATCGTCGCGTCGTACATGCTGGCCGGTGTCATCCAACGGCTCATGTTCCGGCTGCGCGGCGACGTCGAGACCAAGGTCAACTCGCTGCCCCTCAGCTACATCGACAAGCAGTCGCGAGGCGACTTGCTGAGCCGGGTCACGAACGACATCGACAACGTCGCTCAGAGTCTCCAGCAGACGCTGAGCCAAATGCTCACGTCGGTGCTACTGCTCATCGGCACCGCGACATTGATGTTCACGATCTCGCCGTTGCTCGCGGTCGTCGCGCTGACCACGGTGCCGGCCTCGGTGTTCGGTATGCGCGCGATCGCCAAGCGCTCGCGCCCCAAGTTCATCTCGCAATGGAAGAGCACCGGGATACTCAACGCTCAGATCGAGGAGACGTTCACCGGGCACGCGGTCGTGAAGGCGTTCGGCCGCCAACGCGAGGTCGAGCAGCGTTTCCGGGAGACCAACGACGAGCTCTACGAGTCGTCGTTCGGTGCGCAATTCATGTCGAGCCTCATGCAGCCGTGGACGATGTTCATGGGGAACCTGCAGTACGTGATCGTCGCCGTCGTCGGCGGCATCCGGGTCGCGAGCGGGGCCATCACGGTCGGCGACATTCAGGCCTTCATCCAGTACTCCCGCCAGTTCTCGATGCCGCTCACGCAGGTGGCGTCGATGATGAACGTCTTCCAGTCGGGCATTGCCTCGTTCGAGCGGGTGATCGAGTTTCTCGACGCCGAGGAGCAGAGCCCCGACGCGGCCGCGACCCTGAACCCGCCGCCCGTGCGGGGACGCGTGGAGTTCGCCGACGTCACCTTCTCCTACGACCCGGAACGCCCGCTCATCGAGAAGCTCTCCCTCGTCGCCGAGCCCGGCCAGACGATCGCGATCGTCGGACCGACCGGCGCGGGCAAGACCACGCTCGTCAACCTCATCATGCGGTTCTACGAGCTGAACGACGGCATGATCACGCTCGACGGGCGCGACATCTCGTCGATTCCGCGTCGGGAGCTTCGCTCGAAGATCGGGATGGTACTGCAGGACACGTGGCTCTTCGGCGGCAGCATCCACGACAACATCGCGTACGGCAATCCCGATGCCACCGAGGAGCAGATCCTCGAAGCGGCGCGCGCCACCTACGTCGATCGCTTCGTGCACTCGCTGCCCGACGGTTACGAGACGCTCATCAACGAAGAGGCTGACAACGTCAGTGCCGGGCAAAAGCAGCTACTCACGATTGCGCGCGCGTTCCTGGCCGATCCCGCGATCCTGATCCTCGACGAGGCGACCAGCTCGGTCGATACCCGCACCGAGGTGCTGATCCAAGAGGCGATGAACGCGTTGCGCAAGGATCGCACCAGCTTCGTGATCGCGCACCGGCTGTCGACCATCCGCGGCGCCGACGTCATCCTCGTGATGGAGAACGGCCGAATCGTCGAGCAGGGCTCGCACGAAGTGCTCCTCGCGCACGACGGTCCGTACTCGCGGTTGTACAACTCCCAGTTCGCCGCCGCGGTCGTCGACATCGACGCCGACGGCGCCTGATCCGGCCCGCCTACGGCAAGGCCGCATTCGGCCCCGCATCCCTTGTGGCTGATAGTTGCTCGTGGCAGCATTCGCCGAGTCCGGTCGTTTAGGCGCAGGGGGAATCGGCATGCATCGCCCGCTCGGCTCGCGTTTGAGTGCGGTCCTGTTCGCGACGACGTTGCTGGGAGTCGGCATCGTCGGAACGACGTCCAGCTCGGCCGCGTCCGGGCTCACGTGGGCGGAGGTGGGCAGTCCCACCGCCGCCTTCATCCCGCCGCTCAGCAGTACCGATCCCGGTCTCAACCAAGGTGGTAACAACCTCAACGACGTCTCGTGCACCAGTCGGCGGTTCTGTGTCGCGGTCGGTGCGGTTGGCGAGAACGGACCAACGCTCACCGAGGAATGGGACGGGCACCGCTGGTTGGTGTCACCCCGGTCGGCGGTCGCCGGCGCCAGCGTGTTGAACGGTGTCTCCTGCGCCAGCGCGCACTTCTGCGTCGCGGTCGGCAACACCGCGGCGGGAAGCGGCACCCAGTCGATCCTCGAGACCTTCGACGGGATCGCCTGGACCTACACCCTCGTTGCCCAGGTTGGTGTCAGCAGTGCGTTGAGTGACGTCTCGTGCGCGTCTGCGACTGCATGCGTCGCGGTCGGATTCACGTCGGACGGCACCCGGCAGGAGACGTTGATCGAATCGTGGAACGGCATAGCGTGGTCGCGGAGCACGAGCCCGAACTCGGGGACCGGCGACAACGAGCTCGCCGGTGTGTCGTGTGCCGGTCGGAGGTTCTGCGTGGCCGTCGGCGCCGAGGCCGTGCCGACCGGCGTCCAACCTCTCATCGAGAGGTGGAATGGATCGGTGTGGACGCTCGCGATCGGGGCGCGGGCCGCTCGAACGTTCGGTCAGCTCGCGGGTGTTTCGTGCACGGATTCGTCGTTTTGCATGGCGACCGGGTCGGTCGACTCTGCTCCGCTCGCCGAGACGTTGCACGACAACGCCTGGCGTCTCGCCGCGGTGCCCGCGCCCCGGGTGAATTTCACGGAGCGCTTCTCCGGCGTGTCCTGCACTGGCGAGCGCCGCTGTGTCGCGCCTCTCGACGAGAGTGGTCCGACGCCGGGCGCAGCAGGTGGCTTCGTTCAGGAGTGGAACGGATTCACGTGGACCGTCGGCGGCGGATCGCCCGGAACGTCGGGCCAACTCGGCGGCGTCTCGTGCGCGTCGAAGTCGTTCTGCTTCGCGGTCGGCGGTTCCCACTACTTCCAGCACGGATCGGTAGCGCTGCTCGGGAGGTAACCGCGGGTTCCGTCAGTGCAGGGCTCTCGTGCCGGTGCGCGTGTGGACGCGCCACGCCCACCAGATCAGCGGGACCTGCAAGGGCAACCGCAGGAGTGCGAACGCGAAGTCGCGACCGCCCTGTGACCGGTAGTCGACCGCCATCTGGATGTTCGCCGGAAACACCAGGACGAAGAAGACCGCGCTGAGCGCTGCTGACGTGCGCCTCGTCGATGGTCGGGCGATACCGACCGCGAGGACCAACTCACCGACGCCGCTCACGTACGTCCAGAACCGTTCCGATCCCGGCAACGCGTGAGGGACGATCGAATCGAAGTTCCGCGGCGTGGCGAAGTGCGCCACTCCGGCGAGCGCCAGCAGTCCGGCCAACGCCAGCGCCGGTCGGTCGCAAAACCGGGCGTCGGGAGCGGCGGACATGGTCGGACTGTAGTGACCGCGCGGTGCCTGCTTTGAGTTGGGATTGCTCATGAACCCCGCTGGCTGGTGGGTTCGGTCTGGACGCGCGCCCGGTGCCGCCGACTTCGACAATTCACTCTTTCCGGTCTTCGCCGGCGCGGCGCTCCTGGGCGCGGGGTACCGGGTGCCGCCGGCGACGTGACGTTCGTGCGGAGTCGACCAGTCGGCCCGGCCGTATTGGGCTCAGCCCGGCTCCGGAAGGCGCCGATAGACCCAGGGTGCAACCCGAACCCGATGTGCGAGAGTCCGCGCGCTCGGCGCTCGAATGCGCCGAAATCGGTTTCGTTCTGTTCCGGGCGGTCCGGCACGGCGACGCGGTCGAGTGGGAAGCACTCGATGCCAATGCTTCGATACGCGACCGCTGGTTGCCGGGCCCGACCTCGGCGGCCGCGGCCCTCTCCCACAGCGCGATCGCACCCATCCTCGAGGCGGCCCTCGCGGCGGGAGAACGGGTCGAGGTCGATCACGAGCTCTCCACGCCGGCAGGCTCGAGCGCGTGGCGGCGCGTCATCGCGATTCCGCTCGAGGACGACGTGGTCGCGGTGGTCACGTACGACATCAGTGACCTCGTCGACGCCCGCACCCGCGCGACCGCGCTCTCGCAGCACAGCTCCGATATCGTGGCGATCGCGGGCATCGACAGCGGCCTCTCGTGGGTGTCGTCCGCGGCCGAGACGCTGCTCGGGTGGCCGGTCGACGCGTTGCTCGGTCGGTGCACGGTCGATCTCGTACATCCCGACGATGTCGACACCGTCGTCTCGGGGTTCGTCGGCGTGGCCACCGACCCGAATGTCGTCTCGACGGTCGAGCTTCGGCTGCAGCGCGCCGACGGCGGCTATCAATGGTTCCAGTGCTCGGTCTCGAACCGCCTCGCCGACCCGGAAGTACGTGGGCTCGTCCTGAGCATGCACGATATCGATGCCCGGCGCCGGTCCGAGGACGCGCTGCGCGTGTCGGAGCTGCGCATGCGCAGCATCCTCGAGACCGCGGCCGACGCGATCATCTCCACTGACGAGGACGGCCGGATCATTGAATTCAACCGGGCCGCCGAGCGCATCTTCGGCGTCGGTGCCGCTGACGTCCTCGGGACCGCGTACCCGGAGTTGCTCCCGGATCAGTCCGAAAAGGGAATGTACGCACAGAAGTCGACGAACGCGCAGGAGACCGGTCTCCCCATGGAGATCATGACGATGCGCGCCAACGGTGAGCAGTTCGAGGCGCGCATCTCGATGTCGCGGACGATGATCGATGGGCGCACGCTCACGACCGCGATCCTGCGCGACGTGACGGAGGAGAAGGAGACCGCGCGCGTGCTCGAGCGCCGGGGTCTCTACGACGAGCTCACCGGCCTCGCGACCCGCAAGCTCCTGATCGACCGGCTCGAGGTCGCGATCCGCCGGGGCAATCGGCGGCGCACGGTCATCGGCGTGTTGCTGCTCGACCTCGACCGGTTCAAGAACGTCAATGACAGTCTCGGGCACGATCTCGGTGACGCGCTGCTCATCGAGGTCGCCGAGCGCCTGCGTTCGAGCGCGGGCGAAGGCAACACGGTCGCCCGGCTCGGCGGCGACGAGTTCGTCGTGTTGTGCGACGAGGCCCGCGACATCGACGACATCTCCGACCGGGCGGGACGGCTCGACAAGGTGCTGCGCGCGCCGTTCGTACTCGGCGGCGACGAGGTGATGCTCACCGCGTCGATCGGCATCGCAGTGTGGAACGGCGGTAACGAGCGCGCTGACGAGCTCGTCCGTCACGCCGACGTCGCCATGTACCGCGCCAAGGATCGGGGCCGGGCGCGTATCGAGCTCTTCGACGAACGCATGCAGACGTTCGTGTCGGCCCGCCTCGAGCTCGAGTCGGCGCTGCGCCGCGCGATCGAACGGGACGAGCTCGTCGCGTACTACCAGCCGATCGTCGCGTTCTCGTCCGGCCGTCCCACTCATCTCGAAGCACTCGTGCGCTGGCAGCGACCCGACCTCGAGCTCGTCGCCCCCGACGCGTTCATCGGCATCGCGGAGGAGACCGGCCTGATCCATCCGATCGGCGAATGGATGTTGCAGCGCGCCGCCCGGGATTGCGCGCGCTGGCAGCACGTCGCGCCGGGTGTCGGTGTCTCCGTCAACGTGTCGCCCCGGCAATTCGACAGCCCGTCGGTGGTCGAGGCGGTCGCCGGGGCGCTCCGCGACTGCGGTCTGCCGCCCGAGCTGCTCGGGCTCGAGATCACGGAGTCGGTCCTTGTCGACGACCCCGACGAAACGGTCGCGCTGCTCGACGAGCTGAAGGCGCTCGGAGTCCGGATCGCGCTCGACGACTTCGGCACGGGCTACAGCTCGCTCACGTACCTGCAGCAGCTGCCCATCGACGAGCTCAAGATCGACCGGTCGTTCGTCGCCGCCCTGGAAGACGAGCGGTCCGACCTCGTGCTGTTGCAGATGATGGTGCAGCTCGGGCGGGCGTTCGACCTGAAGGTCGTCGCCGAAGGGATCGACACCGACCGGAAGCTGCGCCGGATCCAGAGGCTTGGCTGCCACTTCGGCCAGGGGTATCTGTTCGCCCGTCCGGCCGCGTTCGAGCAGGTGATGAGCCGTTTCGAGGCGACGGGCCCCGCCATCGTCGGGGCCTAGGAACCGGCCCGACAATCGTGGAAGGGGCGCAGTGGGAGGCCGGGCTTTCGCGCGTGCGATCATGCGCCGTGCGACTCGTGCTCCTCGGTGCTCCCGGTTCCGGCAAGGGCACGCAGGGCGAGGTCCTCGCCGAGCGCCTCGGCGTTCCGCACGTCGCCAGTGGCGAGCTGCTGCGCGAACAGATCGAGGCCCGAACGCCGCTCGGGATCGAAGTCGCCGAGTGCATCGCGCGGGGTGATCTCGTGCCCGACGACGCCATCGTTGCGATCATCGCCGACGCGGTGCTGAAGGCGAGCGAGTCGGGCGGCTACATCCTCGACGGCTTCCCGCGCACGCGTGCGCAGGCCGAGCGTGCCTACGAGATCGCGCATCCGGTCGGCATCGACGCGCAGGCAGCCGTGTACCTCTCACTCGACGACGAGATCGCGCGCACGCGCCTCGCGGGCCGGGCCGACGGCGGTCGTCCCGACGACGCAAATGCCGGCGTCATCGAGCACCGCCTACAGGTGTTCCACGACAACATGCGCCCGATCCTCGACTACTACCGCGAACGCGGAATTCTCGTGCAGGTCGACGCGGCCCGGACCGTTCCGGAAGTGACCGACGCGATCCTCGACGCGCTCGCCGCGGTCGAGAACGCGTAACGCCGCAGTCCCGTAACACCGCAGCCCCCGGCGCGCCGGCTAGGGCTTGCACCACTTCTTGACCGCGACGTCGGGATCCGACGGCACGTGCAGCGTCGTGTAGCTGACGCTGTGCCAGATGTTCGAGAGGAAGCGCCCCGGCGTCATCTTGGCGTCGACCGCTTCCAAGAGCCCCGGGATCGGCCCGCACGTGAGTGCGAGCCTCGCCGCCGCGTCCTTCGGGTTCGATGGCGTCGCACCCGGCGATGTGGTCGGCGATGTGGTCGCGCCGAAGCGGGCGTCGTACCACGCGTCGTCGACCTGCTTGCGGTGCCCGGCCGGACGACCGGGAACGTCGTCGGTGCGTGCTGCAAACGGTTCTGCGAGGCCGCCGATGTCGACCACCCAGACCCGGCGGCCCGCGTCGTACGCGGGGACGCCGATGGAGCCGAGCGTCAGCACGAGGCGGTTCGGGTCGAGTCCGGGCCGCGGCGTCTTGTCGGTGATCTTGAAGTAGCCGCGCACTCCGCGGTCGTAGGCCGCGGCGGCCTGGTTGCCGTTGAGCCCGAACGGGTTGGCGTCGATCGGGTCGACGCGTCCGCCCGACACCGCGCGCCAGTCGCTCACCTGCGCGAGCACGAAGCCCTTCGGGAGCGGTGGCGGCCGGAACGCGGCGACGGTCACGATCGCCCAGACCGCCGCCAACGCGTTGATGCCCACGACGACGACCGTGCGCCGCGTGACTGCGATCGAAGCCGGCAGCGCGAGCGCGAAGAACGCGGGAAGCAGCAAGCGGCCGTGCATGTAGTCGCCCCCGATCGCGGTGATGTAGAGCGCGTGGACGAGGCCGGCCGCGACCATCGCCGCGGTCACCAACGCGACGCGCCGGTCACGATGCGAGATCGTGCGGTAGACGATCGTGGCCACGACGATGATCGCGGTGAGCCACAACCGGTACGGCCCGATGAAGTCCTTCGCGTACGCCCAGCCCTGATGCACGTGCAGCCCACCCGCGTCCTTGGCGAGCGCGGTCGACGGCACGATCGTCGCGTAGTAGCCCATGCGGAACACCTGGTACGCGACCGGGAGGGCAAGGATCGCGACGAGGTCGAAGACGATCCGGCGGGGCCGAACGAGCACGAACCACGCGACCGCGAAGCAGATCATCATCAGCGCGAGGTCGGGCCGGACGAGTGGCGCGAGCCCGAGCAGCATGGCGAAACCCAGTCGGCGGCGCCCACCGATCTCGCCGGACCGGGCGACCGAGACCAACACGTACCAACATCCCGCGATCCACAGCCAGACGAGGCCCATCTCCAGCCCCGACGTCGAGAAGTCCCAGACGACCGCGACCGCGGCGACCAGGACCAGGCCGACGGGGATCACCGCGCCGTCATCTCCCTGGTGCAGGAGGCGGCCGGCCTTGCCCGCGACCGCGAACGCGAAGACCGCAGCAGCCAGGCTCGCGATGAGCGTGATCCACTCCATGCTCGCGAACGCACCGAAGAGCATGCGGGCGATCACGAGCACGAGCAGCCACAGCGTGCTCGTCGCCGACTCGACCCGCTCACCCGCGTTGAACACCGGTCCGTGCCCGGCGAAGATCTGGTCGACGACGCGCAGGTTGATGAACGCGTCCTCGTCCATCCAGCGGTGCTCCCACCCACCGATCGCGATCATCAGCGCCGGCAGATAGGCGGGCACGGCGAGCGCGAGGCGTCGTGACCACGAGCGGTGGGAGGTGCCGACGCCGGCGCGGTCGTCTCGATCGACGAGCATCGTCACCGATGGGTTCCGATGCCCGAGGTCACGCGCGAGACATTACGGCCGGAACTAGGTTGCCCGCCGTGACCCGCTTCGGGCGTGTGCTGCTCGTGATCGTCGCGGTCGCGTTCGGGGTCCGGATCGCGTACGTCGCGATCGCCAAGGCGGGACCGTGCCCGGTCATCCTGGCCGACGGCACCAAGGCCGGGAGCTCACCCAGCAGCTGCGTGAAGGGCGACGAGCTCTTCTACAACGCCGAGTCCAACTACGTGGCCGACGGCCACGGGTTCAACGAGCCGTTTTTCACGTTCGCTCATCCCGGCGCGAAGGCGCCGCCCGCGGCAGATCACCCGCCCCTGACCGTTCTCGTCCTCACGCCGGTGGCCTGGCTCTCCGACCACGCGCCGCTCGACGCGGTGATCCACGAGCCGCTGCACGACCACGTGCGGGAGGATCGCTACGCAATGGCGCTGCTCGGCACGCTGTTGGTCGCGCTCGTGGGTCTCCTCGGCCGCCGGGTCGGCGGCGACACGGTCGGGCTCGTCGCGGCCGCGATCGCGGCGCTGAGCCCGAACATCTGGGTGAACGACGGGCTCGTCATGTCGGAGACGTTGACGGCGCTGACTGTGGTTGCGGTGCTGCTCGGGGCTCTTTGGTGGCGCGAGCGACCGAGTCGGCGACGGGCCGCCGCGGTCGGCGCGCTGTGCGGTATCGCGATCCTGGCCCGGGTCGAGTTCGCGCTGCTCGTCCCGCTCCTCGCGCTCGTGTTCGCGCTCACGCTGCGCCGGCCGTGGGCGGAACGTTGGAAGCAGGCTGCCGTCACGGTGGTCGTGGCGGGCCTCGTGGTGGCGCCCTGGGTCGGATTCAACCTTGCCCGCTTCCACGACCCGACCTTCGTGTCGACGAACGACGGCCTCACCTTGGCCGGCGCCAACTGCAACGACGTGTATCGCGGTCCGTCGACGGGCTTTTGGTCGCTGTCGTGCGGCGACAACCCGGGGCCGGGGGACCAGTCCCAGGTGTCGAGCTCGCTGCGGCGGCGGGGCATCGACTATGTGAAGGACAACTCGGGCCGGCTACCGGTCGTGGTCCTCGCGCGCCTCGGGCGGACCTGGAGCGTGTTCCGGCCCGTCGACATGGTCTACCTGAACGAGGGTGAGGACCGCGAGCAGTGGGTGACGCGGCTCGGCCTGGGCGGCTACTACCCAACGATGGTGTTCGCGATCGGCGGGGCGGCCGTACTGTGGCGGCGGCGTCGGCGCGCCGTGCTCTGGGCGCTGCTCGTTCCCGCGCTGATCGTGACGATCAACACGATCGGCACGTACGGGCAGACGCGCTTTCGCGCCGGCGCGGAGCCTGCGCTCGCGCTCTTGGCGGCCGTCGGTATCGTCGCGTCGGTCGATCGACTGCGCCGGCCGGCGGTGGTCGTCTCCGAGCATCCATGAGTGCCACCGAACCGCGCGTCCGCCACGAAACCGGGCCCCGACCCGAGTCGGACGGGCGGCGCCGGGAGAACGCGTACGTGGGCGCGCTCGACGGGCTCCGCGCGATCGCGGTCGCCGCCGTCATCGTGTACCACTTCGCCCCGTCGGTGCTCCCGGCCGGGTTCCTCGGAGTCGACGTGTTCTTCGTCGTCTCCGGATTCCTCATCTCCCGCCTCGTTGTGCGCGAGATCGGCCGCTCGGGCACGGTGTCGCTCGGCACGTTCTGGGCGCGCCGGGCCCGGCGACTCCTGCCCGCGCTGGCGACGGTCACCCTTGCCGTGCTCGTAGCGTCGGCGATCAAGCTCTCGAACGCGGAGATTCACGACATCCGCGCCCAGGCGCTCGGCACGCTGTTCTACTGCGCGAACTGGGTGATCATCTTCGCCAAGGGCAGCTACTTCACCAACGCGGGACGGCCGTCGCCGTTCCTGCACATGTGGACGCTCGCGGTCGAGGAGCAGTTCTACGTCGTGCTGCCGCTCGTGGTGTTCGCGTTCCGGCGCGTCGTCGTGCGGCACCCGGTCCGAGCCGCGATCGTTGCGTTAGTCGGCGCGGTCGCGTCGACGATCTGGATGGGCGTGCTGTTCTCGCCGACGGCGGATCCGTCGCGCGCGTATCTCGGCAGCGACTCGCACGCGATGGGGTTGCTCGTAGGCGTCGCGCTCGGTGTGCTCGCCGGTGCAGTGCGCCCGTGGGACGCCATCACGGCCCGCATCCACTCGGGGGCAACGGCGGCGCGGATCGCGTCCTTCGCGGCGACGGCCGCGCTCGTCGCGGTCCTCGTCAGCATGCGCGTCGCCGACGCGAACAGCGATGCGCTCTACCGCGGCGGCTTCCTCGTATTCGCTCTGCTGTGCGCCGTTATCGTGGTCGTCGTCGCCACCGCGCCCGACACCGCGATCGCGCGTGGACTGAGCGCACCGTGGCTCGTGGCGATCGGCCTGCGGTCGTACTCGCTGTATCTCTGGCACTGGCCGGTCCGCGTCTTCGTGACGACGAGCTCGGGGCTCGACGGCTTCGCCCTCTTCGCCGCTCGGCTCGCAGTGTCGGTCGTGCTCGCCGAGATCTCGTTCCGGCTCGTCGAACAACCTTTCCGGATCGGGCGGGTCGCGAACCGCACGGGCAGCCGGGGTGCCGTGGCGTACTTCGCGGTGCTCACGGTCGTGGCCGCGGTACTGGTGAGCACGGTCGACGCGCCCAAGACGCTCCCGCCCACCAGCCTGGACCAGATCCACAACATCGCGGGCAACTCGACGCCGACCGGGTTGCGGGTCGACACGTTCGGCGACTCGACGGCGCTCGTCTTCGGGCTGTCGGGAGCTATGCACGCAAAGGAGCTCGGCATCACCGTGGGCGGCGACGCGCAGCTGGGATGCGGCGTCGTCCAGAGCGCGCACGTCAGCGCGGGCAAGATCATCGGGAGCCCGGTGGAGTGCGCGGGCTGGCGGGCACGGTGGGAACGCATCGTGCGGGACGAACCGAAGTCGCGGCTCGCACTGATGACCGGGGCGTGGGAGATCCTCGATCAGCAGACTCCGGCCGGCGAGGTGAAGTTCGGGACGCCAGCGTGGACGTACCTCATCTCGTCGTCGCTGCGGACCGCGCTCCAGGTTCTCAGTGCCGACGGCCGGACGGTCTACCTGTTCGAAGTGCCGTGCTACGGCGCCGGCGACGTCAAAGACGCGTTCCCAGAACGCAGCGAGCCCGCTCGCATCGCCGCGCTCAACCGGATCTACGAGAACGTGGCGAACTCGATGCCGCACGTGCAGATGGTCGACTGGCGCACACTTGTGTGTCCCGCCGGCAAGCGCGCGGAGAAGATCGACGGCGTACACATGTGGCTTGCCGACGATCAGCACCTCTCCGACGCCGGCGGCGTGGTCGTGTGGAAGTGGTGGCTCCCGCAGTTGCGC
>JBEPUZ010000119.1:0-13446 GCA_041691275.1 Actinomycetota bacterium | reverse complement strand
ACCACCGAGAACCCTGGGCCGACACCCACCACACAACGCTGCGCGAGCTCGACCCGCTCTGCCCCCACGACCACGACCTCAAAACCAACCACGGCTGGTCCCTCGTCGACGGCACAGAACGCCGAGCCTTCGTCCCACCCGACGACCCCCGCCACCCGAGAAACAAGGCGGGACCGTGACCGCGCGATCAGCGGACCGAGACGGTGGCGAGCGGATAGGCGCCGTCGGCGGTACGCCCGGCGATCGCCAACCCGAGTGGTCGGAGATAGTGCGCGCGGTCGAAAACGACGACGACCAGCGAGTAGGTACCCGCGGGGATGTCGGCGCCGAGCGAGAACCGGTCGACGTTCGTACGCCTCCCGTTGCCCGTCGGCAGCAGCGCGCGAAGGTCGAGCGCAGAGATACCACTCCACACGACCCGGCCCGTCCGCGGGTTGCGCAACTCCAACGTGACGTTCCAGGGGTCATACGCCGGGGTGACGCCCGTGTTGGTCCAGTCGACCTTCACCTCGAAGCTCGTGCCGCGCGTGATCGACCGCGGCACGGTCACTTCGACCGGCGCGAACCTATATCCGGACGAGATGTTGTCCTGCAGGAACTGGGCGCGTGCGGGCGCCGACTGCTCGCTCAACGGACCGAAGTTGCCGTTCGCCACATTGGCGACATGGAAACTCGCGATCTGCGTTCCCGCACTCGCAAAGCCGTCGCCGCACAGCTCGGTCATGAGCGGCGCCGTCTTCCAACGGTTGGCGACGAGGGGGTAGTGGTCGTACAGGTTCCCCATGTCGGCGTCGAACCACGGATCGCCGAGACAGTCGTTGCGAATGCCGACCGAGGGGTAGTGATCGAGTGCATACAGCAGGGCGACATGGTCGTCGCCATCACTGACGACGGTCTGGTGCTGCATGAGGAGGCGCTTGTGAGGAAACGCTGCGACATTCATGCGAATGATCGACTCTGCGTTCGCGGTGGTGATCGGCGTCGCTCCGGACGGCGACGGGTACGGCCATCCCTTCACGTGCCACTCACCAAAGTCGCCGTACGACGAGATGTCGAGCCAACCCAGCCGCGGGTCGTCGTCGTAACGGTGGCCGAGCGCCGCCAGCAACGCGTCCAGCCGGGCGAGATAATCGGGATCGTTCCAGTCCGGCGCGTAGTTGTTCGCTCCGTTGAGCACGAACCAGAAACCGCGGGGCATCCGAGCCTCCAGATAGTCGGGCACGGCGATGCTCGGACTGGCGCAACCCGAACACGCGGCTTGGATCCGGAGACCGAGCCGACCTCCGTGCGTCGCGGCTGCGGCCAGCGCACGGTCGATGGCGCTGAAGTCGTAGTGACCTTCGGTCGGCTCCAGGTCGCGCCAGAGAAAGCGCATGTACGAATCTTCGACGGGCCAGTCCGCCGGTTGCGGGCTCGTGTCCTGCCAGAGGTACGAACCGCGGTCGGGATTCGCGACTTCCGTGCCGCTCGGCAACACCGAGGTCTTGACGACGAGCAACGACGGCGTCGTGGCCCCGCCGGGAGATCCGCGTCCGAAGAGCGTTCCCGACCACGAGCCGCCCCCGAAGGCAAGGGCGACCAGGACAAGAACCGTCAGCGCAGCGGACCGGTTCAAGGTCGGTATCGCCGGGGAACGCCTCGTGTCGCGTGAAGCTCGCCGCACACGCTGCGACTGTACTGCGCGACCCGACACGAAGGCAGGGGGTGGGTGCGGGTGACGTGAGCGTCGCCGTGGCCTTTCAGCGTTTCGCGCCCGTCATCGGCGGCGCCGAGTTGCTACTCGAACGACTGCTGGCCGAGCTCGGCGAACGACGTCCGGGGGCTTCAACGCGGTTTCGTGGGTCGCCTGCATCCGGGCGAGAACCTGCCCGTGCTCCCGCGCGCCATCGCCCTGGCCACCGGCATCGAGCTGACCCTCGTCGGCGACGGGCCGGAACGAATCGATCTCCTGCGTCTCGCCGTCGGCTCGCGCGCATCGACGAACACGGCGGCGACGACGAAGGACGCGGGTCAGAGGTATTCGCCGGGGCGCACGGGCCATACCGGATCGCCCTGCGGGAGCTCCCGACCCGTGATCGCGAAGGGATCGATCAGGAGCCACGAGTCGCGGTCGGTCAACCACGATTCAGGGTCGTAGCGATCCTGGAACGCGTGCGAGGTGTTCTCGGCGTGGATCAGCTCACCGCGCACGAGCACGGACCAACCGTGTTCGTGGGCCGGGTCGATCGAGTCGATCTCGAACGCCACGGTGGTCGGCGCCTGGTCGATGACGCCGCCCGCCCGAGTGCGCAGCGCGAGCAACGGACCGGACGCGGTCTCGACGAGCCGGTAGTTGACGGGGAGGATGATCGGCCCGTCGTCGATCATGAACGCGATCCGTCCGACCGAACCTTCGCTCAGCAGTCGGAGGCACGCTTCCCGATCCAGCGGCGTGAGCTTCGTGTTCATCTCGGCTCCACGATAGACGCCGTGACCATTCCGAACATCCGCGCGACGAGCGCGAGCGCAACCCCGGCGGCAACTACCGCATCACGATCGTTTCGATTGAACAACGGCACGGTGCTTCTCCTGCGGACGAACGGAGGTCCGGATCTGTCGTCAGCCTCTGCTCTCGCCCGGGGTCCGGGCAGAGGCGATGCGCCGCGATTCGAGGGGACATCTGTCGCCCGGTTCGGGACTTTGGTCCCAACTTCTCGGCACCGGCCCCGAAACCGGGAACGGGTCGCCCCATTGGGCTTTAGCGTGGGCTGGTGGCCGACTATCCCGCGTACTGGGAAAGCGACGTCGTACTTGCCGACGGCGGGACCGCGCGCATCCGGCCGAGTCGCGTCGACGACGAGGACGCGTTGTTGCGTCTCTACGAGCGGCTGAGCGACGACTCCATCTACCTCCGTTTTTTCTCCCCCGTGCCCCGGCCGACTGCGGTGCAACTCGAGCGACTGACCTCGGTGGACTACGTCGACCACATGGTGATGGTGGCGCAGATCGGAACCGACATCGTCGCGGTCGCGCGCTATGACCGCATCGCACCCACGGAAGCCGAAGTCGCGTTCGCGGTGGCCGACGATCAACAACGCCGCGGCTTGGCGACGCTGTTGCTCGAGCATCTCGCGACGGTCGCTCGCGCCCAGGGCATCGCGACGTTCTGGGCGGACACCCTTCCGAGCAACTCGAAGATGATCAGGGTCTTCGTCGACGCGGGCTGGGTCGCCGAGACCCATTTCGCCGAGGGGACCGTCCGCATCCGATTCGCCATCGCGCCCACGCCGAACTCGATCGGCGTCGTGGAAGCACGCGAGAGCACGGCCGAGTCGGCGTCAATCGAACGGCTCTTCGCGCCCCGGTCGATCGCGGTGATCGGCGCCGGTCGACACCCCGGAAAGATCGGGCACGAGATCTTCCGGAACCTGCTCGACTACGGATTCGAAGGTCCCGTGTACCCGGTGCATCCGACGTCGGTCTCCGTGGCCGGAGTGCGCGCCTACGCGAGCGTGCTGGAGGTACCCGACGCGGTGGATCTCGCGGTCGTCGTCGTACCTGCACCCGAGGTTCTCGAGGTCGCGCGGCAGTGCGCGGAAAAGGGCGTACACGGTCTGATCGTGATCTCCGCGGGCTTTGCCGAGACCGGACCTGACGGCAACGACGCCGAGCGCGAGCTGTTGGTGCTGGCGCGGAACAACGGCATGCGCATCATCGGCCCGAACTGCCTCGGTGTGGTCAACACCGCCGCGAACGTCCACATGAACGCCACGTTCGCACCGGCTCGCCCCATTGCCGGGAACGTCGGGTTCATGTCTCAGTCGGGTGGGCTCGGTATCGAGCTCATGAGTCGCGCCGGCGAGCTCGGCATCGGGATCTCACAGTTCGTGTCGGTCGGGAACAAAGCCGACATCAGCGGCAACGACATGTTGCAGTACTGGGCCGGCAACGACCAGACCGACGTCATCCTCCTTTATCTGGAGTCGTTCGGGAATCCGGCGAAGTTCGTTCGCCTCGCGCGCAATCTCGCGCGCACGAAGCCGATCGTTGCGGTCAAGAGCGGACGCACGACCGCGGGCAGCCGCGCCGCGTCATCGCACACGGCCGCGCTCGCGTCGTCCGACGTCGCGGTCGACGCGCTGTTTCGCCAAGCGGGCGTGATTCGCGTCGACACCCTCGACGAGCTCCTCTCGATCGCGATGGTGCTTTCGCACCAACCGATTCCCGGGGGGCGGCGGGTGGCGATCGTCAGCAACGCCGGCGGCCCGGGAATACTCGCTGCCGACGCGTGCGCGGGCGCGGGCCTCGAGGTCGCCGAGCTCGCGCCGGCAACGCAGGATGCACTGCGACGCAGCCTGACGCCGGGCGCTTCGGTACGGAATCCGGTCGATCTCGTCGCGGGCGCGACTGCGGAACAGTTCGAAGCGGCGCTGCGCATCACGCTCGCTGATCCCGCAATCGACGCGGTCCTGACCATCTTCGTTCCGCCGCTGGTCACGCGCGCCGACGATGTCGCATACTCCATTGCGAGCGCCGCCGAATCGGAGCCCACCAAGCCGGTGCTCGCCTGCTTCTTGGGAAGTACGGGCGTGCCCGAGGCCCTGCGCGGCGGCGAAGGTCACCGCACCATCCCGTCGTTCGCGTTTCCCGAATCGGCCGCCCACGCGTTGGGACGCGTCGTCGATCTCGCCGATTGGCGGCGCCGTCCGCCCGGACGCCTGCCTGAACTCGCCGGCATCGACGCGACCGCGGCGCGTGCGATCGCCGGCTCCGCGCTGGAAAGCCATCCCGACGGACGCTGGCTCGATCAACCAACGGCCTCGGCGCTGCTCGAATGCTTCGGAATCGCGACGGTTCCGTTCCGCGAGATCGCCGACGCCGAGCAGGCGCGAGCCGCGGCGCGCGAGCTCGGCTTCCCGGTGGCGCTGAAGGCGACGGCACCGGATCTCGTGCACAAGAGCGACGTCGGCGGCGTCGCGCTCGGTCTCGCCGACGACGAGGCGTTGACGCGCGCCTTCGACACAATGGCCCGTTCGGTCGGGACCGCCATGACGGGTGCAGTGGTACAACCGATGGTCGCCGCCGGCGTCGAGGTCATCCTCGGGGTCACGCATGATCCGTCGTTCGGACCACTCGTGCTCTTCGGTCTCGGGGGCGTGACCGCCGAGCTGCTCGCCGACCACGCACTCCGCCTCGTCCCCGTCACGGACGAAGACGCGCACGAGCTCGTCCGTGCGCTGCGCGGTTCACCACTCTTGTTCGGCTACCGCGGACAACCTGCGGCCGACGTATCCGCGCTCGAGGACATGATCGTGCGCGTCGGCGTCTTGGCCGAGGCGATGCCGGAAATCGTCGAGATGGACCTCAATCCCGTGGTGGTGTCGCCGTCCGGCGTGCTTGCGATCGACGTGAAGATCCGCGTCGCCCCGCCGGTCGCCCGCGCTCCCGTCGGGCTCCGCCGCATGCGAACCTGACGGTCGCTCCCGAAGGACTTTCGTCCCGAACCGGACGGGCATCGGCCTCTGCCGAACCGGACGGCGTGCGCATACGGTGAGACGGCGGAACACGCGCCAGGAGGCGACGATCTCATGATCCCGAAGACCTACGTCGTACCGCTCGACGGCTCTCCGTTCGCCGAACGCGCCGTGCCGGTCGCAGGCGCGCTCGCGCATCGTGTCGGCGCGGAGCTTCTGCTGGTCTCGACGACGCACCGGGGTCCACTGGACCCGGGCGACTACCTCGCCGGCGTCGCCGACCGCTACCCGGATCTTCCGGTCGGGGGGCTCGTGCACACCGACGATCTTCCGGTCGACACCATCTCGAAAGTGGTCGGAGAGTCGGACGACCGGATCGTGGTCATGACGAGTCACGGTCGCGGCCGGCTGCGGTGGTCGATGCTCGGGAGCACGGCCGAGGACCTCGTCCGCCACACCGACCGCCCGATCCTCATCGTCGGTCGGCACTGTCGAGACGACTTTTTGATTCCGGACGCGCACATGTTCGCGTGCGTCGACGGCACCGAGGCATCGGAACGCATCGCGCCGATCGCGCGCGAGTGGGCCGACGCCCTCGGGCTACCGCTCGACGCCGCGATGGTCATCAGCCCGCTCGACGTCGAGAGCCTTGAACACGCACAAACGTTGCTCGACCCGATCGCTCGTGACTTCGGCGGTCCGGAGCGGGCCCACGCACACCTGCTGACGAGCGATTACGTCGCGGGCGCCTTGGCCGATTTCGGTACCGACCTTCCCGCGGCGATGTTCGCGATGAGCTCCAACGCCCGGGTCGGCCTCCGCCGGGTCGCGTTCGGAAGCGTCACCATGGCCGTCTTGAATCTCGCGAGCTGCCCGCTCCTCGTGACCCACGGCGAGTCCTGAGGAACCGGCGCAACGTGGCGCACGACGGGCGGGATACCCTCGCTTGATCACACGAGAGATCACATGACCATCCGCGTGTTCTTGTTGGACGACCATGAGATCGTTCGGCGCGGCGTGCGAGATCTCCTCGAAGCGCACGACGATCTCGAAGTCGTGGGCGAGGCCGGAACTGCGGAAGAGGGCGTCGCCCGCATTCCCGCGCTCCGACCCGACGTCGCCGTCGTCGACATGCGCCTGCCCGACGGCAACGGCGTCGAGGTCTGTCGGGAGGTGCGTTCGATCGACGACACGATCCAGTGCCTCATCCTCACGTCGTTCTCCGACGACGAAGCGCTGTTCGACTCGATCATGGCCGGCGCGGCCGGCTACCTGTTGAAGCAGATCAAGGGCACCGATCTCGTCGACGCGGTTCGCCGGGTCGCCGCGGGTCAGTCCCTCCTCGATCCGAGCGTGACGGCGCGCGTGCTCGAGCGGTTGCGAGCCGGCCCGGAAGAAGATCCCCGGCTCGCGCGCCTCACCGACCAGGAGCGCAAGATCCTCGATCTGATCGCGGAGGGTCTCACGAATCGCCAGATCGGCGAGCGCCTCTTCCTCGCGGAGAAGACGGTCAAGAACTACGTCTCGAACCTGCTGGCGAAGCTCGGCATGGAGCGTCGCACCGAAGCCGCGGTCTTCGCTACGAAGCTTGCCGCCCAGCGCAACGCCGACGCGCCGCCGCGGCCGTAGCGAGACCGCGCTTACGCGGGGTCCGAAGCGAGGGGAACACTCCAGTCGATTCGGGTGCCACCGCCCTCCGGCGTGATGATCTCGCAACGACCTCCGAGCGCGGAGGCGCGCTCCGACATGTTGCGCATGCCGTTTCCCGTGCCCGCGCCGTGTATGCCGACGCCGTTGTCCCGAATCGACACGCGCAGTTGCTTCGCGTCCGCCTGGACCTCGAGCCGGACGCCCGATGCCTGCGCATGCCGGGCGACATTGCTCAGCGCTTCCCGCACGACGGCGAGGACGTTCTCCCGGATCTCGTCCGTGGCAAGGGTGTCGACCGGCCCGGCGAACACCACCGAGGGATCGAAGCCCAACGCCCGCGCCGCTTCGCTCGTGATCGAGAGAAGCTCGTCCCGAAGGCTGACGCCGAGCGGCCTGCGGGTATGCAGCGCGAAGATCGACGACCGGATGTCGCGGATCGTCATGTCGATCTCGTCGATCGCCAGCTGGATGCGATCGCGAGACGGATCGTCGCCAGCCGCGCGCGTGAGTGCGGCCTGCAGCGACAGGCCCACCGCGAAGAGTCGTTGGATGACGGTGTCGTGCAGATCGCGGGCGATGCGTTCACGATCGTCGACGAGCGCGAGCACCTGCCGGGCGCGCTGCAGCTCGTCGTCGGCCGCCCGCCGCTCGGTGATGTCGCGGACGACGGCGACCACGAGGGTTCCGGCACCGGAGCGCAAGGGACTCAAGCTGATCTCGAGCGGGAACTCCGTGCCCGACCGCCGGAGGCCGCGGAGGTCGAGACCGGTACCCATCGCACGGGTGCGGGGATGCTCGGAGTACTCGGCGCGCCGGCCGGCGTGCAGACCTCGGACGCCTTCGGGCAACAGCAGGTCGATCGAAGTCCCGACGAGCTCGTCGGGCGCGTATTCGAAGAGCTGTTCGATCATCCGGTTGACGAACAGAATTGTCCCGGCTGGGTCGACAACGACGATGCCGTCCGGCGCCGCGTCCAAGGTTCGGTGGAGCACCTCGTCCGAGAGCCGAGATCCTAGTTCCATCGACCTCGTTCTCTGGTCTTTCGGCCCTGCCGAACACGTGTGCCGCCGACGACACTAGACGGGTGACCGAGGTTCAACGCCTTCCTGCGCCCGTCGGGCGCTCCGAGCCCATGCCGGAGACGGAATGCCGCGCGCTGCTGGCGACGCACACTTTTGGTCGGGCGGGAGTCACGAGCGGTGGTCTGCCCGTGATCGTTCCGGTGCAGTACGAGCGGTCGGAGATCGGCCTCTCGTTGCGCACGAACGGCCGGGCCGAGCTACGGGCCCTCGTGACCGGCGACGTGCTCGCCTTCGAGGTCGACTCGTACGACGCCGCCACCGGTGCCGGTTGGAGCGTCCTGGTGCTCGGCCGCGCGACGGTCTCCGCGGGTGCAACCGACGACGACGTGGAGCTGAGCTGCGAGCTTGTCAGCGGTCGCCGGTTCGTGCTCGACCCGATCGTCGACGCCCCGGCCGATCGGCACCCGCGATGACCGAACCGCAAGGAGCCGTCGACCTCTACTGGATTCCGCTCGGAGCGGGCGCGCATGTGGTGCGCCTCAGCGGGCGACTCTTCGAGATGCTCTCCGCACTCGTGCACCGGCGCCGCCGCGGTGACCTGTATCACTCCGCGCTCGAGGTCACCGTTCCGGAAGGGCGGTTCGTGATCGAGATGACGCCGGTGCCGGACGGCCGGGGCATCGAGCGGGGCGTCGTCGCCGAAGGTCCGGTCGGCACGAGACGAGCGGGACGGCTGCGAGTCTTCCGCTACGAGATCCATCGCTGGCGCGACGGACGCATCCCCGACATCGACGAAGCAACGGGGGGCTCGCTTCGGTTGACGGACGATCTCGGCGCGGCCCGCCGCATCCTGGATTGCCTGCCGTCGATACCAACTCCTGTGTGGGGTCGCGACGAACTCGGTGCGGGAGAGATGTGGAACTCCAACTCTGTCGTCGCCTGGGCCCTGATCCGCAGCGGGGTGGACATCGGCGGCGTGCACCCGCCGCCGGGAGGTCGCGCACCGGGATGGAACGCCGGGTGCGTCGTCGCCACAAGGTCGCTCACGGACGGGCCCGGCGCGGCGGAGAACGTCAGTCGACCGGGACGAGTCGCGCGAGCAGTGAGCGGGCTGCGTCGACCACGAGTGCTCGGTCGTGCGTCACGACGAACTCGAAGCGACGATCACGGTCCGGACCGTCGTCGCCGCAGTCCTTGGCGATCAAGGCACCCGCGTAGTGCGGTCCGACGACGACGACGGTCCATTCGCCAACCAACTCGTCGTCGGCAGCCAGGCTCGCGCCGCGTACGCCCGGGGCCGGTACCTCGGCCATTCCGAGACCGAGCGCTCCGACGAGCGAGCACTGCGCGCCGAGAACGGTGTACCGCCGTTTCGTCGCCGGAGTGAACCGATCCGCGCTCTGGAAGCCGGCCAGCACCACGAGGTCGTTGTCCTTGGTGCCGAGCGATTCGAGATGATGCGACATCCCGAGGAGCACGCTCTTGCGCGCGACGCGTCTCCGATCGGAGTGGGCGACGAGCGAAAACGGTGTCGAGGCGTGTCGCACCGGTGTCGAGAGCGCGATCGGCTGCACGCGCGCTCCGCCTTTCGGTAGCGGACCCGGTCGGCCGAAGTACCAGCCCTGGCCGAGCGTGGCGCCGAGCGCGAGCGCCTGTTCCAGATGCAGAGGCGTCTCGATGCCTTCGGCGAGAATCGTTCCGCCTGTCGCTTCTGCATGGGCGAGAACTGCCGCCATGATCCGACCCTGCTCACGATCGGGTTGTTCCTGGATCAGCGAGATGTCGAGCTTGATCACGTCGGGCGCGACGAACGGCAGGATCGTGAGTGAGTCCGGCTCGGCGCCGACGTCGTCGAGCGCGATACCCCATCCCTGCTCGCGCGCCCACGCGACCACCCGGAGCACGCCCGAGGGATTACGCAACAGCGACCGCTCGGTCAGCTCGATCATGATCCGCAACTCGGCGCCGGCGCGGGCGAGCACGGGGACGGCATCGGCCGGGACGTTCTCGCCGAGCGTCGCGGGCTCGACGTTGATGAAGAGGGTCTGCCCCGGCGCCAAGTGCGCGCCGAGCGCACCCCGGACGGCGGCGATCCGGCACGACCAATCGAGCTCGGCGAGTCGACCTGCGCGGTGCGCGGCCGGGAACACGACGTCGGGAACGAGGTCGGGATCGTGCCACCGCGCCAACGCCTCGAACGCGACGACGGAGCCGTCGACGAGATCGACGATCGGCTGGTAGGCCGCGAACAGGTTGTGCACGTCGAGAGCCCGGTCGACGACGGTGAGGTTGGACAGGCCGACCGTGCTCATGAGTACCTCGACGGACGGGCGGCAAGAAGCTGCATGACTTCTTGATCGACCGATCCGACGACGCGCCCGAGTCGATTCGACCGGACTGCATGTCTTGATTGATCCGCGACCGGGTAGGAACCGAGGATGAGCAGCTCGACCGAACGAGCACAAGGATCGATCGCGGCGGGGCACGCATTGAACGACGCCGACGTCGGGGCGCTGACCCGGTTCCTCACCGAAGCCACCCGACTTCCCCCCGACCAGCTTCCCGAGATCGTCGATCTCGCCATGCGCGCGCTCGAGGCCGACACGGCCCGGATCCTCGTCGCCGACTACGCGCTCGTGACGTTGCAGGAGTTGGGATCCGACGGCGCCACGTCGGTTCGGGAACAGATCGAAGGCAGCCTCGCGGGCCGAGCCTTCGTGAAGAACGAGATGGTCGTCACCGACGGGGACCCGACCCGGGTCGTGGTGCCGCTCGCACAGGACGGCGAACGGCTCGGCGTGCTCGAACTGAGCTACGACCGATGGAACGGGGAACTGCTCGAACGGCTCGACCCGATCGCTCGTGTCCTGACCCACGTTCTCATCGCGAAGCGTCGGTTCACCGACGTCGTTGCGCGGAGCCGCCGCACCAAGGCACTCTCCTTGGCGGCCGAGATGCAGTGGGATCTCCTCCCGCCGGTGTCGTGCACGACCACCCAAGCGTCGGTGAACGGGATCCTCGAGCCTGCGTACACGATCGGTGGCGACGCCTTCGATTTCGCGCTCAACGCGAACCTCCTGGAGTTCGCGATCGTCGACGCCGTCGGCCACGGCATGTCGGCCGTGTCGATGTCGGTCGCCGCGATCAACAGTCTCCGCAACCTGCGTCGCGAGGGTGCCGGGCTCGAGGCCGCGTATTACGACACCGGCGCGGTTATCGCGAAGCAGTTCGCCAACTCGTACTTCGTCACCGGGCAGATGGGAACGCTCGCGCTGGACACGGGCGTGCTGACGTGGTTGAACGCCGGGCACCCACGGCCCTTGCTCATACGCGACGCACACTTCGTCGGCGAGCTCGAGTGCCGACCCTCGCCGCCCATGGGTCTCGGCGGCACGGTCAAGGAGATCGCGACGGAGAGGTTGCAGCCCGGCGATCGGGTGCTGTTCTTCACCGACGGAGTCATCGAAGCGCGTTCGCCGGACGGCGGCGAGTTCGGCATCCCGAGACTCGCCGACCTGTTGGTGCGAGCGTCGAGCGACCACGTCTCGCCGGCAGAGACGGCACGCCGGCTGTCGACGTCGATCATCGACTTCAACCACGCGGGACTCAACGACGACGCGACATTGCTACTCATCGACTTCCACGGCCCACCTCGTGCAGTCGCCCTGTAATCGAACCGGTCATGACGTCTCCAGGCGCAGGGCGATCAACGAACGCGCGAGAGCCAGCGGCGCGGGATCGTCGGCCAGGTTTCGAGAGAGGTTCGCCGCCGCGAGCAGCGCGTCGATCTCGAACGCGACCATCTCCGCCGAAGGCGACGCCGGAATCTCACGCGCCGCCTGCGCGACCATCGCCTGCTGCTCGAGGAGTGCGAGCCAACGCCGCCGAGCACGGGTCAGCGCGTCCCGTACGGGACCGGGGCGACTGTCGAATTCCGACAGTGTCGCGACCATGAAGCATCCGCCCGGGAAGACCCGGCGTTCGACATAGTCGAGCCAACCGTCGGCCAGCGCCTGCAACCGGTCTCGTCCTTCGGCGTGGGTCTGCGCGGGCGCGACGACCTCGGCGACGAAGATCTCCGTCGCCTCCGCGACCGCGGCGAGCTGGACGTCTTCCTTCGTCCCGTAGGCAGCCTGGATGCTGCTCTTGGCGACACCCAGCGCGTGGGCCAGCTGCGAGAACGTCAATCCGGACAGGCCGCCGACCGACGCGAGTGCGGCCGCCTCCGCCGCGACGACATGACGGGTCCGGTCTCCCCGCTCGCGTCGCCCGTCACCATCTCCCATGCAGACCTCCCTGCCGGTCCAGCTGGGCCGGCCTAGCTTGACATTCAATACGTACGACCGTATTAATAGATTGTATGACGCATCTGGGCGAAGTCGATAACCCACAGACGGCCCACCCCAGGAGGAGTGTCCGTTTCCGGAGTGGCGACTCGGAATGCGCGGCCTGGCACTACTCCGGGACCAACGGCGGCTGCGTCGTGATGGCCGGCGGCTTCGCGGTGACGAAGGAACCGGGCACCGATCGGTTCGCGGCCGTGTTCCACGCCGCCGGTTTCACGGTGCTCGCGTTCGACTATCGCCATCTCGGCGAGAGCGGGGGTCAGCCCCGCCAGGTGGCGCGCATCCGAGAACAGCTTGCCGACTGGCAGGCCGCGATCGAGTTCGCAGGGACCCTGCCCGGAGTCGATCCGGCCCGGGTCGCGATCTGGGGCTTCTCCGTGTCGGGCGGCCACATCTTCCGCGTGGCCGCGCGCAACCCCGACCTCGCGGCGGCGATCGCGCAGACACCCAACGCCGACGACCAAGCGGCGGCACGCAACGCATCGAGGCATCAGAAACCGGGCGCGCTGCTGCGATTCAGCGGCCGCGTGGCCGCCGACGCGCTCGGCAGCCTCGTCGGCCGCGCGCCCAGGCTCGTACCGCTCTCAGGAGAGCCCGGAGCTGTCGCGTTGCTCACAACCCCCGATTCCCTCGACGGCGATCGCGCGCTGAACGCGGAGAAGTATCCCGAGTGGCGCCAGGAGGTCGCCGCCCGCTCCGCGCTGCGCGTCTGCTTCTACCGGCCCGGGCGCGCCGCGGCGCGCGTGCAGTGCCCGCTCCTCGTCGTCGTGTGTGACGACGATCAGTCCGCGCTCGCCGAGCCCGCGGCGCGCGCGGCACGACGAGCACCGCGCGGGGAGCTCGTGCGCATGCCCGGCGGTCACTACGGGCCGTTCCTCGAAGGCCACGAACAGGTCGCGGCGGCCGAGCTCTCGTTTCTGCGCCGGCACGTCGTCGACGCTTCACGGTGAACACAGTCACGCGCTCCGGATGCCG
>JBEPUZ010000118.1:0-13556 GCA_041691275.1 Actinomycetota bacterium | reverse complement strand
TGGGCACCGCCGGTTCTATCGGGCTGAGATCGAGCGTGCCATCGAAGCGGGCGAGGCTGGCCGCATGAACAGCCCGGGCCGCTGACCGTCAGAACGGACGGCGACAGGCATCCGCGACGTTGAGGTGATCCCCGCGTAGTGGTCCGGGGGTTGTGCGGGTCCGTTGCCCCAAAATGGGGCAGGAGGACTGCATCATGAGCCGACGTCGGCATACGCCCGACCAGATCATCCGCAAGCTCGCTGAGGGCCACAAGCTCCTCGCTGCGGGCACCGAACTCGACGTGGTGTGTCGCCATCTCGAGATCGCCGAATCGACGTGGCATCGGTGGATCGCGCAGTACGGCGGCATGAAAGCCAACGACGCGAAACGGTTGAAGGAACTCGAGATCGAGAACAGCCGGTTGAAGCGGCTGCTCGCCGACGCCGAGCTCGACAAGGCGATGCTCAAGGAGTTGGCTGAGGGAAACTTCTGACCCCGAACCGTCGACGCAGCGCGATTCGTGTGCTGCGTGAGCGGTTCGGGGTCTCCCAACGACGCGCGTGCACGGTGGTCGGTCAGCACCGCTCCACGGAGCGGCTCGCGCCGCCCGTTCCCGCTGACGGCGAAGTCGAGCTCCGCGCGTGGCTGCCGGCGTTCTCGCGGGAGCGGCCACGGTGGGGTTGGCGACGCGCGGCGAAGCAGCTCCGTAGTGATGGTCGCAAGATCAACGACAAGCGTGTGCAGCGTCTGTGGTGTGAGGAAGGACTGAAGGTGCCGTATCGCAAACGGAAGAAGCCGCATCGGGGGATCGGCACCGCCGTTGGTGCGATGTGTCCGATCGCACCGAACGCGTTGTGGGCGTTGGACTTCGTGTTCGACACGACCGTGGATGGCCGCATGTTGAAGTTGTTGAACATCGTCGACGAGTTCACCCGCGAATGCCCAGCGATCGTGGTCGGCCGGCACTGCGACGCCGACAAGGTCGTCGCGACCCTCGACCGACTCGCCCTCGAGCGGGGCGCGCCCGCGTACATGCGGTTCGATAACGGCCCGGAGTTCATCGCCCGCGCGATCGCGGACTGGTGCCGCTTCAACGGCGTGCATACCGTGTTCATCGATCCCGGGTCTCCGTGGCAGAACGCATGGATCGAGAGCTTCAACGGCCGGCTCCGCGACGAGTTGCTCAACGGCTGGCACTTCGACAACCTGCTCGAAGCCCAAGTGCTGGTCGAGGACTGGCGCATCGACTACAACCAACGACGACCGCACAGCGCCCACGGCGACCTCACACCCAGCGAGTTCGCCCAAGCATGGACTGACCGAAACCAACCAGTACTCGCATAGCCCGCGGACCACTCAACGGGGACCCCTCATCGTCGGCTTGTCGCGTTTTGCCCCGCGGCTCGTCGAGGAACTCGGGCGCACGATCGGGCTCGTCTGTTTCGGATAGGGGTCCGGGCCGGGCCGGAAGCGCACCTCCGATCGGCTCATGCGCGGACACCGTGGTCACGGATTGGTCACGCAAATGAGGGCTACCTGAGGGAACGCCTTGTGACGGGGTGGAACGGTTCGGTGCTGTCTGCAGGTCAGAGCGCACGCGGACGAACTACACGTCACGCCGTCAGACGGTTTGATATGGCATAAGTGGTACCGCCAGTTCTACGTCGAGCCCTACGAAGTCGGCGCGAGCTGTCGTAAGAGTCCTGGTCGCAGCCCTTGCATGTG
Source organism: Actinomycetota bacterium (assembly GCA_041691275.1). Classification (GTDB taxonomy): domain Bacteria; phylum Actinomycetota; class Acidimicrobiia; order IMCC26256; family PALSA-610; genus PALSA-610. The sequence goes on along the minus strand of JBEPUZ010000118.1, from coordinate 11,851 downwards.
CATGGGGAGCGGCCGGCCCGCCCACACCGTGGTGCTCCTGTGGTGCCGAGCGCGCAAAGGAGCGGCCAGAAACCAGTGCTCGAAACGCTCAACAACGCAACTCGAGGAACGCGGCGTCGTCACCGAGAACATCGCCGACTTCGTTGCGGCCTCGTCGCAATGGCGGGCCGAGCAGCAACGTCGGCACTTCGGGCTGAGTCTCCTCGCCCCGAAAGCGTTTCCTCTCCACCGACTCCGCGCTATCAGAACAGCAACGCCTCGGCTTCGTGGCTGCCTCTTCCTGCATTCCCGGCACGACGTGGATGCACCGGTCGAGCGTGATCCCAGCCACGGCATCGGGTCGTATCGGTGCGAATGGTACGCGGGCTAGGGGAGGATCGCTTGGGGCCGTGCATCGCGCGTCCGGTGTGTCGGTCGCAGGCTGGCCTGCGAGGAACCGGCTCCTCTAGTCTCCGGGCTCGGGCGGAAATCGAGGCGGGGGCAAAACTGTGGGGTTGCGGGCGCGACTGGCGGGATTCGCCGGGGTGGGCGTGTTGGTCGTGGCACCGATTCTCATCGGACAGCAGCCGGCCGGCGCGGCAGTACAGCACTTCGACAAGTCGGCGGACTTCTCCTTCGGCGACTACCAAGACCTTCTTGTGGCCTGTGAGTTCAGCGTGATCGCGACGTTCGACACCACCGCGAAGACGTTGAACGTCGGCTCGACCTTCAGCGGCTCGGGCTCTCTCGGCAGTGAGTGCCTCGACGCGACCTCGGAGTTCATCATCGACTACCGCGATTCGCATGGAAACGCGCAGCACTTCGAGGCGACGGCCAATTCCACCGGTCACGTCAAGGCTTCGAGCGTCGCGTCGAATGTGAAGGTCACACTGAACGTCCACTACGAACGGTGCAACCCGGGCACGAACGTGACCTGCACCGGAACCGTCGTCACCGCCCCGAAGTAAACCCTGAGTGTTCGAGCGCGTGCAACCGGGGCTGCGTTGCGCACTTGGGAATTCCGGTGCGAGTCCACCTCTCGGACAGCGGTTGTTCTGGAGCCGTGCGGTTCCTGAGTACCGTGATGGCGGCGCGTAAGTTCTCCATCGCCTGACGGTAAACTCGTCGCCGTGACGTCATCGTCACTACATTCAAGCGTTCTCGATCAGTCAGCGGTCGTGCAGACGTGGAGGACGAGGGTTTGGTTCGCGACGAGACATGTCCGGCGACCGTCGGCGATGTGGGTCTGTATCGCGCTGACGGTGTAGTTGACCGGGTGCTCGATGCGCTGTCCGCAACCGGAACACAAGGTGCTCGCAGTCGCAACTCGTGCGAAGTCCTTTCCGGGAGGCTTCAGCATTGTCAGCTCTTCACGAGGTTGCGGCGTTCCCACACGAGCGACCGGATCGCGCGCTGCTTCTCGTCGGTGGGGCGATCGAACACGCAGCCGATCGTCCAGCCGTCCGTGTCGCAACGGCTCCAACGAACGACAACCGGCAGCCAGCGGTGCGTGCCGCCGAACTCGAGCTGAATACGTCCGGCCGCGCGTTCGTCGGTCTTCGTTGCGGTGAAGATCGCACAACCGCGCTCGGAAAGGTCGACGAGCCGGCCGGACCCGATGCGAAGTCCGTCGGGCGTGTCGATCATCAGGCGGATCGAGCCCCCGACTCGGACTCGTTCGCGCTTACGTCGTTGATGGTGCATGGGGCTCGCCCCCTCTCCGGTCTCGAAGTACGTCATTCCCAATATCGAGCCGGCGGCACCGCTTTGCAACATGACATTCATCACGACGCCGCGTCCGACCGTGGAGCCGGGGGCGCGGCCGCGAAACCGAGAATCCCGCGCTTGGTGTATTTGGCCGTGTGCGCGGTGTGCGCGGTGTGCCCGGGGAAATAGCTCGGGAGATCGGTCGACTTCGTGCTCAGGTAGATCAGGCCCACCGCGATGCACGCGAGCCCGACGACGAAGGACAACACCGAGAGCATTGATATGGGCTCCACGGCGGAAGGTAGGCCGGAGCTGCGATGTGGAGTCAATGAGGGTGTGGCGCTCAACCCGGCGCATCGTCGTAAACCCGGGCACACGTGCTGATCCTTCGGTGCGTCGCCGGCTCGCTAACGTCGCACGCCATGGCCGCCTACAGCGGACCCTGCGAGGTCCTCATCGCGGGAGAGTACGTACCGGGAACGGTGAGCCTGATCCAACACGACGGCGGGTCGTGGTTCGGTCAGGTGCGCTGCGACCGGTGCGACTGGTTCGGCGCGGAGCAGCGCGCGACTCCTGTGACGATCCGGATGCCTTCGGGCACGACTGGCGTCGTTGTGGTGAACCATTTCACGTATTTCCGGCCGGGTCAGGCCCACGTGACCGGCACGGGCCCTTCACCGCTCTGACGGGATCGCCCCGTCGGCGCCCGGGCTAGCGTTCCGACCTCGTGCGAGGGGGCAACGGTGCTCGAGTGGAAGAGTGAGACGCATCTCGTCGTCGATGGTGTCGACCTGGTCGTCGACCCCGGCGTGGCGCCGACCGAGGCGCGAGGCGTCGAGCTTGTGCTGCGCAAGCCCGAGTGGATGGTCGATCGATATCGCTCGCTCGCCGACCGGTTCGCGGAGTCGAACGTCGTCGAGCTCGGCATTTACGAAGGTGGGAGCACCGCGCTGCTCGCGCTCCTGCTCCGGCCCCGCCGGCTCGTCGCCCTGGACCTCACCGCGACGCGCGTCGCGGCGCTCGACGGCTTCATCGATACCCACGGCTTGCACCAGACCGTCCACCCCTACTTCGGCGTGAACCAGGCCGACTCGGCGCGGCTCGAACAGATCGTCGCCGACGAGTTCGGCTCCGAGCCCCTCGATCTCGTGATCGACGATGCTTCGCACCTGCTCGACGAGACGACGGCGAGCTTCAACGTCTTGTTCCCGCGCCTGCGCCCCGGTGGCGCGTTCGTGATCGAGGACTGGTCGAGCGAGCTCGAACGCGAACGCGCCTTCGCCCATCAGCTCCGCGCCAACCCGGAAGCGAACGAGGCGTTGGCGCGCCGGCTCGAGACCGAGGGGTTCCCGCCACCGCCGCCACCACCGCTCGGACGCCTCATCCTGGAGCTGGTGCTGGCGGCCGGTTACAACGACGGTGCGATCGGGCAGATCACCGAGATCCAGGGCGGCTGGATGGTCGTTGAGCGCGGACCGGCCGATCTGGACCCGGGCTCGTTCGACATCTCGGAGTGGTGTGGCTCGTTCGGCGGGAACCTGCTGACGTAGACGCGTCGTAGGACGCCGAGCGATATTGGAGCTGCACCAGGCCTCCTTGACACCGAACTTCCCTGACGGGCGGCCGCTGTTCTACCCCGATGTCAGGCGGAGTACGCGACCGGGCGACCGTCGCCGTTTCGCTTGGCCCGGTACATCGCGGCATCGGCGCTTGCGATCAGTAGCTCGCTCGTCACGCGCGCGTCGTCCGTGATCGCGACACCGATACTGGCCCGCATCCGCACGGCACCGTCGCCCAGAGGAAGCGGAACCCCGAAGGCGTCGGCGATCCGTCCCGCGGCGTGCATCATTCCCTCGAGCTCGTAGGAGCCCGGGCACACGACGAGGAACTCGTCGCCCCCGAGCCGTCCGAGCGCGTCGGTGTCGCGAATGCACTCCTTGATCCGGCGCACCGCTTCGATCAGGACGAGATCTCCGGTCGCGTGGCCGAGCTCGTCGTTCACGAGCTTGAACCCGTCGAGATCCAAGAAGATCACGCCGACGGGTACAGGCCCGCCCATCTCGGCGTCGACGACCTGCAGTATCGACGCCCGATTGAGGCAGCCGGTCAGCGGGTCGTAGGTGGCCCGGTGCTCGAGCTCGGCGCGGGAACGGGCGCGGTCCGTGACGTCTTCGACGCACACGATCGCACCCGTGACGATGCCGTCGGCGTCGCTGAGGGCGCGCAGGCGGAGATCGCACAGACGGTCGTCGCCGCGCCGGCGGGTGCTGACCGCCACCTCGAGGTCGCGATCCTCGCCGTCGATCATGAGGAGGGCGAGCGCGCGATCGAGCTGGGTGCGATCGTCGGCGACGACGTTTGTGAAAGGCGAGTCGATCTCGCTGGACTTTGCTACGCCGAGGATCTCGTGCAGACGTTCGTTCGCGTACAGCACGGTTCCGTACCGATCGAGATGCATTAGCCCGAGGGGCACGGTCTCGGCGACGCGGCGAATGAGTTGCTCGCGAGCACGTACCGCTTCGTGCGCAGCCATCTCGTCGGTCACGTCGAGCGCCTCGGTGACGACGCAGGCTTCGGCCTCGCCCAGCAGATTGTGGTTCGTGAGCTCGAGCCACATCCATGTGTCGTTCGATCTGCGGTAGCGCAGCCGGGCGCGTCGCTGCGTGCCACTGTTCGAGAGCATGTCCATCCAGCTCTCGATCGCGCGGTCGTGGTCGTCCGGATGGACGAAGTCGAGGGAAGGGCGGCCGACCATCTCGGCGCGCGTCCAGCCGAGCATCTGGGTGGTGGCGTCGTCGATCTCGACGAACACGGCGATGTCGCTCTTACGCTGCATCGACACGCGCGGCGCGATGCTGACGCGCTCGGTCTGGGCGGGAACTCCGAGATCGCTTTCACCCACGAGTGCTCCGATGAGGAGTCCGTGACGATCCCGCATGTCGAAGAAGTACAGCGTCGCCTCGGATCCCGCCCGTAGGCGGACGCGGGCGTGCGTTGCGCCGACTTCCCGCACGCGATGCCACGCGTCGATGACCACCGTACGATCCGACGCGTCAACGAGGTCGAGCGCGGAACGGGCGTCGAGCACCGGATGCCCATCGACCGGGAGGGTCGGCGGCAGGGGAACGAAGAGTCCGTGCGGGTCGATTGCGGTGAGCGCGGCCCGCCGATCCGAGGTCAGGAGTGCGCGAAACGCGGCCTCGACGGCTTCCGGTTCCAAACGGGCGACTTCGTCCACGTCTCAACGGTCGGGATTCGCGCCCGCTTGCTTGAGAACATGTGACAGATCCGTACCAGTCATTGTCCGGATCGGGACGATTATCCCGTTCGCACTGAGAGACTGTCGAGATTCACGTATTGACCCGAACCCGCCGTTTCGTCATCCCAGACCTTGAGCGTGTGCCGGCCCTTCGAGAGGTTGACATTGAGACTGACCGTCGACCACGTGTCCCATGACGCGGTTGCGGCGAAGCGCTGATTCGCGGCCGACACCACGCCGTCCAACTCGATCTTGCGGGAGGCAACACCGTTGCCGGCGCTATAACGCAAACCGAGAGTCGTCGTCCCGCCGACGGCGTTGAACGAGAACGTGACGTACCGACCCTGGCCGAGCCAGCAACAGACGTACGGCGCCGACTGTGAACCGAAGAACACCGATTCGGTCCCGATGTTTCGCGCCGCGGTCCGGGCCGGGATGACGAGCGTCGACCTCACGGTCAGGTTGTCGAGGTTCAGGTATTGCTTGGAACCGGATGCCTTGTCGAACCACACCGTGAGTGTGTGCCAACCGGCCGCGAGATTGACGCTCGGTCCGACCCTCGTCCACGTGTTCCACGACGGCGTGGCCGGAAAGTTCTGATTGGTGACGAGCACCTTGCCGTCGAGCACGACCTTGCGCTGAGCGGCGCCGTTGCCGGCGCTGTAGCGCAGGCCGAGTGTCGTCGGCCCCGCGGCTTTGAAGGTGAACGCCACGTATTGACCTTGGGCGATCCAGCAGCACACGTAGGGAGCACTCTGGGCGCCGGTCCACCTCGACTCCTTGGCGATGTTCGTCACCGATCGTCCGGCCGGGATCACCTGCGCTGCCCTCTGGTTCGGCGCGGGCGCCGAGGGTGTCGTGACGGGTGTGGTCACCGGTGCCGTGACGGGTGTGGTCGCGGGCGTCGTGCCGGGTGTGGTGGCGGGCGTGGTCACCGGCGGGGGCGTCGCGGTTGTCGGCGGCGTGGTCGCCGGGGGCGCGGTCGTGACCGGCGGCGCGGTGGTCGTCGGCGGCGAGGTGACCGAAGCGTTCGGGCCGAGGAGCGTCTTGAACAGCGCCTGCGCATTGGGGAAGAAGTTCGCGGTCAGGCGGTGGTTCCCGTCGTCGGCGTCCTCGTTGAAGTACGAGTGGTACGCGAGGCTGCCGGCGCCCGTCGCGGGCAGGCTGGTCATCCAGTTGTACATCCCGCGCACGAACGTGGGGTCGTCGCCGCCGACGTTCGACGTGGTGCTGGCGTTGACGCCGCTCAGACCCCACTCCGGATAGCTGACCTGCTTGCCGTGCGCGATGGCGAAGTCGCGCTGCCAGCGCAGGTTGCCCAGCTCCCAGTTGAACGCTGCTGTCGGGTCGCTCCAACCGAGCGTGGAGGAGTTCCATGCGACCGGGGTGCCCTTGTCGTAGACGTCGAGGCCGATGATGTCGACGTAGCCGTCACCCGGGTAGGCGGCGGTCTGGGTCTGCATGAAGCTCGGGTCGCCGTTCCAATCGAACCGGAAGCTGGGTGAGATGGCGCGGAACACGTCGACGACGTGGCGGAACGCGCTCGCCCACAATGCTTCGTTGCCGATCGACGACCATGGCATCCAACCGCCGTCGAACTCCCATCCGAGCCGGATGACCGCGTCGGAGAAACCACCGCTCTTCAGGTAGTTGGCGGCAATGCTGAACTGTGAGTCGTTCGATCCGTTCACGGTCGCCTGCAGTGCGGCGCGCACCGTCGCCTTCCCGGCCGGGGTCGACGTGTCGACGAAGCCGCCGAACGCCAGCGGGATCGACTCGACCAGCTTGACCTGACCCGAAACGGTCTGCAGCGCACCCGCGTTCACGACCTGGCCCCACACGCTGCCCGCGAAGTTGTTGATGTTGCCGTCGGCGAACTGGACGACGTAGTTCGCGTCGCGACCGAGCCACGTGTCCATCGATTGCAGCGCCGCCACGCTGGCGTAGCCGGGATAGAAACCCAGGCCCGCAAGGATCGGCGGACCGCTGCTCGACTGGTTACGGAAGTTCTGCGACGTCCTCGAGTCGGCCTTGCCGATCGCGAAGCCGATGAGTGCCGACGCGAGCAGAGCGATGCACGCGATGACCGCGGTGCTGCGCGTGAACTTGACCGTCATCGAACTCCCGAGTGCTGCAGGGCGCGCGCGCGCGAGATCGCGAGCGGGCGATTCGGCGGCGAGCATCCGTGGTCGGCCCCTGCGTCGGAGAGCAGAGTCATCACCTCGAGCGGTGTCGGCGTCGTCGAGGGGTTATTGGAATCGTCCTCTGCGCTCAACAGCGCACAGAGAAGCTTCTGGTGATCGGTCATTGATCGCCTCCTGAGGGCAATCAAGCAGTACGAGCGTGATCGCGGCGTGACCGAGCTGTCGCGTTGCGTGTGATCTGACGACGGCGCGGCTTCGCCCGGGTCCCTGACGGGGTAGCTGAAGGAGTAGACGTGTGGGATGCGCCGAATCGAGACCCACACGCTGTCGGAAACCGAGCTCGGACAGATCGACGCGTACTGGCGTGCGGCGAACTACTTAACCGTCGGGCAGATCTACTTACGGGCGAACGCACGCCTCGAGCGTCCGTTGACGCTCGACGACATCAAGCCTCGCCTCCTGGGCCACTGGGGCACGAGCCCCGGCTTGAACCTGCTGTACGCGCACCTGAGTCGGGTGATCGCGCGCGACGACCTCGACATGATCTACGTGATCGGCCCCGGCCACGGTGGTCCCGCGATCTTGGCGAACTCCTGGCTCGAGGGCAGCTACACCGAGACGTATCCCGCGATCAGTCGCGACGCCGAGGGCATGGAACACCTCTTCCGCCAGTTCTCGTTCCCCGGCGGGGTGCCGAGTCATGTCGCGCCCGAGACGCCCGGTTCGATTCACGAAGGCGGCGAGCTCGGATACTCGATCGGTCACGCGTTCGGTGCCGCGTTCGACAATCCCGATCTGATCGTCGCGTGCGTCGTGGGCGACGGGGAAGCCGAGACGGGCCCGCTCGCGACGAGTTGGCACTCGAACAAGTTCCTCGATCCCAGAGGCGACGGGGCGGTGCTGCCGATCCTGCACCTCAACGGGTACAAGATCGCGAACCCGGCAGTGCTCGCCCGCATCCCCGAGTCGGAGTTGAACGACCTGCTGCGCGGGTACGGATGGGAGCCGTATCTCGTCTCCGGCGACGACCCCGTCGAAGTGCATCAGGCGTTGGCCGCGACCCTCGACCATGTGCTCGGGGAGATCCACGCCATCCAGCGGCGCGCCCGTGACGCATCCCCCGGCACCGGCCTCCCGGACGCCGGTGAAGAGCCGGTTCGCCCGCGCTGGCCCATGATCGTGCTGCGGACTCCGAAGGGGTGGACCGGTCCCAAGGTGGTCGACGGCCTGCCCGTCGAGGGAACGTGGCGCGCCCATCAAGTCCCTCTTGCCGAGGTGAGAGAGAAGCCCGAGCACCTGGCCCAGCTCGAGACGTGGATGCGCTCGTATCGGGCCGAGGACCTCTTCGACGCCGAGGGACGCCCCCTCCCGAAGGTCATCGATTGGCTTCCCGCGGGCGAGCGGCGAATGGGGGCGAACCCTCACGCGAACGGCGGGCTGCTCACCCGCGACCTGAGGCTCCCCGCGATGCGCGACCACGCGGTTGTCGTCGACGCTCCCGGTGCGCAGACGGCCGAGTCGACGCGTGTGCTCGGCGGCTACCTGCGCGAGGTGTTCCGCCTGAACGCGGACACCCGCGACTTTCGCATGTTCGGACCGGACGAGACTGCGTCCAACCGGCTCGAAGCGGTGTACGACGTGACGGGGAAGACGTGGGAGGCCGAAGTGCTTCCCGTCGACATCTCGCTCGCAACCGACGGTCGCGTGATGGAGATCCTCAGCGAGACCACGTGCCAGGGTTGGCTCGAGGGCTACCTCCTCACCGGTCGCCACGGCCTGTTCTCGTGCTACGAAGCGTTTGCGCACATCGTCGACTCGATGTTCAACCAGCACGCCAAGTGGCTGAAGGTGTCGCGCAACCTTCCGTGGCGGCGCCCGATCCCGTCGCTCAACTATCTGCTGACGTCGCACGTCTGGCGCCAGGACCACAACGGGTTCACGCACCAGGATCCCGGGTTCATCGACGTCGTCGTCAACAAGAAGGCCGAAGTCGTGCGGGTGTATCTGCCCCCGGACGCGAACACGTTGCTCTCGACGGTAGACCATTGCCTGCGCACCCGGAACTACGTGAACCTGATCGTCGCCGGGAAGCAACCGGAGCCCGCTTGGTTGTCGATGGAGGATGCCGAGCTGCACTGCACCCGGGGCATCGGTATCTGGGGCTGGGCATCGAACGACGGTGCAGACGAGCCCGATGTGGTGATGGCCTGCGCGGGCGACGTTCCCACGCTCGAGGTCCTCGCCGCGGTCACGCTGTTGCGTGAGCACCTGCCCGACCTGAAGGTGCGGGTGGTGAACGTCGTCGATCTGATGCGTCTCGAACCCGACACCGAGCATCCGCACGGATTGTCGGATCGTGACTACGACGCGCTCTTCACCGTTGACAAGCCGGTGATCTTCGCGTTCCACGGCTATCCCACCCTGATCCATCGGCTGGCGTACCGCCGCGCCGGCGCCGCGCATCTGCATGTGCGCGGTTACAAGGAAGAGGGGACGGTCACCACGCCGTTCGACATGGTCGTGCGCAACGATATGGATCGCTTCCATCTCGTGATGGATGTGATCGACCGGGTGCCCGGACTCGCGACCCGCGCCGCGCACGTACGCCAGTACATGGTCGACCAGCGCACCCGGCACGGGCTCTACGTGCGCGAGTTCGGTGAGGATCTCCCCGAGGTGCAGAACTGGAAGTGGACGAACACGCCGTGAACGTGATGCCATGAACGTGTTGGTGGTCAACGCGGGCTCCAGTTCGCTGAAGCTCTCAGTGCTCGACGACGAACGCACTGTCGACGCGCTCGATATCTCTGACTGGGTGGGCGACGACGCGCCGATTGCCGAGTTCGCGGCCCGGGTCGGTCCTGTCGACGCGGTCGGCCACCGCGTGGTGCACGGCGGCATCGAGTTCACGGGTCCCGTCGTCGTCGATGCAGGCGTGGAGGCGCGACTGGCCGACCTCGTCCCCCTCGCGCCGTTGCACCAACCCGCAGCACTGGCGGCGCTGGCGGCGACCCGGAAGGCGTTGCCCGACGCGACCCACGTGGCGTGCTTCGACACCGCCTTCCACGCCACGATCCCGGCCGCCGCCCACACCTACGCGCTGCCCGCGGCATGGCGGCAGCGGTGGCCGCTGCGCCGGTTCGGCTTCCACGGTCTGTCGCACTCGTACGCTTCGCGGCGAGCGGCGCATCTCGGCGGCCGTCGACTCGAAGAGTTGGGCATCGTTACCTGTCATCTGGGAGCCGGGGCATCGCTGTGTGCCGTCCGCGGCGGACGGTCGATCGACACGACGATGGGCTTCACGCCCCTCGACGGGCTCGTGATGGCGACGCGCGCGGGCAGCATCGATCCCGGGCTCGTGCTCTGGTTGCTGCAGACCGGTGGGCTCACGGCGGCCGAGGTGCAGAGCCAGCTCGAAAAGCACAGCGGACTCGAGGGCCTCGCGGGGACGCCCGACATGCGTGCGATCGTCGAGCGTGCCGACGCGGGCGATGCCGAGGCGACCCTCGCGTTCGACGTCTACGCGCACCGGTTGCGTAGCGAGCTCGGCGCGATGAAGGCCGGGCTCGATCGCGTCGACATGATCGTGTTCACCGGGGGAGTGGGGGAGCATGCGCCCGCAGTCCGGGCCGCGTGCGGGCTCGAGCTCGATCCCGATGCCAACGCGAGCGCGACCCGCGACGCCGAGATCAGCGCGGCGGGCGCCGAAGTCCGCACGTTCGTCGTGACCGCCCGCGAAGACGTCGAGATTGTGCGCGGCGTGCGCGACTGCCTCCGCTGACCCGACCGCGGTGGATCAGCCGGATGCGATGATCCCGGCGAGCTCCGTCAACGACGACGTCCTCGCATAGTCGGCGTCGAGATGGAACTGGAAGGGATCCATCAGCACCGGGAAGAGTCCGGCGGCGCGGGCGCCGACGACGTCGATGCCCGGCATGTCGCCGACGTACCACGCGTCGGCCGCGTCGACACCCATCGCGTCGAGCGCGAGGTGGAAGATGCGCGGGTCGGGCTTCATGACGCCCACTGCGCCGGAGTCGATGATGCATTCCATAGCCACGCCCATTCCCGGGCCGATCTGCAGGATCTCGAGGTCGGTCAGGCGCTGCCCGATGAGGCCGTCGGCGTTGGAGATGATGCCGAGGCGCACGCCGGATTCTGCGAGTGCCCGGACTCCTGCGCGTGCGCCCGGGATCTCTCGCAGCCAGAGCGCGGCGTCGGCGAACTCGCTGTCGAGGTGCTCGTGGATCTCCTCCCGGCTTTCCTCGGGCATCGCGCACTCGGTGATGTAGCCGTCGAGGTATGCGCGCCAGCGCGCGGGCCACTCGACGTCGGCGCCGCCGTCGGACGGGAACGCCACCGCGCCCGCGTAGTGCGCGCGGTCGAGTACCTCCGATGCCGGCGTCATGCCGGCTCGGGCGAACGCACCCATCACCCGATCGTGCTCCGGGAGGAGAAACACCCCGCCGACGTCGAGCAGCACGGCTTTGGGGGGAGCAGGAAACGGTAGGGCCACGGCCGCGAAGCTATCCGCGCCCGCGTTCCAGAACCGTCGGGCAAAACCATCAGTACGGCGCGAACCGGCTGGTACCGTTGATGATCATGGAGTTCAGACGCATTCACGCGTTGCCGCCGTACGCGTTCGCGCAGATCGACGCGCTGAAGATGTCGCTGCGGCGAGCAGGTGAGGACGTCGTCGATCTCGCATTCGGCAACCCCGATCTGCCCTCGCCCGACATCGCGGTCGAGAAGCTCATCGAAG
>JBEPUZ010000117.1:0-13699 GCA_041691275.1 Actinomycetota bacterium | reverse complement strand
CGCTCTTCGAAGGCAACAGCGCGGTCATGCCCGCCCGCTTCGAGCCGGAAGAGGTCTGGCACACCGTCGAGAAGTACGGCGTGAACGTGATGCAGGTCACCGGCGACGCGATGGCGCGCCCGCTCGCCGACACGCTCGAACGGCTGCAAGACACGCTCGACGTGTCGTCGCTCGTCTCGTTCGGCAGCACCGCCGCGATCTTCTCGCAGACGGTGAAGGATCAGCTGCAGGCCTTGCTGCCCGAGTACCTGGTGATGACCGATTCCGTCGGTTCCACCGAGACGGGGATGAACGGCATCCGGTTCGTGACGAAGGGTGACGCGCCCAAGGACGGGATCACGAGCGTCCAGGCCGCGCGCGATTCGGTCGTGCTCGACGACGACTTCGAAGAGGTCGATCCGGGTTCCGGCACCGTCGGTCTGCTGGCGCGGGGCGGCAACATCCCGCTCGGTTACTACAACGATCCGGTGAAGACCGCGGAGACGTTCATCACCGACGCCAAGGGCCGGCGGTGGTCGATCCCGGGCGACTACGCGCGCGTCGAGTCCGACGGTCGCATCACGTTGCTCGGGCGCGGTTCGGCGTCGATCAACTCGGGCGGCGAGAAGATCTATCCCGAAGAGGTCGAAGGCGCGTTGAAGAGTCATCCGGGTGTCTACGACGTTCTGGTGGTCGGAGTGACCGACGAACGTTGGGGCGAACGTGTGTGCGCGCTGCTGCAGCCGCGCCCCGGGCCCGCCCCCGACCTCGAAGCGCTGCGCGAGCACTGCCGGACCCGCATCGCGGGCTACAAGATCCCCCGTCAGCTGCTGCTCGTCGACGAGGTGCCCCGCCTGCCCAACGGGAAACCCGACTACCGCTCGGCCAAGGAACGGGCCCGCGAGATCTGAGAGACCCTCGTGGTCTACGGTGATTCGGTCCCAACCGCCTCAAGGCGGTTTCCGGGCTTCCGATTGAGATGACGCAATGAATCGCCTCCGCACTCACCTCCGCTTTCGGCGCGTCTTCGCGTTCATGGCGCTTCTCGTGCTCGCCGCGCCCGCGGCTGCGATCGTCGCGACCCCGGGCGTCGCCGCGGCCGACACCACAACGCACACGCCGGTGATGGGGCCGAGCATTCTCACCGCCCCACAACTCGCGAAGTGGTACTTCAATCACAGCGGCGTGACGCCGCTCATCCCCGCCTTCGGTGGTCACGCCGCCGGCGACGTAGAGGCGCTCGCGCAGGTGTTCATCGACGACGGCCGCGCCGAAGGCGTGCGCGGCGACATGGCGTTCATCCAGTCGCAGCTCGAGACCGGCTGGATGCACTTCTCCGGATCGCAGATCCCGCCCGATGCGTACAACTACGCCGGCATCTTCGCGTTCGACGGGCGTACGAGCCTGCCGAACTGCGCGCACGGCGACTCGGCGCCGAGCCGCTGCATGGGCACGCCTCAGCACGGCGTGCTGGTGCAGATCCAACTCCTGCGCAGCTACGCCGACGCGTCCGCGAAGACGGCCAAGAACCGGTTCATCTCGGCACCGTCCGACCGCGCCGGTGACGCGCCTCTATGGGAGTACTTCGGCGGCAACAACTGCCCGTGCGGCAAGCTGATCTGGGCGTCGGCGAGCGGGTACGGGCTGCGCATCATCCAGATGTATTCGCAGGCGCTCGTCGAGGCCGGCGAGGCCGGCGCATGTATCGCCTACGCGCCACCCGTCGCGGGAACGAAGTCGGGCACCGGCTACTGGGACGTGACCCGCGACTCGGTGGTGCATCCGTTCGGCGACGCCAGGTTCATGGGCGATACGCACGCCATGCGGCTGAGCGCAGCGCTCACCGGTGGTGAGTCCCTGTCGGGCGGCACGGGCTACTGGCTGCTCGGACGCGACGGTGGGATCTTCAGCTATGGCGGCGCGCACTTCTACGGCTCGACGGGCAACATGCGGCTGAACAAGCCGGTGAACGGCATGGAGCGCACCACCAACGACGGCGGTTACTGGCTCGTCGCCGACGACGGCGGGATCTTCTCGTTCGGGAACGCCCACTTCTACGGCTCGACGGGCAGCATCCGGCTCAACAAGCCCGTGCTCGGCATGGAACGCACCGCCAGCGGCAAGGGCTACTGGCTGTTCGCCTCCGACGGCGGCATCTTCAGCTACGGCGACGCCCACTTCTACGGCTCACTCGGTTCGGCCAAGCTCACGTCGTCGGTGGTGTCGATGCAGCGCACTGCCACCGGCAAGGGCTACTGGATGATGACCGAGGACGGTCACGTCTACCGGTTCGGCGATGCCAAGTGGTACGGAGACACCGGTGCCTGCAACCGGAACTACTTCGGTGCCGCCCGTATGCTCGTCACTCCGACCGGCACGGGCTACTGGATCGCGACCGGCAACGGAAACATCGTTGCGTTCGGTGATGCCGAGTACCTCGGTTTCCCCGCCACCGTCGGCGGGGCCACGATCGCGCTGCTCTCCACCAAGTAACCGGCACTCCTGCCGCACGAGGCAACGGTTAGTCTTCGGGCGACAACACACCCACGGGGAGCTCGGAGGTCACCGGGCTGAGAGGGTGGACAGCGCACGAAGCGCCCTGCCACCGACCCCTCGAACCTGCACCGGGTAATGCCGGCGGAGGGAGGGATGCGCGTGACACGCGCCGCCATCGTGCTCGCGGGAGGAGATCCCGTCGAGCCGCACCTGTCCAGGCTGCTTGCGCCGGATGCGGTCGTGATCGCTGCCGACTCGGGCGTGCATCAGGCCGAGTTGCTCGGGTTGCACGTCGACTACGTCGTCGGTGACTTCGACTCCGCCGACCCGGCCGCGATCGAGCGGGCGCGGGTCGCGGGCGCGGTGATCGAACGCCATCCCGCGGAAAAGGACGCGACCGATCTCGAGCTCGCACTCGACGTCGCGCGCGAACACGGCGCCCGCCTGATCACCGTCGTCGGCGGCGCCGGAGGGCGGCTCGATCACCTACTGGCAAACTTCACGCTGCTCGCGTCTGCGCGTTTCGCCGATCTCGAGATCGACGCCCGTCCGGGCGACGCGTACGTCGTGGTCCTGCAAGGGGGGCGACCGGCACGAACGCTGGTCGGTCGACCGGGCTCGCTCGTCACGCTGCTCCCGGTCGGGGGCGACGCGTGTGGCATCACGACCGACGGACTGCAGTATCCGCTGCGCGGGGCGACGCTGAGACCGGGCACGTCGCGCGGCGTCAGCAACGTGCTCATCGCAAGTGAGGCGTCGGTCGTCCTCGACGTCGGAACGCTCCTGGTCATCCAGCCTTTCGGAGGTGTCGGGTGAGACGGGTCCGGGTTCTCGGCGCACTGATCGTCGCGCTCGTGGTCGCGGCCGCATGCGGCAGCAGTGCGAAGCCGGCGGCATCAACGGCAGGCTCGCCGTCGACGGTCGCGCCCAAGATCACCACGGTCCGGCTGCTCACGCACAGCTCGTTCGCGGTCTCGAAGAAGGTACTCGCCGATTTCACCAAACAGACCGGCTATCAGGTGAAGCTCGTGCAACCCGGCGACGCGGGCGTCATGGTGAACGAGGCGATCCTGACCAAGAGCCATCCCGTCGCCGACGCCTTGTTCGGCGTCGACAACACGTTCCTCACCCGGGCCCTCGACGCAGGGATCTTCGACTCCTACACGGCCAAAGGTCTCGACGCCGTGCCCACCGCGCTGCAAACCGACAACGAGCACCGCGTGACGCTGATCGACAAGAGCGATGTGTGTGTCGATTACGACGCGTCGTGGTTCGGGCACGACGGGCATCCGGCCGCGCCCGCGTCGCTCGACGATCTCGTCGCCGCGCCGTACAAGAACCTCACCGTCGTCGAGAACGCGTCGACCTCGTCTCCGGGCCTCGCCTTCCTCCTCGCGACGATCGCGGCGAAGGGCGAGTCCGGTTGGCGCGACTACTGGAGCGCGTTGAAGAGCAACGGCGTACGGGTCGACGACGACTGGACCGGCGCGTACGAGACCGACTTCACCGCGGGCGGCGCCAACGGTGACCGGCCCATCGTGGTGTCGTACGGGTCGGATCCGGCCGCTGATGTCGTCGGGTCGAGCCCGCATCGCGACACGCCCAAGGTCGGTGTCGTCGCGTCGACGTGCTTCGGCCAGTTCGAGTACGCCGGGGTGCTGCACGGCGCCCACAACGTGCCCGGCGCGCGAGCGCTCGTCGACTTCATGCTCTCGCGCGAGTTCCAGGAGGACATGCCGCTCCAGATGTACGTGAACCCGGTGGTCACGGGGGCCAAGCTTCCCCCCGAGTTCACCAAGTTCGCGGTCGATCCGCCCCATCCGTACTCGATCGATCCCGCCACCATCTCGGCCAAGCGCAACGACTGGATCAAACAGTGGACGGATCTCGTCGTGCGATGAGCAGCCGCGCCGAGTCCGGCCGTCCCGGTGCGGGCCGGCGTGTGCGCATCGCGCAGATCGGCGTACCGATCGCGTTCCTCGCGGTGTTCTTCGCGTGGCCGCTCGTCTCGATCTTCGCGCACTCGCTCCGGGCCGACGCCCTGGGCGACGTCCTCGCCGACCCCGCGTTACGCCGGGTGGCATGGTTCACGCTCTGGCAGGCCGCGTTGTCCACGGTGCTCACGCTCGCGGTCGGGCTCCCGGCGGCGTACGTGGTCGCCCGCTTCGACTTCCCCGCCCGCCGGGCCTTCCGCGCGTTCGTCACGGTGCCCTTCGTGTTGCCGACCGTGGTCGTCGCGACCGCGTTCCTGGCGATGCTGCGGCCCGGCGGACCGCTCGCGTTCCTGCACTGGCAACGCGGGGTGGCGCCGATGCTGATCGCGCACGTGTTCTTCAACGTGGCGGTCGTCGTGCGCACGGTCGGGGGATTCTGGGCGCACCTCGATCCGCGGCGCGAGGAAGCGGCGCGCATGCTGGGCGCGTCGCGATTCCGTGCGTTCCGGCACGTGACCCTGCCGTTGCTCGCACCCTCGATCATCGCCGCGGCGTCGATCGTGTTCCTGTTCACGTTCACGTCGTTCGGCGTCGCGCTGCTCCTGGCCGATCCCGGGCACGCAACGCTCGAAGTCGAGATCTACCGCCAGGCGGTGGAGTTGTTCGATCTTCGGACCGCGGCCGCGCTCGCACTCGTGCAGATCGTGGCGGTGCTCGCCGTCGTGTTCGCCCTCGCGCGCGCCCAGGAGCGGCGCGGCGTCGCCCAGCGCCTCGTCGGCGGCGCCGACGCCGCCCGTCGCCCTCACGGACGGGAGAAGGGGGTGGTCGGTGCGGTCCTGGCCGTCACGACGCTGTTTCTCGGCGGTCCGCTGGCGGTGTTGGTCTGGCGCTCGTTGCACGTCGGCGGGCACTGGAGCGTCGGCTCTTTCCGCGCCCTCGGTTCGAGTGCGTCGACCAACACGCTCTTCGTCTCGCCGTGGGCGGCTGTCCGGAACTCGATCGAATTCGCCGCGATCGCGACCGTGATCGCGCTGATCGTCGGAGGGCTCGCATCAGTCGCGATCGCATCGCGTCCCGGCGGGGTCACGCGCTCGCTCGACGCCTTCTTGATGCTTCCCCTCGGCACGTCGGCGGTCACCGTCGGGTTCGGATTCCTGCTGGCGTTCCAACACGCCCCGGGAAGCTTCGCCACTTCGCCGCTGCTCGTCCCGATCGCGCACGCGGTCGTCGCGGTCCCGTTCGTGGTCCGCGCCGTCGTCCCCGCGTTGCGGAGCATCGACCCGAAGCTGCGCGACGCGGCTGCCATGCTCGGCGCGTCACGCCGTCGGGTCTGGCGTGAAGTCGACCTCCCCATCACCGCACGGGCGTTCCTGGTCGCGGCCGGGTTTTGCGCGGCGGTGTCGTTGGGCGAGTTCGGGGCGACATTGTTCATCGCCCGCCCCGACTGGCCAACGGTACCGATCGCCATCCAACGCTTCCTCGCCCGGCCCGGCGAGATCAACGTCGACCAGGCGCTCGCGATGTCGGTGATCCTCATGCTCCTGACCGCGGTTGTCGTGTTCGCGATCGAACGCGTGCGCGTACGCGATCTCGGGGAGCTGTAGGTGCTCCGCATCGCCGGCGCGGTCGTGCAGGTCGGCGAGCGCCGAATCCTCGACGGGATCCACCTCGACCTCGAACCGGCGGAAACGGTGGCCGTCCTCGGGCCGAGCGGATCGGGCAAGACCACGTTGTTGCGCGCCGTCTCCGGTCTGCAGCGTCTCGAGGGCGGGACCATCTCGTGGGACGGAGAGGATCTCGCGACGAGCGCGCCCCATCAACGACGGTTCGGTTTGATGTTCCAGGAGTACGCGCTCTTCCCGCACCGCGACGTGGCCGGAAATGTGGAGTTCGGTCTCCGCATGACGTCACGCGATCGTGCCGCCCGGCGCCGACGGGTCGACGACGTGCTGGCGCTGGTCGGACTCGAGGGGTTTGGTACGCGGAGGGTCGCGTCGCTCTCGGGTGGGGAGCAGCAACGGGTGGCCCTGGCCCGCGCCCTCGCGGTCTCGCCGCGCCTGTTGATGCTCGACGAACCACTCGGCGCGCTCGACCGGCTCTGGCGCCGCCGCCTGCTCGGTGAGATCCGCTCGATTCTCGATCGGGCCGCGCTCCCGGCGTTGTACGTCACGCATGATCACGAGGAGGCGTTCGCGGTGGCGACGCGGGTCGCGATCATGCGCGCCGGCCGCATCGTGCAGGTAGGCGCGCCGGTCGACGTGTGGCAAGCGCCCTTCGACGCGTGGACGGCGACGTTCCTCGGATTCGGGCCCGTCGTCGAGGCGGAGGTGCGCGACGGTTGGGTCCAGACCCCGTGGGGGCCGATCCTCGCGCGCACCCGCGAACCCGCCGGCCTCGTCGACGCGGTCGTGCGGCCGGATGGCGCCCGCATCGACGGGCACGGCACCATCGACGCGACGATCGTCCGTTCCACCTTCACCGGAACCCACCTCGAGCTGAGCGTGGTCGCGAGGTCCGGGCCGCCGCTGACACTGGTCGTCGCGCCGGCCGGTGCGCCCGCTGTCGGGGACAACGTGCGACTCACGGTTGAGCCCGACGCGCTGCTCGTGTATCCGCGTCGGGCAGACTGACGGCCGATGGCGACCAAGGCGGTAGTCGCGGACGCCGCGCGCGAGCTGTCGCGACGCGACCCGGTGATGAAACGGATGCTGGCCGAGCACGGCGTCCCCGAGCTCCATCGCGTCCGGCGCACGCGCTCGCACTTCGCCGAGCTCGCGCGCATGATCTGTTACCAACAGCTTGCCGGTCGGGCCGCGGCCGCGATCC
The DNA here is from genome assembly GCA_041691275.1 of Actinomycetota bacterium. GTDB lineage: Bacteria > Actinomycetota > Acidimicrobiia > IMCC26256 > PALSA-610 > PALSA-610. Next base: position 6,464 of record JBEPUZ010000117.1, on the reverse strand, counting down.
ACGGACGGTTCGAAGCGCTCTTCGACGGTCCGCCCACTCCGGAAGCCGTGCTCGCGATGCCGTTCGAGCGGCTGCGGGGCGCGGGCCTCTCGAATGCCAAGGCCACGTCGATCGTCGATCTCGCCACCAAGGTGGAAGAGGGCCTCGTCGAGCTCGATCGCGTCGCGCGCCTGTCCGACGAGAAGGTCGTGAGCGAGCTGGTCCTCGTACGCGGCATCGGTGAGTGGACCGCGCACATGTTCCTGATGTTCCAGATGGGCCGCCTCGACGTCTGGCCGACCGGCGACTTCGGTGTGCGCGCCGGCTTTGCCCGCATCTACGAGATCGATCCGACCCCGACACCCAAGCAACTCGAGGCGCTCGGCGACCCGTTCGAGCCGTACCGTTCGTTGGTGGCCTGGTACTGCTGGCGCGCGGCTGACACCGTCACACCCGACTGAGGCCGGGCCCGATCCGAAGAACCGCGCCCACGCGACCGTGCGTGCGTATGCTCGATCGATCGGCTCTGTCCGCGATCTGAGCGCGCCGTAGGACGACAAAATCCCGGGGGCCCGGCTCATGTGGACACGTGCATCGATCGGGTTCTGCGTTGCATTGCTCGCGGTCATGGCGTTCTCGGCGACTCCTGTCGGTGCAAAGGCGAACGGCGTCGCCGCGAAGCAGCCGGCTCCGGACACCGTGACCGATCCCGAAGGTGACGTGTCGATTCCGGCCGGCGACATCCTCGGATCGGGATTCGCGCAGTACACGACGAGCATCATCTTCGGAGTGAAGGTGAAGTCGCCGGTTGATCCCGCGACGAACTCCGAATGGTTGAACGGAACGGCCGCAATTCGTTGGGGCCTCGACACCGACGGCGACGAGTTCCCCGACTATCTGGTGGTTATCGGCTCCGGCCCGCAAGGCACCGTGGTTGCGTCCCTGAGCCCGGTCGGTACATCGGATCCGCCGTGCCTCGGCGCGGCCGCCGTCGTCGCCGGGTACGGCTACACGGCGACCTTCCCGACGCACTGCCTGCCCGTAGGCCTGAAGTTCCAGTTCCGGGTGCAGATGCATTTCGCGGCCGACGAGATGCCGTTCTCCGACTTCGCGCCCGACGCCGGCTTCAGCCCGACGGTCGAGACCGCGCCGACGCCGATCATCCCGACCAAGCCCACACCGCCCGGGGTCCCGGTGAAGCCCGCGATCGCGAGGGGTGGTTACTGGATGCTCGGCGCCGACGGTCACGTGTATCCGTTCGGAGGCGCGGTCGGCTTCTCCGGCCTCGTCCCGGCCGCGACCGCGATGGCACCTCGCCGCGACGGGCGCGGGTACTGGATCACCGACGCGCGCGGTGACGTGTTCGCGCACGGTTCCGCAGGTTTCCACGGCGGATCACCGGCGTTGCTGAGCAACGAGCTCGTCACGACGATCGCGGCGACCCCGACGGGCAACGGGTACTGGTTGTTCTCCAGTCGCGGCCGCGCGTTCGCGTTCGGCGACGCGCATCTCTACGGCGATCTGAGCCGGCTTTCGCTCAACGGTCCGATCGTCGCGTCGACCGCGACCCCGTCGGGGAACGGCTATTACATGGTCGGCTCCGACGGCGGCATCTTCGCGTTCGGCGACGCAAGGTTCCACGGCTCGACCGGCGGCCTCCGGCTCAATCGGCCCGTCATCGGGATGTCATCGACCCAGAGCGGCAATGGCTATTGGCTCGTGGCATCGGACGGTGGCGTGTTTGCGTTCGACGCGCCGTTCCGCGGCTCGATGGGCGGTGCCCGCCTCAACCAACCGGTCGACGGGCTCGTGGCCTACGGCAACGGGTACTTGATGGCGGCGGCCGACGGCGGTGTCTTCGACTTCTCGAACCGAGCGTTCGCAGGAAGTCTCGCCACGCATCCGCCGACCGCGCCGATCGTCGGTCTGGCTGCTTTCGGCAGCTAGTGCAATCGTCGTTCACTCAGTGCCCGACCGCTGCGATGCCGACGATAGGGGCCGACGGCGAGTTGTTGCCGAGACTGCCGGAGAACGCCTTGTCGGAGAAGTCGAAGACCCCGCCGTCGGAGGCGACCATGAGGTAGCCGTTTCCGTACGCGACCAACCCGTTGACCGGTTCGACCAGCGGGCGACTCCCCATCGATCCCCGGAACGGCGCGGCGAACGCGAACACCCCGCCGTCCGACGCGACCAACCAGTAACCGCGACCGTTGGTCGTCGACGACAGACCGACGATGGGCTTGTTCAGGTGCGTGCCGCCCATGGAACCGCGGAACCGGGCGTCACCGAAGTTGAACACGCCGCCGTCGGAGCCAACCATGTAGTAGCCGTGGCTGGTCGGCGTGGCCGCCGATGCGATCACGGAACCGTTGAGTGCCTTGGCCCGCATGTCGCCGTAGAAGTGCGCGTCGCCGTAGGCGTACACGCGCCCCTTGCTCGAGAACAACCAGTAGCCGTTCCCCGTACGCGTCGCCGAGATCGCGGTCACGATCTCACTGGTACCGAGTGTCGGGTGCCCGCCGTGGTTGGTCGCCGAACCGAAATGACTCACGTTGCCGAACGCGTCGACGACCCAATAGCCCTTGCCGTCCGCACGGGTCGCGATGCCGGTGGTCAGGCCGGTGGGATGACCCGCGTTGCAGGCACCACCGAACGAGTACACCATGCCGTTCGCGGCCAGCAACGAGTAGCCGGGCTTGTGGGCCGCGGCCGAGACCGATGCGCAGGGGTGGACGTTGACCGGCCACGTCGGCGCCGAGGCCGTCGAGACCCCGCCCCCGAACAGGGCGCGGAAACGGTTTTGGGCGTTGGGGAAGTGCGACAGGACGTGATTTCCGTCGTTCGGCGCGTCCTCGTTGAAGTACGAGTGGTACGCCAGGCTGCCCGGACCGCTTCCGGGCAAGCTGTTCATCCAGTCGTACATGCGCTGGATGAACGTCGGGTCGTCGCTGCCGGCGCCGTTCGCCGCTTCCGCACCGCCGCTCGAGAGCGCCCATTCGGGATAGCTCACCTGCTTGCCGTGCGCGATCGCGAAGTCGCGCTGGAAGATCAAGCTGGGCAGGTCGGTGTCGAACGCGGCCGACGGATCCGACCACGACAACGTCGAAGGGTTCCACGGTGCCTGGAGGCCCTTGTCGTACACGTCGAGTCCGATGATGTCGACGTAGCCGTCACCGGGGTAGGCCGCGAGCTCGCCCTGCATCCAACGGGGATCGCCGTTCCAGTCGAAGCGCGCGTTCGGCAGTACCGACTTGAACACGTCGTGGACGTGGCGGAACGTGCGCGCCCAGAGGGCTTCGTTGCCGACCGCCGACCACGGCATCCACGCGCCGTCGAACTCCCAACCGAGACGAATCACGACACCGTTGAAACCGGCGTTCTTCAGGTGTTGCGCACCGGCCCGGTACGCGGCGTCGTTGCGGCCGGCCAGCGTGGCGTTGAGCGCGGCCGCGTGCTGCGCCTTCGATGCACCGAACCCGAGCCCGAACGTCAACGGGACCGACTCGACGAGCGTGGTCCGGCTCGCGATCGTCTTCAACGATCCTGTGAACACGGTCTGTCCCCAGATACTGGCCTCGAACTGCGACGCGTTGGCAGCGTCGGCGAACTGCACGACGTAGCGCGTGTTGCGCCCGAGCCAAGCGTCCAGGGAGTTGAGGCGAGCCGCGCTGCCGTAGCCGGGGTAGAAGCCCAGTTTCGCGACGGCAGGACGTTCGGTCGCGGCTGCGCCCCGCAGCATTGCGGCACCGACGGCGCCGACTGTGCACATCACGGTGACGACGACACCGATACGCGTACGCACGCTCGCCCTCGATCGACGAGGAGTTCCGTCGCTCGCGGCCGGTGCCAACAGCTTCCGGTCAGCACGAAACAAAGAGAAGAACAAAACGACCCCCCAGGTCGGTACGCGGACCCCACCCAATCGGCAGCTCTCGAGGCGACCTGATCAAGTAGGCGAGAGCGGCGAAATCGTTGGCTGTGTCGCCACTGAGCGCGAGTTCATGCTCGCGATCCCCACGGCATGTGAGCTTGGATCAGGATTGAACTGATTAGGCCGGAGGACGCGCCTGACTACGAGATCGCACCAAGTTCCTTCAGGTGGGCGATCTCGCTGGCGGTGAAGCCCCATTCCAGTAGGGCACTTTCCGTGTGCGCACCAGGTTTCACCGGTGCGCCCTGCACCGCAGTCGGTGTGCGACTGAAGCGGGGCGCCGGCGCCGGATGCGAGGAACCTTCGACGTCGACGAACATGTCGCGCGCGACGTTGTGCGGATGCGTGCGCGCTTCCGACATCGGGAGCACGGCCGCGAAGCACACTTCGGTTCCCGCAAAGAACGCAATCCATGCATCGCGCGTCTTGGTGCGGAAGAGTTCGGCGAGACGCGTCTTCAACGTGGGCCACTGCGCCATGTCCATCTGCGCGCTCGCGTCGAGGTCGTCGAAGCCGAGCGGTCCGATCAGGCGTACGAAGTTCGCGTAGAACTTCGGCTCGTACGCGGCGAGCGACACGTACCCGCCTTCGGCGGTCTCGTACACGTTGTAGAAGTGCGCGCCGCCGTCGAGCAGGTTCGTGCCCCGCGGCCCCCAGCCGCCCATCTCGTCGATGCCCCAGAAGATGCTCATGAGCTGGGCGCTGCCGTCGATCATGGCGGCGTCGATCACCTGCCCCACACCCGAGTGCCCGCGTTCGACCAGCGCGGCCAGGATGCCCATCACGACGAGCGATCCACCTCCGCCGAAGTCGGCGAGGAGGTTGATCGGCGGTACCGGGGCGTGTCCGTCCGGACCCAGGTGCCACAGGACGCCCGCCACCGACAGGTAGTTCACGTCGTGCCCGACGTCACCCGAGAGCGGGCCCGTCTGCCCCCAGCCGGTCATGCGCGCGTACACGAGCGCGTCGTTGTGGGCGCGGCACGCATCGGGCCCGACGCCGAGGCGCTCGGCGACGCCGGGACGGAATCCCTCGAGCAACACGTCGGCGTTCTCGCAGAGGCGCAGCACGACCTCGGCGCCACCGTCGTTCTTCAGGTCGACACCGATGCTGCGCCGGCCGCGGTCGATGACCGAGAACGCCGATGCATTTCCACCGGCGACCGAACGCCCCGTCGCGACATCGGAGGCACGGTCGACGCGCAGCACCTCGGCACCGAGATCCGACAGCAACATGCCCGCGAATTGCACGGGACCGATGTTCGGTAACTCGATGACCTTGACACCGGCGAGCGGCCCCATCCATGCCCCGTTTCCCGTGCCCATCGTGGGCACCACCCATCACTGGGCGCTCCGACTCCGGGTACGGGTTACTACAAATTCAACACGCGTGCCGCGTTCTCGTAGAGGAACTTGGGCCAGACGTGGTCGCGGAACGGAACGTCGGGAAGCTCCACGAAGATCCGGTCGATGTCGAGGCCCATGGGGTAGTAGCCCGCGTAGATGACCTTGTCGGCGCCGCGTGTGTTCGCGAAGTCGATGATGTCGCGGTTGTAGTGCTTCGGCGCGAACGCAGAGGTCGAGTAGTAGAGGTTGGGCCACTTGAGCAGCAGTTTTGCCATCAACTGCGTCCAGGGCTCACCACCGTGGCGCGTCACGATCTTGAGCTCGGGGAAGAACCAGCAGACCTCGTCGAGCAGCGCGGGATCCTGCGGCGCGAAGCGGATGCGAGGACCGGGAACGCCGGCGTAGACGAAGATCGGGATGTCGAGCTCTATGCACTTGGCATAGATCGGGTACATCTTCTTGTCGTTCAACGGAACTTGCGGGATGAGGCCGGTGCCCCAACAATGCGTGGCCTTGGCGCCGTGGACGCGTACGTCTTCGTCGAGCTTGCGTACCGCGTCCATGCCCTGATTCGGGTCGGTGTTCGTCGACGCGACGAAGTTGTCGGGATAGCGCTCGAGCGCGATCTTCGAGTTGCCGTCGGAGGACATGCCCGTCAGCGCCTTCGTGATGCCGTGCTGCTTCATCTTCGCCATGAGCATCTCGACGGGATCGTCGACGCGGTCGTAGTGGGGGACGCCCTTGAACATGTACTGGGCGGGGAACTCCCACTCCTGGCTGTCGGCGTCGTTCGTCTGGGCGCGGATGAAGTCGTAGTGCTTCGCCTGCTCCTCGCGCGGGGCCGGGAACCCGATCATCGTGTCGATGACCCCGACCTCCGCCCGCGCCTTCTCAAATGCCTCACTCATGCGGCTATGTCCTCCTGCCCTCGATCGCCCGTGCGGCCTGCTCCGACATCCGGGCCTCCGGACTGCGCCTCATTCATGCGGCTACGTCCTCCCTGCCCTCGATCGCCCGTGCGGCCTGCCCCAACGTCCGGGCCTCCGGACTGCGCCTCATTCATGCGGCTACGTCCTCCTGCCCTCGATCGCCCGTGCGGCCTGCCCCAACGTCCGGGCCTCCGGACTGCGCCTCATTCATGCGGCTACGTCCTCCTGCCCTCGATCGCCCGTGCGGCCTGCCCCAACGTCCGGGCCTCCGGACTGCGC
>JBEPUZ010000116.1:0-13728 GCA_041691275.1 Actinomycetota bacterium | reverse complement strand
TGGCTCTACAAGATCCTCACGAACACGTTCATCAACCAGTACCGCGCCAAGAAGCGGCGTCCGGAGCAGGTCGATCTCGACGACGTCGAGGACTTCTACATCTTTCGCCGGCTCGGTGGGCTGGAGACCGCAGACGCCACGCGCACGCCTGAAGCCGAGGTGCTCGAGGGCATTCCCGACTCCGAGGTCAAAGAAGCGCTGGAGTCGATCCCCGAGCAGTTCCGGATGGCGGTGATCCTCGCAGACGTCGAGGGCTTCTCCTACAAGGAGATCGCCGAAATCCTCGACGTGCCGATCGGGACGGTCATGAGCCGGATCCACCGTGGGCGGCGGGCGTTGCAGAAGAAGTTGTGGGACTATGCGGAGCGGAACAACCTTCGCCCGCGTGTCGAGTCCGCGACCGGGGGGTGACGGACGCCATGGATTGCCAGGAGACGCATCTGCGCGTCTACGAGTATCTCGACGGTGAGCTGACCGTCTGGAAGCGGCGCGCGATCACCCGTCACCTCGACGACTGCCCGCCGTGCGGCGAGGCGTTCACGTTCGAGGTCGACCTCCGCCAGGTCGTCGTGTCGAAATGCCGCGAACAGGTTCCGGAAGAGCTCAGGCTCCGGATAGCGGTCGCGCTGGGGATCGTGGAGCGGTCCGACCCCATTTCCGAATGATCCCGCCCTCCGAATGATCGGGCGGGGCGGCTGCCTCCTACGATGCAGCCACGGCCTTCTACGATGAGGGCTTTCCGGGTCGAGGAGGACTGGTGAGGGCTGCCACCGTTACGGCGATCATCTTCGGATTCATTCTGGGTCTCGTCGGTCTGGTCTTCGGCATCCATGCGTTCGTCGCCCGAAGCAGCGGCGGCAAGCTCTGGTTCTTCTGGATCGCCCCGTTGCTCGCGATCGGCTTCTTCACGGTGATCATTCAGTTGGCCGTCGGCTACTGGGTCAAGGTCGGTCGGCTCGAGACCAAGGGTCGCCCGCGCAAGTGAACGCCCCCGTCGAAGGTATTGGGCGGGCGCCCGATCCCGTCGACTGGGCCACGGCTCGGCGCGTCGCCCGCTTCGTCGCGGGGAGCGATCCGCTAGCCGACTCTTATCTCGCGACCTCACTCCAGGCCGATTTCGACGTGCTCACCACCCGGGCCGAAGACCTCGTAGCCGGGTACACCGGGCTGCGCGCGCCCGGGCACGCTTCGGCACGTGTGCTCGATCGTCGCGACTGGGTCGAGTCGAACATCTCGTCGATGCGATCGCTCCTCGACCCGTTGATGCAACGCTTCGGCGACCGCCTCGCGCACAATCCGCTCGCGCCCGTCAGCCGGCGCGTCGCGGCCACCGAGATGGGCGGCCTCCTCGGCTATCTCGCCAAGCGAGTGCTCGGGCAGTACGACCTCCTCGTTCCCGACGAGACGCCCGGCGGGGGTACGAGCGACGCGGTCTACTACGTCGGCGCCAACATCCTCTCGCTCGAGAAGCGCTTCGCCTTCCGGCCGAACGACTTCCGGCTGTGGATCGCCATCCACGAGGTGACGCACCGCGCCCAGTTCACGGGAGTGCCGTGGATGCGCGAATACTTCCTCGGGTTGGTGCGCCAGACCCTCGATCTCGTCGATCCCGATCCGACGACGATGCTGAAGGCGGTCGCGGCCGCGGTGGAGGAGGTGCGGGCCGGGCGCAATCCGCTCGACGAAGGCGGGCTCGTCGGACTGTTCGCGTCGCCGGCTCAGCGCGGGGTCCTCGGGCAGGTGCAAGCGCTCATGTCAGTGCTCGAAGGCCACGGCAACGTCGTTATGGACGATCTCGGCCGCGAGCACGTTGCCGGGCAGGAGCGCATGTCACGCGTGCTCTCGCAGCGGCGCAAGGTCGGCGGCATCACCGGCACGCTGCAGAAGCTGCTCGGCATCGAGCAGAAGATGAAGCAGTACGAAGTGGGCGAGAAGTTCGTTCGGGGCGTCTACGCAATCGGCGGGCGCCCTGCGTTCGACGCGGTGTGGCAGCGTTCCGAGAACCTGCCCACGGTGGCGGAGCTCACCGAGCCGGCAGACTGGCTCGCGCGCGTCGCCACCGCCCGGGTGTGATCTTCCGCGGCGCGTTCGCCGATCTCGCGCCCGATGTGCGCGTCGTGGTCGGGTGCAGTGGTGGCGCTGATTCGCTCGCGCTCCTCGCGCTCGCGTGCGAACGCCTGGCCGAAGTGCACGCGGTCTACGTCGATCACGGATTGCGCGCGGGTACCGCGCACGACGCCGACACGGTGCGCGCGGCGGCGCGGAGACTCGGCGCGACGGTGCACATCGAGTACGTCGACATCACGCTGGGTGCGAACCTCGAGGCCCGTGCGCGCGACGCGCGGTACGCCGCGCTCGAGCGCGTGCGCGCCCTCGTCGGAGCCGACGCGATCCTCGTCGCACACACTCGTGACGATCAGGCCGAGACCGTGCTGTTGCAGATGTTGCGAGGCGCGGGAACCACTGGCCTGTCGGGCATGGCTCCGCAACGCGGCTTCGTGCGCCGTCCGCTGCTCGGTTTCCGCCGCCGCGAGACGCACGAGCTCTGCGCCCGGCTCGGCCTCGTGCCCGCGCCTGATCCGATGAACAACGATCTGCACCACCGTCGGGTCTGGTTGCGCCGCGAAGTCATCCCGCGCCTCGAGGCCGGCGCCGGTCGCGATCTCGTCGAGGTGCTGGCCCGGCAAGCCGATCTGATGCGCGACGACGACGCGCTCCTCGAATCGCTCGCGGCGGTCCACGAGCCCGACGACGCCCGAACGCTGCGCTCGCTTCCTCCCGCGTTGGCCCGCAGGGTCGTCCGGCGCTGGCTCGCCTCCCCGAACCTTCCCGCTTCGGGCACGGTCGAGCGGGTCCTCGCGGTCGCCCGCGGCGACGCGCGCGCAGCCGAGCTCCCCGGCGGCGACCGGATCGAGCGGGTGGGCGGTCGACTCGTACGGATCCCGGGGACGGCGGGGACCGCGGGAACGACCGTCGGTGACGGCGAGGTGACTTCCGCGCCGGTCGAACCCGTGCCGCTCGAGCTCCCGGGTCGCGCCCGTTTCGCGAGCGTCGAGATCGAGGCCTGGATCGAGCACGCACCTCCCGTGGCCTGGCCTGACGGACGCGACCGCGCGGTATGCGACGCCGACCTGGTTCCGGCATCGGTGCTGATCCGCGCGGCCGCGACCGGCGAACGCTTCCGACCGTTGGGCCGGAGCGGCTCGAAGTTGGTGCACGACGCCCAGGCCGAAGCCGGAATCGCCGCGGGCATGCGGTGGTCGGCACCTGTGGTGGTCGGCGACGGAGCCGTATGGGTCGTCGGTTACCGTATTGGTCATCGCGTCCGGGTAACCGCCGGCACGCGGCGTTTCCTCTGGCTGAGCGCGGAGCCCGCTGCAACATGAACGACCCGAACATCGGTCGGATCGTCGTCGACGAACAAGAGCTGCAACAACGCATTCGCGATCTCGGCAAGGAGATCGCGAACGACTACGACGACCATCCCCCGCTTCTCGTCGGCATCCTCAAAGGCGCGTTCATGTTCATGGCCGATATCTCCCGAGCCATCGACCTGCCCGTCGAGTTCGACTTCATGGCCGTGTCGTCGTACGGGTCGGCGACCCGTACCAGTGGCGTCGTCCGCATCATCAAGGACCTCGATCTCGATCTGACCGATCGCCACGTGCTGATCATCGAGGACATCGTCGACTCGGGGCTGACGCTCGCGTACCTCAGCAAGAACTTGAAGGCACGCGGCCCGGCTTCGCTCGAAGTCTGCGCGCTGCTCGTCAAAGAAGGTCTGCAGAAGGTCGAGTCCAACCTGAAGTACGTCGGCTTTCGCATCCCGCCCGACTTCGTCATCGGCTACGGCCTCGACGTCGACGAGCGCTACCGGAACCTGCCGTATATCGCCGAGTACACCGGCACCATGGAGAAGAAGTACACGTGACCGACGATCTGAACGGTGTCACTGCGACCGGCGTCGACCTCGTGCGGGTCGAGAAGGCAGTGCGGGAGATCTTGTCGGCGATCGGCGAGGATCCCGATCGCGACGGGTTGGAACGCACTCCCACCCGCGTGGCCGAGATGTACGCCGAGGTCTTCAGCGGCCTGCACGAAGACCCCTCGCGCCACCTGATCGTGACGTTCGAGGCCAACCACGACGAGATGGTGTTGGTCCGCGACATCGCCTTGTACTCCATGTGCGAGCACCACCTGGTGCCGTTTCACGGCCGTGCGCACGTCGCGTACATCCCGGGGGTCGACGGTCGTATCACCGGGCTCTCGAAGCTGGCGAGGCTCGTCGACGGTTTTGCCAAACGACCCCAGGTCCAGGAGCGGCTGACCACCCAGATCGCCGACGCCATCGTCGATGTCCTGCAGCCCCGCGGCGCGTTCGTGATGATCGAAGCCGAGCACCTCTGCATGTCGATGCGGGGAGTGCGCAAGCCCGGCACGCTGACCCTCACGTCGGCTGTGCGCGGCCTGTTCAAGGACAGCGCCGCGACCCGGGCCGAGGTCATGTCGCTCATCGGCCCGTCCGTCGGGCGTTCCTGACCCGTTCGCTAACCTCCGGCCGTGACCGCCGCCCCTCGCCTTCTCGTTGCCGATCTGCCGCGGCGGGGCCTCATGGGCATCGTCAACGTCACCCCCGACTCCTTCTCCGACGGCGGCGCATTCCTCGAACCGGATGCCGCCATCGCCCACGGCCTCGCCCTGGCGGAGGCCGGAGCCGCAATTCTCGACATCGGCGGCGAGTCCACCCGTCCGGGCGCCGATGCGGTCGATGCCGACGAGGAGCTCCGCCGGGTCCTTCCCGTTGTCCGGGCGCTCTGTGAACGTAGCGGGGTCCCGGTCAGCATCGACACCACCAAGGCCGAAGTCGCCCGCGCCGCGTTGGATGCCGGCGCGCGCATGGTGAACGACGTCTCGGGCGGTACTGCCGATCCCGCACTGCTCGACGTCGTCGCGCGCTCGGGCGCCGCGTACGTCGCGATGCACATGCGGGGCACGCCGCGCACGATGCAGCTCGCTCCGCACTACGACGACGTCGTGGGCGAGGTGAGCGCCGAGTTGCGCACGTGTGTCGACCGTGCGCTCGCGGCCGGCATCGGCCGCCGCGCGCTGCTTGCCGATCCGGGTATCGGCTTCGCCAAGACCGCCGCGCACAACATCGACTTGCTGCGCGGGCTTTCCGAGATCGCAGCGCGCGTAGGAATGCCGTTGATCGTCGGCACGTCGCGCAAGTCGTTCCTCGACCGTATGGTTGCAAACGACGGCCCGGGCCGGCCCGACGACGACGCCGCCGGCCGTGACGACGCCACGCTCGCGACGACAATCTGGTGTTTCGAGCAGGGCGCCGCGCTCGTACGCGTGCACGACGTCGCCGGCTCGCGGCGGGCGGTCGTGCTGCTCGAGACGATCGAACGCGCAACTCCCGAGGGGATGGCGGCGTGAGCACGACCGGGATGCGGGGACGCTGGGCCCAAGGCCTGCAACCGCGGTACTTCACGTGGGTCATCAAGGACCGTCTCGGCGCGGGGGAGCGGCCGGGCGGCTTTGCCCGGAACCACCGCAAGGTGCGGCGTCAAGAAGAGCTGATCTGGCTGAACGTCAACGGATTCACGCACGTGTTGTCACTGCTCGACTCGCCCCACAACCTGCATGCGTACGACGAGGCCGGCGTCGCCTACGTCCACGTGCCGCTCGGACCGCACGACGAGCAGGTCGCCCGGCTGTCGTCGATCTACGCGGCCCTGACGAAACTGCTCGACGATCCGGCCGAGCGCGTATATCTGCACAACGAGGAGTTCGGCGACCGCGTGCTCGGCGTGCTCGCCGGGTACCTCTTGTTCAGCGGTCTCGTGGAGCGCGGTCCGCACGCGATCTCGGTGGTCGAGAAGCTCACGTCCCGGAGCATCGACTCCTCGGGCCGCGAGATCGTCGCCGTCACGCTCAACGACATCCTCTAGCGCGTCGGGCGCATCGGGTGCATCGGGCCGTTCAGACGCGGACGATGCGGACGGTGTCGGTCGCGCCCGCGCGCTTTCCCGGGGACGCGGAGACGACCGCGATGAGATCCCCCTTGTGCGCGATCCCGCACTCGCGAGCGGTCTTCACCGCGTGACGGACGCGGTCGTCGCCCTCCGCCGCGGATGGGGCGACGGGTTGCACGCCCCAGACCAGGCAGAGCCGGCCCCGCACCTCGGTCTGTTCGGAGATGCCGATGATCGGGACCGACGGCCGGAACGCGGCGACCCGGCGCGCGGTGGTTCCGCTCTGGGTCGGGCAGACGATGGCCGCGACGCCGAGATCTTCGGCCGCCTGTACTGACGCGTGCGCGACTGCCCAGGCGACGCGGTCGTCGTCGAGCGCCGCCGCCGCGCCCTGAGGAGTGGTGCGCGCCCTCGACCACGACTCCGCGGCCTCGGCGACCTCGTGCATCGTTCTCACCGTGTCGGTCGCGTACTCGCCGATCGCGGTCTCCTCCGACAACATCAACGCGTCGGTGCCGTCGAGAACCGCGTTCGCGACGTCGTTGACCTCGGCCCGGGTGGGCATCGGCGACCGGGTCATCGACTCGAGCATCTGCGTCGCGGTGATCACGGGCTTCCCCGCCATGTTGCAGAAGCGGATGATCTCCTTCTGGATCAGCGGCACGCGCCGGGCCGCGACCTGGATGCCAAGATCGCCGCGGGCAACCATCACCGCGTCGGCCGCGCCGACGATGCCGGGAAGATGGTCGAGCGCGACCGCGGTCTCGATCTTCGCGACGAGCTGCGGTCGGTGACCGCGCTTGGGGAGGCGGGCGCGCACGGACTCGATGTCCTCGGGACGGCGGACGAACGAGAGGCCAACGAAATCGGCCCGGATGGTGATCGCGAGCTTGAGCGCAGCCGCGTCGACGTCGGTGAACGATTCGACGTGCGACTCGGCGCGCGGCACATGCATCCCCTTGCGCGACCGCAGGACACCGCCGCGCACGACTTCGCACCGCACGTCGCCGTCGTCGATGTGGACGACGCGCAGCACGATCGCGCCGTCGGCCAGAAAGATGTCGTCGCCGGGCCCGACCCAACGGGCGAGCTCGGGCAGGGTGGTCGACACGCGCTCGGTATCGCCGACGACGGGCATCGACGTGAGCACGATCTCGTCACCGGAGACGAGTTGGATCTCGTCGTCGACCACCGGGCCGGTGCGCATCTTCGGGCCGGGGAGGTCGACCAGCACGCCGACGGCGCGGCCGAGATCGGTCGCGGTCGCGCGCGCCAACTGCGCCTGTTGGGTGTGCACTTCGGCGGTTGCGTGGGCGGCATTGAGCCGGACCACGTCGGCGCCGGCGCCGAGCAGCGCGCGCATCGAGTCCGGCTGTGACGTGGCCGGGCCGATGGTCGCGACGATCTTTGTGCGCCGCATGCCCCCGGACTATCACGCGGCTAACGTCGATCCGTGGACCGCATACTTATCTCCGGCTTGCGCGAGATGGGCGTGCACGGCGTTCTTCCCGAAGAACAGCTGCGTCCGCAACCCTTCGAGATCGACCTCGAGCTGCTGGTCGACGTCGCGGCAGCGGGCGCGAGCGACGAGCTCGAGGACACGGTCGACTACGGCGCGGTGTGCGACGCCGTGAGCCGGATCGTCTCCTCGGAGCAGTACCGCTTGTTGGAACGACTCGCGACCCGCATCGCCGACGTGTGTCGCGCCGACCCGCGTGTGGTGGGTGCGATCGTCGAGGTGCGAAAGCTGCATCCGCCCGTGCGCGCCATGCTCGACTACGTCGCGGTGCGCGTGGAGCGGTGAGCCGCGTTGCTGGTCGCGAGCGGTGATGAGTCGGGCGTATCTGGCGCTCGGGTCGAACATCGGCGACCGGCTCGCCTATCTGCAGCTCGCAGTCGACGCACTGGCGGTAGCTGACGGCATTGAGGTCGTGGCCGTGTCCCGGGTCTACGAAACCGCGCCGGTCGGCGGCCCACCCCAGGACGCATTCCTGAATGCGGTCGTCGCGGCCGAGACCGCGCTGGATCCCTACCTCCTGCTCGCACTCGCGCAGCGGATCGAGGCTGACGCGCAGCGCGTGCGCGCCGAACGGTGGGGCCCCCGGACGCTCGACGTCGACGTGCTGTTGTACGACGAGCTCTGCCAGGATGATCCTGTCTTGACGGTGCCGCACCCGCGCATGTGGGAGCGAGGCTTCGTCCTCGCGCCGCTGCGCGACGTCGCGCCCGCGCTCGTCGATGCGGACGCGACCTGGGAAGGGGTGCGGGAAGCGCCGGTAACATTGCGGTCGCCATGGCGGAACGAAAGCGCACCGTCGCCTTGATCGGCCCCGGGCGGGCGGGCACAACCATCGGGCTGGGCCTGTTGGAACAGGGCTGGACGGTCGTAGGGGTGGCGGGCCGCGCGCCCGACGCACCGTCGACCACCTCCGCCGCCGCGGGTCTCACCTCTCGTCCGGCACTGGTGTCGGAAGTCGCGCGCGGCGCCGCGCTGGTGCTTGTGGCCACGCCCGACCGCGCCATCGCCCAGGTGTTGCTCGCGGCCGAGCCTGCGATCGAGCCGGGTGCGCTGGTCGTGCACCTCGCGGGGTCGATCGGGCTCGACGTGTTCGAACCGCTATTGGAGCGCAGGAAGGGAGTGCGGGTCGGCGCGCTGCACCCGCTGCAGACGTTTCCGTCGACTTCGGTAGGTCTCGAGCGTCTCGTCGGCGCGTGGGCCGCGGTGGCGGGTGACCCCGCGGTCGAGGAGATCGCGCGCTCGCTCGGGATGCGCCCGTTCGAGCTGGCCGATGCCGATCGGGGCCGATATCACGCGGCTGCGGTCGTCGCCTCGAATCACCTCGTCGGCTTGCTCGGTCAGGTCGAGCGGCTGGCGGCGACGGCAGGTGTGCCCTTCGACGCCTTCGCTCCATTGGTGTTCGGATCCGTGGAGAATGCTTTCTCGATGGGTCCGGCCGCCGCGCTGACCGGACCGGTCGCCCGAGGCGACCTCGCGACAGTCGAGCGGCATCTCCGCGACCTCGATCCCGCAGAGCGCGACGCGTACCGGTCACTGGCGCGAGAAGCGGCCCGGCTCACGGGCCGGCGCGATACGGGTCTCGACCGGCTGCTCGGCGACCTGCGCCATCAGCCCGGCACCACCGCCGACGAATAGCCCGGCCGCACTGATCTCACGGCCCGCGCCGGCCCCCGTCCCCCAAACCCGTGTCGGGGAATCCTTCGAGGAATCCCCGAAATTTCTCTGGCGAGGAAACTCTGGAATGTCGCCGGCGAGGAATCCCTGGGATTTCTCCGGCGAGGAGTCTCCGGAGTTGCTCCGGCGAAGAATCTCCCGACGAATCCCGGGAACCTGCCCGCGTTCCGACCGGGGAATCCTTCGAGGAATCCCCGACACGGGTTTGCGGAGACTCGCGCCGGCGGGCCCGCTCGACCCGTTCCGACGATTCGTCGGAAGAATCGTCGACACGGGTTCTCGGCGGGTAAGCGACGGCGGAGCGGCGTGGCGGGCGCCGATTTCCGGGCGCTACGATCGAGCCGTCAGACCCGCCAGTCCGGACCTTCGTGGCCGGAACCGAGCGAGGCCGAACGCATGCTGCACATCGAGACGATCGCCGAGCTCCGCGCCGAGTGCGACCTCGCGCGGACCAAGGGCAGCCGCGTCGGGCTCGTCCCGACGATGGGCTTCCTGCACGAAGGCCATCGATCGCTCATGCGAGCGGCCAAAGCCGCCTCCGACCTCGTCGTGGTCACGATTTTCGTGAACCCACTGCAGTTCGGTGCCGGCGAAGACCTCGACCGGTACCCCCGCGATCTCACCGGCGACTGCTCGATCTGCGAGCAGGAAGGCGTCGACGTCGTCTTCGCCCCGTCGGTCGCCGAGATGTACCCGAGCGGACGACCGCTCACGTCGGTCCACGTCGACTCCCTCACGAACGACCTCTGCGGCGCGGCCCGTCCGACCCACTTCGACGGCGTCGGCACCGTCGTCACCAAGCTGTTCGCCATCGTCGGTCCGTGCTCGGCGTTCCTCGGGCGCAAGGACGCGCAACAGCTCGCCGTCGTCGCGCGCCTGGTCGAAGACCTGAACCTGCCGGTCAACGTGGTGGGTTGCCCCATCGTGCGCGAGGCCGACGGCCTCGCACTCTCGAGCCGCAACGCCTACCTCACCGCCGGCCAACGCGCCGCCGCTCGAGTCCTCTCGCACGCGCTGTCGGCAGCAGCTAAGGCAACCTGCGTCGGTGAACGCGACGCCGCCGCGCTCGCCGACCTGATCCGAGGCATCGTCGCCAAGGAACCCGAGGTGGCGCTCGAATATGTCGAGGTGCGCAGCGCCCGCGAGCTCGCGCCCCTGGCGATGCTCGACGGAGACATCCTGGTCGCGCTGGCGGCCCGGGTCGGAGAGACCCGCCTGATCGACAATGTCGTGCTGTCCGTGCGCGGCACCGAAGTTCATGCCGACCTGGGCAGCCGGGTCGCGCAGCAAGGGAGCAAGGGAGCGACGCGATGAACCGCACGATGATGAAGTCGAAGGTGCACCGGGCGACGGTCACCGGCGCCAACCTCGAGTACGTCGGGTCGATCACGCTCGACCGCGAGCTGATGGACCTCGCCGACATCCGCGAGTTCGAACAGGTCGCCGTGCTCGATGTCGACAACGGCGTGCGCTTCGAGACATACGTGATGGAGGGTGGCCCGGGCGACGTCATCTTGAACGGTGCCGCGGCCCGGCTCGTGCAGCCCGGCGACCGCGTGATCGTGATCACATACGCCAACTATGACGAAGCCGAGCTGGCTGCGTACGCGCCCAAGATCGTCCACGTCGACGAGGCGAACCGACCGATCGACGCGGACGAGGCGGTGCAGCGCGCCGGCTCGAACCTCGTCTGGATGCGCGACCATCCGACGCGGCACCTAGGCTGACGCGTCGTGTACGACGTCCTCGTGTTGGGGAGTGGCGTCGCGGGGCTGACGACTGCGCTCCACGCGGCGCGGCGGGGCCTGTCGGTCCTGGTCTTGACCAAGGGCGACCTCTCGCACTCTGCGACGCGCTACGCGCAAGGTGGTGTGGCGGCCGCGCTCGCGGCGCCCGACTCGCCTGATCTCCATCTCGTCGACACGCTGACCGCGGGAGCGGGCCTGTGCGACTCGGACGCGGTGCGCATCCTCGTCAACGAGGGCCCCGACCGCGTGCGCGAGCTCGCTCTGCTCGGCGCCCACTTCGACACCGAGCCCTCGCCCGAAGGCCCCGAGCTCTTGTTGGCCCGCGAGGGCGGTCACTCGCTCGCGCGCGTCGTGCACGCGGGCGGAGACGCGACGGGCGCCGAGATCGAGCGCGCGCTCGTCGAAGCGGTCAACATGAGCGACGTCATCGAGGTTCGCGAAGGCTGGTTTGCGATCGAGCTCCTGGTCGAGCGGGATCGTTGCACCGGCGTGCTCGCACTGCGCGACGACGCGCAGGTCGAGTACGTACGCGCGAACGACGTCGTGCTCGCCACGGGCGGCGTCGGCCAGTGCTTCGCCGTCACCACGAACCCCACGCTCTCGACCGGCGATGGCATCGCACTCGCGCTGAAGGCCGGCGTCGCCTGCGCCGACCTCGAGTTCATGCAGTTCCACCCCACTGCGCTGCACACCCCGCTCATGCCCCGGCCGCTCCTGTCGGAAGCGTTGCGGGGCGAAGGCGCAGTGTTGCGCGACGACGACGGCGTCGCCTTCATGACGGGGCTCCATCCGCTCGCAGATCTCGCGCCCCGAGACATCGTGTCGCGCGCCGTGTACCAACGGATGCAGGCAACGGGCCGGGACCACGTCTGGCTCGACGCCACGATGATCGAAGATTTCGAGCGGCACTTCCCGACGATCTGGTTCTCGTGCCTGCGCGCCAATCTCGATCCCACCGAGGAATGGCTTCCCGTATCGCCCGCCGCGCACTACCTCTCGGGCGGTGTCGTCGCCGACCTCGGTGGTGCGACCACCCTCGACCACCTCTGGGCGTGCGGTGAGGTCGCGTGCAGTGGCGTGCACGGCGCGAACCGGCTGGCTTCGAACTCGCTGCTCGACGGCCTGGTCTTCGGTCGTCGGGTCGTCGAGGCGATCCTCTCGGGTAAGGACACGGCCGAGTCGACCGGGGCGATGACCGGTGTGCTCGATCTTCCCGTGATCCGGCCTGAGGGCGATCCCGTCGTGCTCCCGAAGGACGAGGCCACCGACCCCGATGAGGTCCGCGGCGCGCTGCAACGGACGATGTCGACCGACTGCGGTGTCGTGCGCGACGCGCAGGGCCTGCGTCTCGCGGCGGGCACGCTCGGCGACCTCGCGCAGCTCGAGGTCGATCTTCCCGCCCGGTCGATCGCCAGCTACGAGGTGATCGACCTGTTGCGCGTCGCCCGTGCGATCGTCGCGTCGGCAACCGCGCGCACCGAGTCGCGCGGCGCGCACACGCGTCTCGAGTACCCAGAGCCCTCCGACGCGATGCTCGGACGTTTTGTCACACGCGGCGGCGCGTTCCCGGTGTTCGTCGCGTTGCCCGGCGTCGTGGCCCGGGGCCGCTGATGTCGAGCTTCGATCCACCCCGTCCGGTCGTCCGCCGTCTAGTCGAAGAGGCGTTGACCGAAGACCTCGGCGTCCTCGGCGACATCACGTCGATCGCGTGCATCGACGAGGGTGAGCAGGCTGAAGCAGTATTCGTGGCCCGCGCCGACGGCGTGCTCGCCGGTACCGCACTCGCGACCGAGACCTATCGGCAGCTCGACGAGTCGTTGGCCGTGCAATGGAGCGTCACCGACGGCGACAACGTCGCGATCGGCACCGCGCTCGGCCGCGTGGCGGGCGGGTTGCGCACGATCCTCACCGGCGAACGCGTCGCCCTCAACTTCCTGTGTCATTGCAGCGGTATCGCGACCTTGACGCACCGGTACGTGGTCGCGGTGCGCGGCAACATGCGCGTGCTCGACACCCGCAAGACCATCCCCGGTCTACGTGCGGTGCAGCGCGCGGCGGTTCGTGCCGGCGGCGGTTACAACCATCGCGACTCGCTGAGCGACGCGGTGCTGATCAAGGACAACCACGTTGCCGCGTCGGGCATCACGAAGTCGATCGAGCGGGCGCGGCGGATGTGGCCGGGCCGCATGATCGAAGTCGAGTGCGACACGATCGAACAGGTCGACGAGGCCCGCACCGCGGGTGCGACACGGATCCTGCTCGACAATATGACGCCCGAACAGGTGCGGGAAGCGGTGCTCCTGGTCGAGGGCGTGGCCGAGCTCGAGATCTCGGGCGGCATTTCGCTCGAGACGATCTCGGCCTATGCCGACACCCGCGCCGACTTCGTCTCCGTCGGTGCGCTGACGCATTCGGTACCTGTGTTCGATATCGGCCTGGACATGTCGTGAGGAGCTGGCCGTGCTGCTGACGATCGATGCCGGAAACACCCAGACGGTGGTCGGCCTCTTCAACCAAGCGGAGCTGGTCGACCACTGGCGCATCGCCACGGTCGCGGAGCGCACTTCGGACGAGCTCGCGCTCATGGTGCAGCAGTTCCTCGGTTTCCACGGGTTCTCGTTCGAGAACGCGATCACCGGCGTCGCGATCTCGTCGGGAGTGCCGCGCGTCACCGCCGAGCTCCGGCAGATGACCGAGCGCTACTTCGGGTTCCCGGCGTTGGTGCTCGAACCCGGTGTGCGCACCGGCATGCCCATCCTCTACGACAACCCGAAGGAGGTCGGCGCCGACCGGATCGCGAACGCGGTCG
>JBEPUZ010000115.1:0-13733 GCA_041691275.1 Actinomycetota bacterium | reverse complement strand
GTCGGTGGCTTGTACTCGGCGAGCCGGCGCACGATCTCCGACGCGGTCACGAGCGCGTTGTCGGTGCGGAACGGCTGTGAGGCGTGGCCGGGCGTTCCCCGCACGGTGATGCGGCACCAGTACGAACCCTTTTCGCCCACGATCACCGGCAGGCGCGGACCGCGCGCCGTCGGCATCTGGAACCCGCCGGCCTCGGTCACGACGTAGTCGGCGCGCACCGCGTCGTTCTCGCGATCGAGCAGGTGCTCGGCGCCCCAGGTGCCAAGGTTCTCCTCGTCGGCAACGGCGAGATACACGAGCGTGCCGCGCGGCTTGAAACCCGAGCGCGCGAGCCCCCGGAACGCGACCGCCATCGTCGCGGTGAGATTCAGCATGTCGACCGCGCCCCGGCCCCACACGTCGCCGTCGACGACCTCGCCTCCGAACGGGTCGCGGGTCCAGCCGTCGGGATTCGCGGGCACGACGTCGGTGTGCCCCATGAGCAGCAGGGTCGGCGCAGTCGGATCGGTGCCTTCGATGCGCGCGACGAGGTTCTCGCGTCCGGGGCGAGCTTCGTAACGCTCCAGGTCGAGACCGCTGTCACCCAGGTACTGCGCGAGCAGGTCGGCGCTGCGCGACTCGAACCCCGACTCGGGCGTACCGTCGTTGACGCACTCGTTCCGGATGAGTTGAGAGAGGAGATCGGCCGACTCGTTCGCGATCTCGGTGTCGGTCGCGGTCATGCCGATTCCGCCGCGGGTTCCATCCGGTAGACGAGCATGCCCTTCTCCTCCCACCGTTCGGCGTCGCCCGAGTGCGCGAGATGCTCCAGGTGCGCGAACGTCTCGCTCTCGGCCATCGTGCCCCAGTGCCGCTTCGGGAACAGCTCGTGCGACAGGTCGACGACCGACGCCGGACCGAGCGCGAGACCGACTTCGCGCAGCTGCTGCATCCGTTCGGCGTGATGTTCCTTGATCGCCTCGACGCGACCCGCGACGTCGGGGAACGGATGACCATGCGCGGGCAATCCGATCTTGACGCCCTCGAGCTGTCCAACGAGATCGAGGGTCGCGAGGTACGAGCGCAACGAGTCGGCCCTGCGCACGCCGGACACGTGAGGCGTGATCGACGGCAACACGTGATCGCCAGTGAGGAGCGTGCCCGATTCCGGGTCCCAGAGACACAGATGGTCGACGGTGTGACCGGGCGTGTGCACCACCAACCAGTCGCGGTTGCCGAGCCGGAGCCGTTCGCCGTGGTGCACACGGTCGGTCGGCTCCGGCGGCGAGAAGAGCAGACGCATGGCCTTGATCATCATCCGGCGTTTGAGCGGCGGACCTTCGTTGGTCGTGCCCCACGGCGTGATCGCACCCCACGGGCTCGACGTCGCCTCGGTCTCCATCGTGTCGTCGGGCAACACGTCGGCCTCGTTGACGGTCGGCAGCTCATCGGGCGGGACGTCGACACTCTGCGCGTACGCGGCCGCTTCGGTCTCGATCCGGCGCGCTTCGCCTTCGGACAGCGCGCGCTGCGGGGACGGTCCTTTGACCGTCCACGTCGAGAACGCGTTGTGCGTGATCAGCTTGGCGCCCGCCTCGCGCGCGATCCGGCCCGCGCCGCCGAAGTGGTCGGGATGCGAGTGCGTCACCACCACGGTGTGCACGTCCTTGACCCGATACCCGGCGGTCTTGAGTCGTTGCTTCAACGCCTTCCACGACTGGGGGCCGGGGAGCCCGGGATCGATGACCGATATCCCACGGTCGTCGACGAGGCCGTACATGTTCACATGACCGAGGCCGGGCATCCAGATCGGCAATTGCATGCGCAGGACGCCGGGCGCGACCTCGGTGACCTCTTCCGACGCGGGCTCCTGCTCCTGCCTCGGAGGACGCGCGCGCGGCTGGGTGTCGGTCATGTGGGGCAGGGTATCCCGCACTCAGGCTCGGCAATCTGGCCGCGAAGATCACTCCGGGCCCGGCCGGGACCGGCTCAGGAGTACGCGAGCGGCGCGAACTTCGGCCACGGACGATTGGCTTCCGCCACCGCGCCGCACCCGAGCACGAGCTCTTCGTCGTCGCGCCGCCCGACGGCCTGCAACCCGACCGGGAGCCCGTCGGAGGCGAGTCCGGCGGGGATGCTCACGCCCGGCATGCCCGAGATGTTGAAGGGCGCGGTGTACGGCACCGAACCCATGCCGCCGACCTTCTGCCCGCCGATCTCCATCGGCGGCGGACCCTCGGCCACGAACGCCGTCGTCGCGGTCGTCGGGGTCAACAACACGTCGACCTGATCGAAAACCTCTCCGATGGCCGCGAGCAGTTCGAAGCGCCTCCGGAGGCCGCGCATCATGGTCTCCGAGTTGACGTTCTCGACCCCCTGCAATCCCGCACGCGAGACCGGCGTGACCTCCTCCCAACGGCCGCGCGCCGCGTCGAGATGATCAGCGGCGGTGTCGAGATTCGAGATCAGGCTCCACGCGCCCCCCGGACGCGGCAGGTTGACGTCGATGTCGACGAGCTCGATACCCGCGTCGTGGCACAACGCAAGCGCGGCTTCGTACGCAAGCTTCTCGACTTCGGGATCGCAGACCGCGAAGCCGAGGGTCGACGACCACGCCGCGCGCTTGCCCCGGAGCCGCGCGGCCGCGTCGCCCGACACGACCGCGTCTTCGTACGCGCGAGCGGGTCGCGGCAACGAGGTGGGATCGTTGTTCGTCGGGCCCGCTATCGCGTCGATATACCGCGCAGCATCGCGCACGCTCCGGCACATCGGACCGGGTACCGACATGAGCGAGCTGTCGAAATTGCCCGCGTAGCCGACCCGGCCGAAGCTCGTCTTGAACCCGAAGAGCCCGCTGTACGACGAGGGAATGCGGATGGAGCCGCCACCGTCGCTCCCGGTGCAGATCGGCATCATCCCCGCGGCGACCGCGGCCGCGGAACCGCCCGAGGAACCACCGGGCGTGCGCTCCGGGTTCCACGGGTTTCGGGTCGTTCCGTGGAGGTAGGTCCGCGTCCAGTTCGTCGAGCCGAACTCCGGCGAAGTGGTCAGCCCGACGAGCACCGCGCCCGCGTGCTTCAGCCGCGCCGCTTCGGTGGAGTCGTGATCGGCGATCGCGTCCTTGTAGAGCAGAGAGCCGTGGGTGTCGGGCCAACCTGTGACTGCAACGAGCTCCTTCACGCCCATCGGCACGCCCGACCACGGACCCGGATCCTCGCCCCGAGCGACCGCGGCGTCGACGGCATCGGCGCGGGCGCGCGCACTCTCGAGGTCGAGATAACAGAACGCGTTGAGCTCGGGATTGAACTTCTCGATGCGCTCGACGAACACGTCGAGCAGGTCGACCGCCTTCTGGTTGCCGCCCCGCACCGAGTCGGCGAGCTCCCACGCGTCGCGTTCCCAGACCTCGGTCATGACTCCCCCTGCTCTTGCGCGATCTTCAGGAGCTCCGTGAACGCGTCGTCGATCCCGCTGCCGAGCACCTCGATGTCGGCCGCGGCGTCACGATCGCCCCACAAGCCGAAGTGCAGGATGCCGTCGTACGAGAGGATGCCGACCACGATCGACAGGTTGCGCGTCAAGGGGACGATCGGGAACGCCTCCAGGAGTCGCGCACCCATGAGATAGAAGGGCTGCTGCGGGCCGGGGACGTTGGTGACGATCAGGTTGAAAAACGGTTGGCGGTGCACGACACGCGCGGCCAGACTCATCAACGTCGGCGCCATGTACTCGGTCATGCCGAGCAACATCTCCGCGCCGACGGCCTGCCGCCGTTCCTTCAGGTCGGCGGTCTGCGCGGAGATCGCCTGGAGGCGTTCGACCGCGGGCCGGTTGTCGACCGGAAGGTTCACGAACATCGCGGAGACCTTGTTGCCGAGTGCGCCGCGTTGGTCCTCGGAGCGCACCGACACCGGGCACAACACGCGCAGCTGGAGGTCTTCGGTCTCGTCGGCCCGGTGCAGGAACAGGCGGCGCAGGCCACCGGAGACTCCGGCGAGCACGACGTCATTGACAGTTCCGCCCAGGCCTTTGCGGATCTCCTTGACGTCGCTGAGGGGGACGCGCACGACGGCGAGACGACGGTGACGGCCGGTCAAGGTGTTGAGCGACGTGCGCGGCGCGATCGCGTCGCGCGTCACCATCGTGCTCATCGACTGCGTGATCTCCTTGGCCCGCTCGACCGCCCGGCGGGGGCCGCGCAGCATCGATCGCATGGAGCGCACGATCTCCGCAGGCTCCGTCACGCGCTCGTGCAACGTGTCGAGCAGGAGTTGTGACGGGGTCGGTGCCGGCTCCGGCCTCCACTCGGAGACCGGCGTCGGCGTGCACTCCGGGTTCACGTCGAGCAACAACGTGGCGACGTCGACACCCGACACCCCGTCGATCAACGCGTGGTGCGTCTTTTGGATCAGCGCGACCTTCCCGTCCTCGACGCCTTCGACCAACCAGATCTCCCACAGCGGACGGTCCCGGTCGAGGAGCCCCTCCTGCACACGGGTCGTGAGTGCGACGAGCTGTTCCCACGTCCCCGGCCGGGGCAACGCGGTGTGACGTACGTGATAGGTGATGTCGAAGCGGTCGTCGTCGACCCAGATCGGGCGCCCCTGCTCGTACGGCACCGACATGAGGCGACGGCGAAAACGAGGCATGAGCGGCAGCCGTGACAGCACGAGATCGCGGACGTCGGCGATGCGGAACCGCCCATCGCCGTCGAAGAACGGCGCGCCCTCGAGCACACTCACCGCCCCGACGTGCATCGGATATTCGGGCCGCTCGAGATGGAGGAAGCTCGCGTCGAGCGATGAAAGACGGTCGTATTTGCTCATCTCCGGCCGATCGTAGAGCCCTCGATCGCTACGGTCTACGGGGTGGATCTCGTTCCGACCGCCGTATGGAATCTCACACCCGAGCTGGTGCTCGCCCTCGAGGAGCATCTCGGGCCGCCCGTCGACAGCTACGTGAACGGCTCGCAGACGTGGCTCGTCGGCGACGAGCCCGAGCGCCTGGAGTCGGAGAGTGTCGACGATCTCATCATCGAGTTTCGGATGCATCCCGTCGCGGGATATCGCCTCCCGCCGAAGTTCTCCCACTACGACGTGTGGGAGACCGTCGTCACCCAACTCACGCAGGGCGTCGACCCACAGGCGCTACGTCTCGGTGCGGAGGTACGCCCGCTGTCCGGGTTGTGGGACGGGCTCGAGGCCTTCCCCGCGTACGGCGACGAGATCGAGCCCGCGCGCCTCGCGAACGTCGTCACCACTGCGCTCGCGCTCGCTCCCGATCGCAGCGGGCTGGTGGACCACCAGGCGATCGGCGACGAGTGGGAACGCGCGAACGGCAAGGTGTCGATCGTCGCGCTGCTGATCGACCAACTCAGCACGTGAGCCCCGAGTCGCCGAGAACCTGATGTCAGGCTTCACCGCGCCAGGTGGGTTCACGGGGCGGGTCGAACCAGGTATCGGCCGCGTCGCCGTCGATGGCACGGAACGCGACGTCGAGCCACCGGTGTGCACCCGCGAGGGGTTGGGGCATGGCGTCGCGGGCGAAGAACCCGACCGCGCTCGTCTCGAGGGGGTGCCCTTTGAGCTCGCCGCCCGTCATGCGGCAGTAGAAGAGGATCGAGTACATCGGGACGCGGGCGAAGCCGAGGCGCAGGCCGTCGAGCACCGCGATCAGCGACACGGGTTCGCATTCGATCCCGGTCTCCTCGAGCACTTCTTTCATCGCGATCTCCGACGGCGAGTACCCGACGTCGGCCCAACCGACCGGATACAGCCACCAGCCGGAGTCGGCGCGCTGCGTCAGCAGGATCTCGCCTTTGTCGTTCGCGACAACGGCCGCGACCGCGACCTTCGGCGTCACGTAGCCCGCGACACCTTCGCCGACCGTGCTCAACCACTCGTCGAGGAGCACATCCGACTCCGCTTCGGTCACCGCGGCCGCCCGGATATCGGCAGCGACCTTCAAGACCTCCTCGAAACGTTCCTTCTCGTAGAGGCTCTGGGTGAAACCCAGGCCGGTGCGCGCGATGCCGGACAACGTCTCGGACCAGCGCAGCAGGTCGGCTGCAGAATCCGCAAAACCCTCAGTGCTCATGCGACCGGACCCTAGCCAGTGATGCGCTCGACGAGGAGGGCCCGCAACCGCGCGACCGCCTCTGGATCGTCGATCATCGCAGAGTCGGAGTCCCGCACGTAGAAGACGTCGACCACACGCTTGCCCAACGTCGCGACCTTGGCGATGCGGACGTCGAGATCGAGCTCCGTGAATGCCGACGCGAGTCGGTAGAGCAGCCCGATGTCGTCGTCGGTATGGACTTCGATCACGGTATCGGTCTCGGATTCCTCCGAGTTCAGGTCGACGCGCACCTCGGGCGGCACCGGCTTGGTGATAGGTGCGTACGAGCGGCGTCGCTCCTCGACCCGGGCCGAGAGGTCGAGCTCTCCCGCTAGGGCGCCCTCGATGGTGCGCGCGACGCGGGCGCCGTCGTCGTCGGCGACGCGGCCGAACGGATCGGCGCCATGGAACACGTCGAGCGCGATTCCGTCGGTCGTACCGAACAAGCTCGCCTCGGTCACGTCGAGACCCGAGACCGTGAGCGCGCCGGCCAGCGTGACCAGCAGTCCCGGGCGGTCGGCCGCGACGACGGTGACGGAGACGTGTCCGCCCGCGATCTTCTTGCAGCGGACGGTCGGCGCCTCGGCCAACAGCTCCTCGTGCATGCACATCGTGTCAACGTCGAACGCGAGCACGTACTCCTCGGGCAGACGATCGAGAAACGCGGCCGCACGTTCCTCTCCCAACCGGGAGCGCAACGCTTCCCGGCGGTCGGCGGCGACGACCTTCGCGGCGCCGCGCTCGATGGCGGCCGCCGCCTTCACGAACAGGTCGCGTACGAGGGCGGCCTTCGACGGGTTCCATGCCGCGGGCCCGGTCGCCCGGGAATCGCCGATCGTCAGGAGGTACAGGAGCCGGAGGCGCTCGGCGTCACCCGAGCACACCGCGGCCACGTTGTCGGCGACCGAGGCGTCGGACAGATCGCGCCGGGTCGCGACCTCGGCCATGAGCAGATGGTTGCGGACGAGCCACGGCAGGATCTCCCGCGCCTCACTGTCGAAGCCCATACGGCGCACGACCTGTTCGGCCGTCTGCTCGCCGACCTCGGAGTGGTCGCCGGCCATACCTTTCGCGATGTCGTGCAACAACGCGCCGAGCAGGAGCAGTTCCGGGCGGCGACACGCGCGCGCGACGACCGCCTCCACGCTGGGCTCGCGACCGGGTGGCAGATGCTCCTCGCCGGCGTCGAGTAGATGCGCGCACTGGGCGACCGCTTCGAGCAGGTGACGGTCGACCGTGAACCGGTGGTACGCGTTCCGCTGCGGGAGCGAACGGACGTGGCTCCACTCGGGAAGCAACCGGGCGAGCACACCCTCGTGATCGAGCGCTTCGAACACCGGAACCGCGTTCGTCCCCGCGCGCAACAGGCGCACGAAGCCGGCCCGCTGCCAGACGTCCCACGTGGGCGCGCCCGTCGCCTGCAGAGCCGTGAGCGACGCCCGATCGAACGCGACCGCGTTCTCGGCCGCCGCGCACGCGGCCTCGAGCGTGCGCAGCGTCGGCACCGTGCCATCGGCCTCGGCTTCGATGTGCACCCGGCCGTTGCGCAGCCAGACGCCCTGCGCCAACGCCACATCCGCAGCGCGACCCTTCGGTTCGCCGGCGAGCGAATCGCTGACGCGCGACCACGCGTCGGCCGCGATCCACGCGATGTCGCGCGACGCGCTGGCAAGCGCATGTACGAGGGCATCGGCCGATTCGATCCCGAGCTGGGCCGCGACGGCGTCGTGTTCCTGCAGGGCCAGCCGATCCGAATGCGAGCCGGTGACCCGCTGCAGGGCGACCCTGATGTCGAGCAACAGCTCGCCACCGGCCTCGACCCGTTCGAGGTCGGAGGGCATGAGGAATCCACGCTCGACGAACGCGGCGGTCCCGCCCGGCGCGCCGAGCACCCAGCCACCCCAGTCGAGCGACTGCAGGTCGCGCAGACCGCCCGCTCCCTCCTTCAGATCAGGCTCGAGCATCTCCGCGATCGCCCCCGGGCGTAGGCGCCGGAGCTCCACCGCACTCGCGAGCGTCGGGAGCACGCGCGCCGATCTGCGGACCGCGAGCTCACGTGCCCTTTGCTCGAGCTCGGCCGCGAGGTCGGCGTTGCCTGCGAGAAAGCGGATCTCGACCAATGCGGTGAGCGCGTCGAGGTCTTCGTCCGCCAGCGACATCGACTCCTTGACGGTGCGGGCGCCGTGACCGGTGACGAATCCGGCGTCCCAGAGCGGGTACCAGAGCTGCTCGGTCATCGTGCGCACGGTCTGCGCGCCCCGACGCCCCTTCATGTTGTGCACCAGCAGGATGTCGATGTCTGAGCTCGGGCAGAGCTCGCGCCGCCCGTACGAACCCAGCGCGACGAGCGCGACCTGCCCGGTGTCGCGGATCTCCCCGAACGCGTCGACGAGCGCCCGGTCGACCACGTCGGCCAGCGCCTCTCCGAACGCGCGCCCGCGCCGCGAAAGGTCGGCCAGCAGCGCGGCGCGCGCGTCCCGCAAGCGTGCGGAGATCACGTTTGCGTCAGGGCTAGAGCGCGTCAGAGCCCGCTTCTCCGGTTCGTATCCGGATCGCGCCGTCGACCGGCAGGATCCACACCTTGCCGTCACCGATCTTGCCGGTGCGCGCGGCCTCGACGATCTTGGCCGCCACCGCGGCCGCGTCGCTGTCATCGACGAGGATCTCGAGCTTCACCTTCGGGACGAAGTCGATGACGTACTCGGCCCCTCGGTACACCTCGGTATGCCCGCGTTGACGACCGAAGCCCTGAACCTCGGTCATCGTGAGCCCCTGTACACCGAAGTCCTGCACCGCCGTCTTCACGTCATCGACCTTGAACGGCTTGACGATCGCCACGACCAATTTCACCCGTCACTCCCTTGCAAGCTCACCGTTCCGCGAACGTATACGCAACCTCGGAATGCTCGTGCAGATCGAGGCCCACGTTTTCCGTCTCCTCGTCGACCCGCAGCCCACCCGGCACGACCTTGTCGACGATCCACGCGATCGCGAACGTGACGACGAAGGAGTACACGAGCGTCGCGCCGACCGCGAGGGCCTGGTCTCCGAGTAGCCCGAAGCCTCCCGAGTGCACGAAGACACCGTTGCGGCCGGCACCGTTCACCGTCTTGTCGGCGAAGAAGCCGAGCAACAAGGATCCGATGATCCCTCCCACCAGGTGCACGCCGACAACATCGAGCGCATCGTCGAAGCGCAGCTTGAACTTCATGTTCACGGCTGCATAGCAGATCACCCCGGTGACCGCGCCGATGAAAATCGGCGACATGCCTCCGACGTAACCCGCGCACGGAGTGATCGCGACGAGCCCCGCGACGGCACCCGACGCCGCGCCCAGGATCGTCGGCTTCCCGGCATGGATCCGCTCCGCGGCGACCCAGCCGAGCAATCCGGCCGCGGCGGCCATGTGCGTGTTCACGAGCGCCTGCACTGCGAGGCCGTTCGCTCGGAGCGCCGAACCGGCGTTGAAACCAAACCACCCGAACCACAGGATCCCGGTCCCGATGAGCGTCAGCGGCAACGAGTGCGGGGGCATCGGGGAGTTGGGCCAGCCCCGCCGCCGGCCGATCACCAGCACGACCGCAAGGGCCGCGATACCGGCATTGACGTGAACGACTGTCCCACCCGCGAAGTCGAGGGCACCGCGACGCGCCAGCCATCCCGCCGGTGCGAACACCCAGTGCGCGACGGGGGCGTACACGACGATCACCCAGATGCCGACGAACCACGCCCACGCGCCGAATCGGACCCGGTCGGCGATCGCGCCCGTGATCAGCGCGGGCGTGATCACGGCGAACATCAGCTGGTAAGTCATGAACAGCGACGGCGGGATCGTCAGCGCGAGCCCGGGCGGCGCGGTGTTGAAGTGACCCAACCATGCGAAGTCGAAGTTCCCGATCCATCTGCTCGTCCCGCCGAAGGCGATCGAGTACACCACCACGGCCCAGAGCACGCTCACGATCCCGAGACAGAAGAAGTTCTGCATCAACATCGTGAGCACGTTCCGGGCCCGAACCATCCCGCCGTAGAAGAACGCAAGGCCGGGCGTCATGAACATCACGAGCGCGGCCGAAACGAGCACCCACGCGGTATCGCCGGCATTGATAGTCAATTTGGTCGCCACTCCTCGTGACTTGATCCGAGCCTGTCAGGAACTTGTTTCCCGGCCGAGGCACGATTGTTGCAGCTCTGTTTCACCCCGTGTCGCCTCGGGGCAGCGCAGAGCCGGATCAGGCCGTTCGGCGGTCGGCCCGGGCACGCAGCACCTTCGCCTTGCCCAAGCCCCAAGCGAGCAGCGCACCACCGAGCTCGTCGTCGCCCAGATCGGCCGGGGTCTTCAACACGATGCCGTAGACGTCGTCCGGGAACGAGCGTGTCTCGAAGGGATCGCGCTCGACCTCGGGGACGCCGGCGGCGCGCAACACACCGCTCGCCTCTCGTTGCAGTGAGCGGATGATCTGGAGCGGGGTCACCCGTTGGGCGGCCGGATCGAGCGCGAACAGCTGCTGCAACTCGCGCTCGACCCGGGCTCCGGCCGCAGCACCCGCGACGGCCGCAGCGGCGATCGCGTCGTCGCGAACCGAGGCGTCGAGGCGTCCCCACGCGTCGATGAGCCCGGACACGGCGGATACCACCCACGCCGGACCGAGTGCCGCGACACCTGCGGTCAGTCGCTTCGCGCCTTCGGCCATGAGCGCGTTGCCGTCGGCTTCGGCCCCGTTCCACTCGTCATCGGTCGTCGACATCGGCCAACATCGTCGCGTGCGGCTCCGGGCGTTGTCGGTGTTCGAGCGGATCGTCTATCACTGCGCGTGCATCGACCCCGCCCATCCCGCGCATCCTGTGCTCGAAGTCGACGCGCTGCTCCGAGAGGGCGACGCCGACGGTCCGCTCCTCGTAGCGGTAGCGGACTTCAAACGCATGATCGGTCTCGACGCGACGAAGGCCGGCATCCGCGAGCTCCGGCGTGCAGGTCGCACCGAGGTACACGACGGGGTCGAGTACGTGTCGTTCGTCATGTGGGAGATGGTGTCGTCGTGATCTCGGCTCGGCTCGGCCGGGATCCGGCTGCCGTAGACGTCACCCGGCGACGACGTCGCCTTCCATGCGGTTGACGGTGCACCCGAGCTCCTCGAGGTACGAGATCGCGAGGTCGCGCGCGTCGTTCGGACCCGACAGCTCGAGGATCACCCACGCCGAATGTGCCTCGACATTGGCGCGACGGATGCTCGGAATCACGTCGAAGCGCTTGATCATCTCGTAGATCAGCGGCCGTTCGACCCGATCCTCCGGAATGGAGACGAACAGTCGGATCGAAGCCGCGAGCGACTCGCCCATCAGTTCTCGTCCTCGACGCGCAGCCCGACCCGCGCACACGCTTCGGCAGGATCGAGCATGAGCCCGGTGAAGAACGGCCCGAACTCGCCGTAGCGCGCCGACACCGGATCGAAGCGCATCTCGTAGACGATCTCCTTCAATGCGGCGGGGTCGTCGGCCAACAGCGTGACGCCCCATTCCCAGTCGTCGACACCCGTGGAACCGGTGATGAGCTGGAGCACGCGGCCCGCGTAGGTGCGCCCGACGCGCGCGTGCGCAGCCATGAGCTCCTTGCGTTCCCCGAACGGCAGCTCGTACCAGTTCGCGCCGACCGCACGGCGCTTCGACATCGGGTAGAAGCAGCACGTCTGCTTCATCGGAAGACGCGGGTGCACGCGATTCTCGCGGTAGTGCTCGATCCGCTCCCGCCACACGGCGAGCTTCACCTCGAGGTCGTCACCGGTCAGTTCTTCTTCGTTCGTGAGCCGGTCGCGTTCCTCGGCTTCGGTCGCGCCGTACTCCGACTGCTCGGTGAGCGAGACGTACGAATAGACCGGCTCGAGCGGCGCGGAGAGCAACTCGTGCTGGAAGCGTTGCAACCGCGCGAGGTCGGGACCGAGGGCGATGACGCCGATGTCTGCCTTGTGCCCGAGCATCGCGAGCGCGAACGCCTGATGACCGTCGGCTTCGAGCGCGGCGAACGCGTCGCGGATGTGTTTTCCAGCGCCCGGATCGCGCTCGGCGCGCTCGCGGTCGACTCGATAGAACAGGTGCAGGACACCCCAGCCGACCGACGGATTCACGCTGTCCACAGGGGCGAGCGTACCCGTACCCCGCCGATTCCCGAGATCGAGAGAGGCCGCACCTACCGGCTCGCGTGCCATCGCCGAGTGCCTTCTCGGCGGGGCTCCGGACTGAGCGACGACGACTCCTCGAACGCCCTGTTGTGCGACTTTTCCGCCGTGCGGGCAGAAAAGTCGCGCAACAGTTGGGGGTTTCGCGGGTCCTGATTCGCCTCTGTCAGCCCTTGGCGGCGGCAATTCGGAGCGTGCTGTACGGCCGGACCTGGGCTTGCGGAGGGGCCGCAACCCGAACGGCGGTGCCGAAGGCGTAGAGGTCGGCCTGCACCCGCAACATCGCCCGGGCGCCGACGGAAGATCCGCCGATCGAGCCGCCCGCGTTGCTCAGGGGGACCGAGACGACGACGCGCCGGACCCGTCCCGCCCCGTCGAGCCAGGTGTCGACGCGCACCCGTCCGGTCCCGATCAGCCCGTGGATCGCGGCGAGCTTCGCCACGGCCGCGGAGGTGGTGGGCGGCGTGAGGCGTGCCGGGACGTCGACGGTCGCCGCGTAGTGCATCGTGGCGACACCGCGGACCGGCTCCGCGCCGACACGGCTGACGTTCTCGGACACCGCGCCGAGGAACGCGAGCTGACCGACCGGATCGACCTGCGCCTGCGAGAGCTCGGCCGGGTCGGGGCTGCGGCCGGTGATCATGTCGATGCGGAGCCACCGCACCGAGGCGGGCAGTCCGCCCGCGGCCACGACGGGAGCCGGGGCCTGGAGGTAGGCCACACCGGCGACGATGCGCTGCTCGACGGGGCCGCTGTTCCCGAGCCGGTCGAACCGCGGAACGCTCAACGCGAACTCGGCGTTGCCGGTCCGCAGGTCGACGGTGCCGGTCCCGGCGATGTCGAACGCCCCGCTCGGTGTCGTGGCCGACCCGAGACCGCTGAGCGTCACCGAGATCGAACTGCGCGCGGTGCGCGCCGCGGTCGTAACCGCGACCGCATGGACAAGCGCGCTCTGCAGCGTTGGGTTCTTCACCGTGGGGGGCGGCGCGGTGACGACCGTGGTGCCGGCGCCCTTCGGCGTCGGTCCCTGGCGAGCATCGAAGTTCGATGCGCCGCACCCGCACCCGAGCATCGCGAGCGCGCCGAGGAGCGAGGTCGCGCCCGCGA
Organism: Actinomycetota bacterium; assembly: GCA_041691275.1. Lineage (GTDB taxonomy): Bacteria > Actinomycetota > Acidimicrobiia > IMCC26256 > PALSA-610 > PALSA-610. Next base: position 360 of record JBEPUZ010000115.1, on the reverse strand, counting down.
CCCGCGCGACCGAACGTCGCGATCCCTGCATCCGTGCCCCCTCCGTGGCCCTCCACTCCCGGCCGGAGCGTATCGGCGGACAACCCGCATCTGCCCACTCGGAGCAGGGCCAAAACGGTCGTGACCTGGGCATATGGGGATGAGGGGACGCGAACGGGGCGCCCCGAAGGGCGCCCCGTGAAACCGCCGAGAACGGCGAGGGAGGACTTAGAAGTCCATGTCTCCCATGCCGCCGCCGGGCATACCGCCGGGCATACCGCCGGCGCCTTCCTTCTCGGGCTTGTCGGCCACGACCGCCTCGGTCGTGAGGAACAGCGCCGCGATCGAGGCTGCGTTCTGCAGCGCCGAGCGCGTCACCTT
>JBEPUZ010000114.1:0-13815 GCA_041691275.1 Actinomycetota bacterium | reverse complement strand
CGCCTTGTCCTTGCGGTGCAGCCAACTCGCGAGCCGGAGGTGATCGGCGACGCTCAGGGTCGGGAACACGCCCTGCCCGCCCGGCATCTGTACGACGCCTCGGGCCGCGACCTCGTTCGGCGGTGCGTACGTCATGTCTCGACCGTCGAACACGACGGCACCGTTTGTCGCCTCGACGAGGCCGGAGATGGTCTTCAAGAGCGTCGACTTCCCCGCTCCGTTCGTGCCGAGCAGCGCGACGATCTCGCCTTCGTCGACCTCGAAGTTGACGCTGAACAGCACCTGCACGTTGTCGTAGTGCACGTCGACGTTGCGAACGAGCAGCAGCTTCACCTCGCCTTGCTGTCGTTTCAGCATCACTTCGGCCTGGGCCGCGGTCGACGTCCACACGCGGTTGATGTCGCTGCGCACGTACAACGAGCCCGACGCCAGGATCCACGCGCCGATGAGGAAGATCGGTGCCACGACGAGCAGGCCCGCCCGCAGACCGTAGGTGTCGGCGATCGCGCCGACGACGTAGAGCGCGATGAGGCCGGGCACGATGAACAGCGTCGCCATCGCGTAGCCCATGGATCTGACTTTTGGAGGTATCGCGAGCGAGAGCGAGGCGTAGATGCCGGGCACGAGCAACGACGCGAACGCGGCGACGAGGAAGTTCATCGCGATCGCGAGCCACAGCCACGGCGCGAGCGCGAACGCCACCCAGGCGGCTGCCACCAGGATGCCGACGACGGCGAGCATCCTGAGCCCGAGTCCGGGGTCGCGCAGCATGAGCCGCGATGCGAGCGGAATGCCGAGCAGCAACGCCACGATCTGGCCCGGTTCCGCGAAGGCGGCGACGAGACCGCGCTGGAAGTCGTCGAGATGGAAGACCTGCTCGTAGTACAGCGATGTCAGTGTGATCAGGCCGATGAACGCGGCCGCGAGGAACGGCAGCGAATACCAGATCCGGCGCAGCGTGCCGACCTGCCAGAGGATGCGGATCGACTCCGCGAACGACGGCGGAACCTCGTCAGTGTTGACGACGGCGGCGTTGGCGCCGGCGGCTTCGCGTTCCCAGTGGCCGCGCCCGGGTTCCTTCAGGCGGAAACCGATGATCACGAACACGATCGTCGGGATCACGAAGATGATGAACGGCAGCCGCCACCCGAAGACCTGGCCGAGCATGCCGCCCAACGCGCCGCCGAAGAACGCGCCGAGCGCGAGTCCGATCTGATGCGAGCCGAACACGTCGGCACGCACCTCGGGTGGGTGATAGTCGGAGAGCAGGGAGTTGTGGGTCGGCGCGATGACCGCCCGCCCCACGCCGCTTCCGGAGCGGGCGACGATCAGGAACGCGAGCGCGAAGGAGAGGCCGGTGAGGAGCCCGAAGACCGCCCAGACCACCGCGCCGACCAGCGCGAGCGCGACTCGGGGTATGCGGTCGGAGTAATAGGCGAGCGGGACGGGCAACAGCAACGCCCCGAGCGTCGTCAACGCCACGAGCGTGAGGAAGCCACCGTTGGAGAGGTGGAACGAATCGCGGATGTCGGGGGCGAGGATGCCGAACGCGGTCTGGTCGAGTTGGCTCGAGAAGTTCAGGCCGACCAACACGATCAGCGGCAGCAGCGCCTCGCCGCCGCTGACCTCGTCGAAGAACTGGCGTGGGGCGCGCGGGAGGTGGCAGTCGACGCCCCAGATACGGAACAGGACCCGGCGGGGCTTCTTGACAAAGGTGGTGCGCACTATTCCCTGACCTCGATCAGGTTCTCGACCTGGGTCGCGCCCTCGGACATCGCTCCGTAGAGATCCGCGCCCTCGGGCGCGGCCGCGGCGGCCGCGGCATCGAGGCGGGTGTCGGCGAGGAGGCTCGGCACGCGGATGTTCTTGCGGCGCGCGTACCAACGCAGCGCACCGTCGCGTCCGTCGCCGAGCGCGGCACCGAGCCCGCCGGGAAGGATCATCAGCACGAGCAGTAGCCCTGCACCGGTCGAGAGGAATGCCCACTCGGGCTGCACCAGGAAATACTCGATGCCCTTGACGAAGATGGCGCCGATCACCGCGCCGCCGATCGAACCGAGTCCGCCGACGACCACCATCGCGAACACGCGCAGTCCCGCGATCGGATCGAAGTTGTCGGCGTCGAGCGCGTGTTGTTGCAGCACGAGCAGAGCGCCGGCGATCCCCGACAGGAATCCCGACACTGCGAACGCCATCACGAGCGCGCCCCGGCTGCCGACCGCGTACGCCTGGGCGGCGCGCTCGTTGTCGCGCACGCCGATGAGTACGCGCCCGATCCGGCTGCTGCGCAGTCCCCGCACCATCCACAATGACAGCGCGAAGAGCACGACGACCAATACGTAAAAGCCGCGCTCGCCGTTCACCGCGATGAACCCGAGCACGTGCGTACGGGGGACGCGGACCGAGCCGTCGGGAACCCAGCTCTTCAGCGGCGAATAACCCACGTTCAGGAGATAGCTCGACGTCAACAGGGAGAACGCGAGCGTCGCCACCGCGAACGCGAGCCCGCGGGCGCGCAGCGTCGGCAGCCCGACGAGCACCGTCGTGAACGCGCCGACCGCACCGGCGGCCAAGAGAATGAACGCGATGTCCCAGTGGTAGCGGGCGGCGAGCGTCCCCGCGATCGCGCCCGAGACCCCGACGAAGGCCATCTGGCCGAGACTCACCTGGCCCGCCCAGCCGGTGAGCACCACGAGCGACAGCCCGATGATCGCGAAGATGCCGATGGTGCCGATCAACTTCACATGTACCGCGGAGACGACGAACGGGAGGATCGCGAGCCCGGCGACGACGAGCGCGGCAAGTCCGGCGCGGGTGGCCCGGATCGCGGGCACATTACGGAGCTCGGCTGGGATGGCCTTGATCTCGCGCGTCGCCTGCCACGTCGACGTGGCCGCGCTCGAGAGCCGGTCGATCGTCTGCGTGCGCTGCAGCAGGAGCGCGATCAACACGATCGCGGCCGGGATCGCGGTACCGAAGGAGATCGACGGGTAATGGAAGATCGCGGCCTTCTCGACGATGCTCAGCCCGACCGCGGCGAGCACGGCCGTCGGCATCCGCTCCATGCGCCCGATCACCGCCGCGCCGAGCGCCATGAGCAGCAAGCTCGGGTCGAGGGCGCGCCCGATGCCCAATCCGACCACGCCGATCCGAAGGAACATCGCGACGAACGCGAGGCCGGCCGCGAGCCCCCACACCACGCTCTGCAAGCGGCGGACCGGGATACCGAGCAGTGACGCGCGATCGGCGTTCTCGGCGCTCGCTTGCAACGCGATTCCCGTCGCGCTGAGCCGGAAGAACGCGGCGAGGCCGATCAGCACCAGTGGGACCACGATGATGACCGCGACGTCGCTGCCGTCGAATACCGCACCGGAGACGCTGAAGGTCGAGTGGAAGAACGGCGGATAGGTGCTGTCGCTGGGTTGCCCCAGCCAGCGCGGCAGGAACAGCCCGAGCGCGATGAGGAGGTCGGTGACGCCGATCGTGACGACCGTGAGGATCAGCCGCGGGGCCTTGAAGAAGATGCGCAGGAACAAGAACTCGACGAGCACGCCGAGGATGAGCGCGGCGGCGAACCCGAGGACGAGTGACAGATAGATGTTCCACCCGAGCGACGCCCACAGCAGGAACGCGAGGCTCGCGGGCGCCGCGCCGATGTCGGCGGCGGCGAAGTTCACGATCCGGTTCGCCCGGTAGACGATCACGAATCCCAGCGCGATCAGCCCCAGCAGCAGGCCCTGGATCGCGCCGTCGAGGTAGATGCCGACCGGCACTCTCCACCCCGGTGCGAGCTTCACCCCGGCGATCATCAGCGCCAGCGGCAGCACCGCGATGCCGGCCGAGCGGGCAAGTGCGCGCGGGTCGTTCATCACTCGGCGGCCGCCCGGAGGTGCAGCACGATCGAGTCGACGACACAGCTCACCGCGGTGTCGGCGGGGAGTTCGTGAAGCTTGCGCAGCGTCTGCCAGGCATCGGCGCTCGTCAACACGTCGAGAGTGGCGACGGTGTTGGCCCGGCGGGCGGCGTCGAGCCCGCGGAGCTCGGTCGCGAAGACGCGCTCGAGATCGCGGCGCGAGAGCGCGCGCGCGTCCTGAAGGATCCGGGCGAGGGTGGGCGACAGCTCGGCGTGCAGACGCGTAGCGCGTCCGACCGCGTCGGTCTTCGCGTAGATGCTCACGCGCTGTCGTGCGATTCCGTGGGCACGGTCGGCCAGGGATCCGGTCGACGGCACCGGCGTGAGCATCGGGGCGATGCGGGTGAAGTGGCGGTCGGCGGCGACGCAGAAGAGGTCTTCGAGGTCGTCGAAGTGGACGTACACCGAGCGGACACTGACCCCGGCCCGCTGCGCGATCTCCTTGGCGGTCGGTCGGACCTGGCCCTCGGTCAGGAGGTCCAGCAGGGCGTCGGCGATGGCACCCCGGGTCTTGGCCGAGCGGGCGGCGCGGCCGTCGACCGCGGGCTCGACCGCTCGCGTGCCTTCGGGTGTCGCCACCTCGACCGGCTGAGGCCCCTTCACGAAGGCGCAATGTACGGATGGTGCACCCGATGTGCAACATCGCCGGAAAATCGCCAGGACCCGGGCCGGACGCTCGTTATCGTTCGTGCAATGCCGCACCCGGACGTGTCGTTCGAACGCGCGCGCCTGGAATTCGCGCAAACGTGTCTCCAGGTCATGCGGGAGCGCACCGCCGCCAAGATCGCGAACGACGACGTACTGGCCGCGAACGAGGCCGACGCCGAGGCGGTCCGCTGGCAGTTGCAGCGGCGGCTCGCCTCGCTCGACGACGACGTCGCCGTGCTCTGTTTCGGCCGGATCGACGAGGAGTCGGGCGAACGTTGGTACGTCGGGCGCCGACACATCGAGGACTCCGACGGCACGCCGGTGGTCGTCGACTGGCGGGCGGGTGTGGCCACGCCCTTCTACCGCGCCACGCTGGCCGACCCGTTCGGGCTCGAACGGCGCCGGCGGTTCGTGTTCTCGGCCCGGGAGCTCGCCGACGTCTTCGAGGAGGACTTCAGTGACCCCGACTCCCTCGCGGGCTCCGGCGGCGTCCCCGATCCGTTGCTCGCGGAGCTCGGTCGGGCCCGGACCGGCCAGATGCGAGACATCGTCGCGACCATCCAGGCCGAGCAGGACGCCATCATCCGAGCCCCAATCGAGTCGTGCCTCGTCGTGCAGGGCGGTCCGGGCACCGGCAAGACCGCGGTCGGACTCCATCGCGCCGCGTTCCTCCTGTACGAGCACCGGGCCCGGCTCGCGCGTGAGGGCGTGCTCGTCGTCGGTCCCAACCCCGTGTTCCTCCGGTACATCTCCCAGGTGTTGCCGTCACTGGGGGAGACGTCGGCGACGCAGATGACTGTCGACGGCTTGCTCTCGCTCCGGTTCCGGATCGTCGCCGTCGACTCCCTCGCGGTCGCCGCGGTCAAGGGCGACGCGCGCATGACCGACGTCGTCGCCGCCGCGGCCGCCGACTCGATCCGGCCTCCGCCCGACGGTGTGACCGTGCGATTCCGGACCCGGCAACTGACGATCGCCGCCGACGACGTACGCGCGCTCGTCGATGACGCCCGCCGGCGCGATGCCCCGTTCGCAACCCAGCGCGAGCGCTTCCGGCAGTCGCTCATCCGGCGCGTCTACGACCGTTATACGGGTGGCGTCGCGATCGAGCTCGACGAGCACGACTTCGGCACCGGACTCCTCGCCGACGTCGATTCGCGCAAGGCGATCGACGGTTGCTGGCGGAGTGCGAGCCCCGTCGCGCTCGTGCGTTCCCTGTTGACGCAGCGCGCGTTCCTCGCCCGTGCCGCGAACGGGATCCTCACCGACGACGAGCAGCACGCGCTGTTGCGGCCGCGCGCCGCGGCCGACTCGTGGACGGCCGACGACCTGCCCCTCCTCGATGAGGCGGAATCGCTCGTGAAGGGTGGCGCCCGTCGGTTCGGCCACGTCGTGGTCGACGAGGCGCAAGACCTTTCGCCCATGCAGCTGCGCATGCTCGCCCGTCGCGCCCAACGTCATTCGATGACCGTGCTCGGCGATCTCGCGCAGGCAACCGGGCCCGCGTCGCCGACGACGTGGGAGGCCGTGCTCGCGCACCTCGGTGCACCGCCGAATGTCGAGCCCGCCGAGCTCACGATGGGCTACCGGCTCCCGGGTGCGTTCCTCGCGCTGGCGAACCGTCTTCTTCCCGTCGCCGCGCCGGGAGTCGCGCCGTCGCGATCGGTGCGCGCCGACGGCGACCCGCCCGACGTGCGTGAGTTCACGCCCGAGACACTCGTGGCGGCGATCGCCGACCACGCGCTGGTGCTCGCGAAGGAGTTCGGGACCGTGGCGGTGATCGCGGCCGACGAGCGTGTCGACGACCTGCGGCGCGCGATCGAGGATCGCGGCGTCGTTCTCGCGGAGCCGGGCGAGGTCGATCCCGACCGGCCGCTCGTCGTGTTGGCGGCCCGGCTCGCGAAAGGCCTCGAATTCGACGCCGTTGTGGTGGCGGAGCCCGCCGAGATCATCGAGGACGAGCCGCACGGCGTCCGACTCCTCTTCGTCGCCCTGACCCGAGCCGTACAACACCTGGCGCTCGCGCACGCACGGCCGCTGCCGACGCTCCTCGAAGCAGAAGCCGAGACCTAGGCTGAGCGTTGTCAGGCGGAGATCCGTAGGCCCGGGGTGCGGGTGCGGTTGCGTCGGGAGAGAGAGGGCCGGAGGTCGGAGCCGCATGAGTACTGCCGAGACGGCGCCTGTGCACATCACGACCAGGAGCGGCAAGGTGCGAGTCGTTGCCGCGGCCGGCGCCGAGCTCTCGGCGGACGGTGGCGTGATCGAACGCCACGACGACGGCAGCGTGCACATCCGCCGGGATCCGTCGGCGAGCACGATCGAGGTGCGGGTCGGGCCCGGCACCGACGTCACGGTCGGGACCGCGTCGGGCAAGGTTGAGCTGAGTGGACCCCTCGGCGCGGTGCGGATCGCGTCGGTGAGCGGCCGGATCCGCGTCGAAGAAGCGCAGAGCATCGACGTGCGTTCGAAGTCGGGGAAGATCGACATCGGCACGTGTGCGGCCGCGTGCCGGATCATGACCAAGAGCTCCGCGGTCCACGTCCGCCATGCCGATCGTGTGACGGTCGCGGCGGTGTCGGGTGTCGTGCTCCTCGAACACGTCGGTGGAGCCGAGGTCAAGGCGGTGAGCGGCAAGGTGCTCATCGGCTCGACCGGCGGTCAACGCATCGCGGTGCACAGCGTGTCGGGCAAGGTGGAGATCCGCGTTCCGGACACTGCTCGTCCGTCGACGCGCCTCAAGACGCTGACGGGTCGCATCGACGACGACCTCGAGCACGGTGACGAGTTCGAGATCTCGGTGCTGAGCGTGAGCGGTGCGATCCGGGTGTCGAGCGCTTGATGGACGGGCCCTGATGGATGGTCACGGCGCGATCGTGTTCACCGACATCGTCGGGTTCACCGCGTTGACCGACATCCACGGCGACGACGTTGCGCTCGCGCTCCTCGAACGGCAAGAGCGCCTCGTGCGGGCTGCGCTCCCGGCGACCGCGCGCGTCGTGAAGGAGCTCGGCGACGGTCTACTGCTCTGGTTCGAAGACCCGAGCGATGCCGTTGACACGTGCCTACGGCTCCAACGCGGGTTCGACGCGCTGAACGATGCCGCCGACGCGGCGGGCGCGGCGGCCGACATCCCTTTATGGGTGCGCATGGGCGTGCACTGGGGCTGCCCGCGCAAGCGCGGTGACGACATTGTCGGTCGCGACGTCAACCTCGCGGCCCGCATCGTCGATCTCGCCGGTCCGGGAGAGGTGCTGTGCTCGGAGGCCACCGCCGATGTCATCGGCACGCGCTCCGGCGTGGGCTTCGAACCCTTGGGCCCCGTGTTCGTGCGCGGGATCGCCGAACCGGTACCGATCGTGCGCGTGCTCGCGGCGAACGGGACCGACCGCGAGCCGGCGCGGGTCGCGCCCGGCTCTACGCCGGATCGGTAGACGCCGGTCAGAGGTACAGGCGTCAGAGGTACAGGCGGTCGGTGATCTCGGGCCGGTCGGGCGGCCCACCTCGAGGTGACGGCCCGGAGTACGGACCCCCACGCTCCGGTCCGGCCCGACCCATGCGCTCGATGTTGCGGGGCCAGACGATCGCGCCGAGGAAGATCGCGGCGCCCACGATCAGCAGCGTGATCGCGGAGGGGAGCACCCGATCGCCATAGACGCTCAGCAGCGCCGCCGCGATCTGAGGTGGATCGCCGGGAGCGTGGGCCAGCAGGCGTGGGAACGCGACGAGCAGCACGAGCGGGCCGATCGCAAGGAACGCGATGCGGCGACCGACCCGCCGAACCGCGCGTCGGGTGTGGCGCAACAGCAGCGAGGCGGTGACGAGGAGGAGCGCCGAGACCGTGCCGAGGAGCGCGACGACGTTGGCCGTCGGCCGGGCGTCGTGCACGTGCGGAAGATTCTTGGACGAGATGCTGACGGCGAGTGGAGGCGCGCGCAGAATCTCGGCCGCGAGCTGGGGGTCGGTCGGTGCGACCTCGTCGTGCAACGCATTCGTCAGCGCGGTTCCGTCGATGGTGAACGTCGGTGTGGTGCTGTCGGCCAGGACCGCTCTGTGAATCCGCGCGAGGGTGTCGGCGAACGCGGCCACGACCCGAGGGTCGCGCAGCGCCTTGTCGAGCGCGGGAGCGACGCGCGGATCGCTCGCGACGGCCGGTAGCTGTTGGCCGATCTCGTTCTTCAACTGGTTGACGAAGCCCTTGCGCACCGCGGGCGCGTCGAGCAGCGCGTGGGCGGCGGCGCGCGTCGTGTCCGGGTTGAACACGACGTGCGAGACGATCCACGCGTCGTAACCGATCCAGGCCGCGATGAACCCGATGATCAACAACAGGCGTGCCGCCATGCGCGAGCTCAGCCGGCTTGTTTGGCGACCGCGGCGGCGGCGGCGAGCGCGCGCTTGGGGTCGACGAAGCGCCCCTTCACGCCCCCGGGTCCCTTGCGTTGAGTCGGGCGCATGTCGTCGTTGAGTTGGTACACCAACGGCTCGCCGGTCGGGAGGTTGAGCTCGACGACCTCCTCTGCTGTGAGGCCGTCGAGGTGTTTCACCAGCGCGCGCAGAGAGTTGCCGTGCGCGGCGACCAGCACGGTCGCTCCAGTACGCAGGTCGGGGACGATCGCGTCGTACCACCACGGGAGCATCCGATCGAGCACGTCCTTCAGGCACTCCGCGCGCGGGAGCAGATCGCGGGGGAGCGCGGCGTAGCGTTCGTCGTACCCCCAACGTTTCGCGTTGCGCGCGATCGTCGGGTCGAGATCGGGCGGCGCCACGTCGTACGAACGCCGCCACACCTTGACCTTCTCCGCGCCGAACTCGGCGGTCGTCTCCCGCTTGTCCTTGCCCTGGAGGTCTCCATAGTGGCGTTCGTTCAGGCGCCACGAGCGTCGCACCGGCGCCCACCTGCGTGCGCACTCGTCGAGCGCGAGCTCCGAGGTTCGGATCGCGCGCAACTGGAGCGATGTGTGCACGACGTCGGGGCGTACGTCGGCGGTGGCGAGATCGCGCCCGCCGCGCCGCGCTTCGTCACGGCCCTGATCAGTGAGGTCGACATCGACCCAGCCGGTGAACAAGTTCTTCAGGTTCCACTCGCTTTGCCCGTGGCGAAGCAGGACGAGGGTGTAGGTCACGAGCGCATTCTGCCCGACGGGCCGGAGCCGGACCGACCACTTCGGGACCCACGTTCAGGGTGCGGCCACCGGGGCGGCCATTAGTGTCCGCCCTCGCATGTCGGAGCTCCACGTCGTCACGTTGTGCACGGGGAACGCGGCCCGCTCGGTCATGGCGGGCGCGGTCCTGCGTGAGCACGTCCCCGGGCTCAAGGTGACGACATCGGGCACTCACGTGATCGAAGGCATGCCGATGAGCTGGCGGACCCGGGACGCCATCACGTCGCTCGGGCTGCCGATTCCCGACCATCGGAGCCGCCAGGCGACCGTCGCCGAGCTCGACTCGGCCGACCTCGTGATCGCGCTCGCGCGCGAGCACGTCGGGTGGATGCGGCGGGTGCACGCGCGCGCCGCGCCCCGCACCGCGACCCTGAAGCGCCTCGCCCGCGATCTCCCCGACGACGGGACCCCACTCGCCTCGCGCGTCGCCACGATGGCGCTGGCCGATGTCGAGCTCGACCCCGACGAGGACGTCATGGATCCCGCGGGTGGCGATCTCGACGTGTTCCTCGAGTGCGCGCGGGAGATCTCCGGCCTCCTGCATCAGGTCATTCCCCGACTCTCGTGATTTCGTCGTTGTAGGTTCGCGCCGTGCCCGACCAGTCCGAGAAGATGGCCGAAGTCGAGGCGACGTTGTCGGGACCCGGCGGTCCCTTCGAGGTCGTCGACATCGAGGTCGGCGGCGTCACGATCAAGTCGTTCGCCAGCCGCATACGGACGCTGCGCGACATTCTCTTGAAGTCGGCCGACTTCGGTGACAACACCTACATGTTGGCGACCGACGGTTCGAGCGAACGTCGGATCAGCTTCGCCGAGCATGCCCGGCTCGTCGCGTCGGTCGCGGCCGCGTTCCGGGACCGGTACGACGTGCAGCCCGGCGACCGTGTCGCCATCCTCGGCGCCAACTCGCCCGAATGGGTCATCTCGTTCTGGGCCGCGATCAGCCTCGGCGCAGTCGCGGTCGGCCTGAACGGTTGGTCGACGGCGCCCGAGATCGCGTACTTCGTCGCCGACTGTGAGCCGAAGGTGCTCGTCGCCGACCGCAAGCGCGTCGAGCGAATCGACGGCGACCTCGGTGTGCCGATCGTCGTCATGGAAGACGACTTCTCCGAGCTCGAGTCGTACGCGCCCGACGCCGGATTCGCGGCGCTACCGGTCGACGAGGACGATCCCGCGATCATCCTTTACACGTCGGGCACGACCGGCCGGCCCAAGGGTGCGATCAACACGCACCGGAACGTCGCGTCGTTCTTGATGATCAACTTCTACAACGGCGCCAAGGCGATGATGCTCGCGGCGCCGCCCGGCCCGGACGATCCGCCGCCGCTGCCCACGTGCCAGTTGGTGTCGAGCCCGCTGTTCCACGTGTCGGGCCTGCACAGCGCGGCGGTGATGATGCTCGCCACCGGGTTGAAGAGCGTCTGGCTGATGGGTCGGTTCGAGCCCGCGATCGCGATGCGCGTCATCGAAGAGGAGCGTTGTACGGGTTGGTCGTTCACCGAGACGCTGCTGCACCGCATGGTGAACTTCCCCGACGCCGACAAGTACGACCTGTCGAGCATCAAGAATGTCGGTGGCGGCGGTTCGCCGGTCTCCGCGTCGCTGATCGAGCGCACGCGTGAGATCTTCCCGAACGCGCGGCACAACGTCGGCGTCGGCTACGGCCAGACCGAGTGCGCGGCGCTGGCGACGCTCAACAACGGCCAGGAGCTCATCGACTTCCCGCTGTCGGTCGGTCGTCCACTCCCGACGGTCGAGCTCGAGATCCGCGACCCGGCGGGCGCAGCCGTGGCCGAGGGCGTCGACGGCGAGGTGTGCGTGCGCGGCCCGATGGTGATGCCGGGTTACTGGCGCCGCCCGGAAGAGACCGCCGCCACCATCACGCCCGATCGCTGGTTGCGCACCGGCGACATCGGCCACCTGGAGGATGGTCGCCTCTACCTCTCGTCGCGCAAGCGCGACCTCATCTTCCGCGGCGGCGAGAACGTCTACCCGGTCGAGATCGAGAAGATCATCGAGGATCATCCCGACGTCGAGGAGTGCGGCGTTATCGGCGTCGACGACCCCGAGCTCGGTCAGCGGGTCAAGGCCGTCATCGTCGCCCGGCGCGGGCACGCGATCGACGTCGAAGCGGTGCGAACGTGGTGCGCGTCGCAGCTCGCGTACTACAAGGTGCCGGAACAGTGGGAGGTGCGCGAGGGTTCGCTGCCGCGCAACGCCGCGGGCAAGATCCTGAAGGACGTGCTACGCGACGCCGGGGCCGACACCGGCTTCGTCGAGGAGTAGGCGGTGCCTGTCGACCTGCGCGCGCTGGTCGCGCCGGAACACACCGCGCTCGTCCTGCAAGAGGTGCAGAACGGCGTCGTCGGTGCACCGTCGGCGCTGCCCGCGCTCGCCGATGCCGCCGCGGCTGTCGGTCTTGTCGGCAATTGCGCGCGGCTCGCGGCGCGGGCGCGCGAGATCGGCGTGACGGTACTTCACTGCACCGCGGAGACACGTGACGACGGCCGGGGCGGGAACCACAACGCCCGCTTGTTCGCAGGGGTGAAGAAGTCGCCGGTTCGGCTCACGCCAGGGAGCGCGGCGGTACAGGTACCGGACGAGATCGGCGTCGACCCGCGCGACCTCATGCTGCCCCGCTTCCACGGGCTCGGCCCCATGACGGGTACACAACTCGACTCGATCCTGCGCAACCTCGGAGTCACCACGATCGTGGGAGTCGGGGTGTCGGTGAACATCGGGATGACGAACCTCGCCTTCGACGCGGTGAATCGCGGCTACCAGACCGTGTTGCCGCGCGACGCGATCGCGGGGGTCCCCTCCGAATACGCCGACGCCGTCATCGACAACACCCTGAGCCTGATCGCGACGATCTCGACGACGGATGCGGTCCTGGCCGCCTGGCGTTCGTAAGAATCCCCCCATGTAGCCTGGCGTCATGGCGCCGCAGATTCCCCGCATCATCTCCGTCGACGATCACGTGATCGAGCCGCCGAACGTGTGGCAGGACCGGTTGCCGGAGAAGTTCAAGGCGGTCGGGCCGCGCATCGAGCGCCGCAAGGTCAAGAACATGAGTTACGTCGGCGGCGTGTTCAGCTACGACACCGCGAGCGAGAACGAAGACGGCACCTGGTGCGACTGGTGGCTCGTCGAAGACCTGCAGTACCCGCTCACGCGCCTGTCGGCGGCGGTTGGGTACCCGCGCGACGAAATCACGGTCAGCCCCATCACGATGGACGACATGCGCAAGGGGTGCTGGGATCAAAAGGCCCGGCTCGAGGACATGGACGTGAACCACGTCGAGGCGTCGCTCGCGTTCCCGAGCTTCCCGCGGTTTTGCGGGCAGACGTTCACCGAGCGCAAGGACCACGTGCTCGGCGATCTCTGCGTCAAGGCGTACAACGACTGGATGCTCGACGAGTGGTGCGCGGGCACGAACGGCCGGCTGATTCCGTTGATCATCGTGCAGCTCTGGGACCCGGTGCTCGCCGCCGCAGAAGTGCGCCGCAACGCGGCCAAGGGCTGTCACGCGGTCACGTTCTCGGAGATCCCCGCGTTCCTCGGCCTGCCGTCGATGCACGACAAGAACGGTTGGTGGGATCCGTTCCTCCAGGCGTGCGAAGAGACCGACACCGTCGTGAACATGCACATCGGCTCGTCGTCGAAGATGCCGTCGACTTCACTCGACGCGCCCGCTGCCGTCAGCAGCACGCTCACCTACATGAACGCGGCGATGTCGCTGACCGACTGGCTCATGTCGGGGCTGTTCGAGAAGTTCCCACGGTTGAAGATCGCGTACAGCGAGGGCCAGATCGGTTGGATCCCCTACGTGCTCGAGCGCGCCGACAAGGTGTGGGAGGACAACCGCGGTTGGGGTGGGGTGGCCGACAAGGTCCTGCGCCCGCCGTCGGAGTACTACTTCGAGAGCGTGTACGGGTGTTTCTTCGACGATGCGCACGGCCTCAAGAACCTCGCGGCCGTCGGCGAGAACAACGTCACGTTCGAGACCGACTACCCGCACAGCGACTCGACCTGGCCGCACTCCAAGAAGGTGGCGGAGGAGATCATGAAGGATCTCACCCAGGAGCAGGTCGACAA
>JBEPUZ010000113.1:0-13877 GCA_041691275.1 Actinomycetota bacterium | reverse complement strand
TTGTGCGAGTTTTCCGTCCGCACGACGGTTTTCTCGCCCAACTGTTGGGCGGGATCAGGGGATGTGCAGACCAGAGACGCTGCGCGCCACCACCAGGCGCTGGATCTCCGAGGTGCCTTCGAAGATCGTGTAGATCTTAGAGTCGCGGTGCCACTGCTCGACGGGGTGTTCCTTCACGTAGCCGGCGCCGCCGAGGATCTGGATCGCGTCCTCAGTGACCTTGACCGCGGTCTCCCCCGCGTACAGCTTCGACATCGAACCTTCTCCCGCGGTGAACTGCTTACCGCTCGACGCCATCCAGCACGCGCGCCACACCAGGAGACGGGCCGCGTCGATGTGCATCTTCATGTCGGCGAGCTTGAAAGCGATCGCCTGGTTCATGATGATCGGCCTGCCGAACGCCACACGCTCCTTGGCGTAGTCGAGCGAGTATTCGTACGCGGCACGCGCGATGCCGAGCGCTTGCGCGCCGACCATCGGTCGCGACGCCTCGAACGTGCTCATCGCCGCCTGTACGCGCGAGCTCTTGCCCTCTTTGGCACGGGCGATGCGACCGTCGAGCTTCTCCTTGCCGCCGAGCAACATCGAACCCGGGACGCGCACGTTGTCGAACACGACCTCGGCCGTGTGCGACGCGCGGATGCCCATCTTCTTGAACTTCTGTCCCATGCTCACACCCGGCGTGCCGGGCGGAACGACGAACGACGCGTGGCCGCGACTCTTGAGATCGGGCTCGACCGACGCCACCACCACATGCGTCGTCGGCACCTTCGTGATTCCACCGTTGGTGATCCACGTCTTGGTGCCGTTGATCACCCACTCGTCCTTCGCTTCGTCGTAGACCGCGCGGGTGCGCAGCGACGAGACGTCGGAGCCGGCATCGGCTTCGCTCACCGCGAAGGCCGCCATACGAATGTCGTCCGCGGTCCCGTAACACTGCGGTACCCATTCCGCGATCTGCTCGGGCGTTCCGCTCCCGACGATCCCCGACACACCGAGACTCGTGCCGAAGATCGAGAGCGCGATGCCGGCGTCTCCCCAGCACAGCTCTTCCGACGCGACCGCGTACGTCAATCCGGTCGGGTCCGCGAACGCGTTGGCCAGGAAGTCCCACGAGTACAAACCGATGCGGGCGGCTTCCTCGATGATCGGCCACGGCGTCTCTTCCCGCTCGTCCCAGTCGGGAGCAGCGGGGCGGACCACGTCGACGGCGAAGTCGTGCACCCATTTCTGGATCTGCAGCTGATCTTCGCTGAGATCGAGCGAGAAGTCGGTCATGACGATCCCTTTCGGCCGCTGCGGCCAGGTTACTGGCGAGTAACACGAGCATACCAACCGCTCAGAACGTACCGAACGGCCGCGCACACCGCCCCGTCCGCTTCAAGCGCGGGACGGTCGTGTCCGAAATGACTAGTCGACGCGTCATCGCGGCATCCAATGGGGGTGCAGGCGAGCCAGAGGGAGGCGCTTGTGTTGCATCGGGTTCTCGTCGTCGCGGCCGCGATCACTGCGGTGTTCGTCTCGGTTGCGCCGAGCGCGCATGCCGCATTTGCGCCGAACGGCACCGAATACCACCCGCTCACGTTTCCCGTGCGGGAGACGGTGCACTACACCGACGACTTCGGCGGACCCCGCCAACACCCCGGCAACGACCTCATGGGCGTCAAGCTCGACCACGAGCTCGCGGCGAACGACGGCACGATCACGTTCGCACGCGACGACTCGAGCGGTCACTCCGGGAACATGCTGATCCTGACCGGCACCGACGGCTGGAAGTACTGGTACATCCACATCAACAACGACACGCCCGGCACCGACGACGCCAAGAACCCGGCTGCGTTCCGTTTCGCGCCCGGCATCGCCGACGGTGTGCACGTGAAGCGCGGTCAGTTCATCGCGTACATGGGCGACAGCGGCGACGCCGAGACCACCGGTCCGCATCTGCACTTCGAGCTGCACCGCCCGGACGACACCTTCATCGATCCCTACACGTCGCTCCGCCTGGCGCAGGGCGCCGGCGCGAACGGTCTGTGTGCCTATCCCACCAATCCCACGCCGCACCCGAGTGCCGCGGCCGGCCCGGGTTACTGGACGCTCGGCGCCGACGGCACCGTCATCGCGTTCGGCAGTGTTCCCAAGTTCGGGAACGCGCCCGCACCTGTTGGCGGCGTTGCCTACATCGCGATCGCGTCGACGCCGACCGGTAAGGGCTACTGGACCGTCGACGTACACGGCGGAGTGCGCGCGTTCGGCGACGCGCATACGTACGGCGACGCGACCAGTCTTCCGCTCAACCAACCGATGCTCGGCATCGCGCCGACTGCCGACGGTAAGGGCTACTGGTTGCTCGCGCGCGACGGCGGGATCTTCAGTTACGGCGACGCCGCGTTCTACGGATCGATGGGCGCCAGTCATGTGAACGCGCCCGTCATCTCGATGGGATCGACGCCCGGCGGTCACGGCTACTGGTTGCTCGGCGCCGACGGTGGTGTGTTCAGCTTCGGCAACGCACGCTTCTGGGGTTCGACCGGAGCGATGAAGCTCGCGGCACCGGTGACCTCGATGATCGCGACCTCGACCGGCGACGGCTACCTGCTCCTCGCCCGCGACGGCGGCCTCTTCAGCTTCGGCGACTCGCACTTCCTCGGATCGATTCCCGGTACCGGCTGGTGTCCGGGGCCGACCGCGCTCGCGTTCGCGCAGACGCCCGCGTCCGGCGGTTACTGGATGCTGATGTCGGACGGTCAGATGGTGCCGTTCGGAAACGCCAAGGCATGGGGGCAGCCGTCGACGAGCCACCACGTTGCGGTCGCCCTCGCCGCGGCGCAGTAGCCGCGGGTTCCGGCGCCTCACGCGTTCGAGTCGACGGGATCAGGGTGAGGCGTTCGCGCCCGGCGTCTCGGCTCGCATCTCGCGCCCGCCCCAACGGGCCGCGCCGGGCGCGGGCCAGAGCGGCCCGACGAGGAGCCGACCACTGTCGCGCAACTCTCTGACGACCCTGGCCGCGACCACGGAATCCGTGTGGCCGTCGAAGTCGTCGATCACGCAGTGCAGCGGGCTGAGTGCGAGGTGGCCTATCAGTGTCGCATCCAGATCAGTCGAGCTGACATCGACGACTTGATGCCCGGGTGAGTGACCGCCCGTGAAACGGATCGTGACTTCGGGTGTGACCGCGTAGTGGTCGTCGATCGTCGTCACAACACCGTGGCCGTGCAGCGCGACGAGCGCGTCCGCACCCTGCGGGCGGTAGTCACCGTCGTCGACGATCGCGTCGTACTCGCGCCGGGAGATCAGGACGTCGGCATTGGGAAAGAACGGGCTCCAGCCGTCGTCCTCGTCGCGCCAGGCGATCATTCCAATGCCGTCGATGTGCGAGGCGATCACAGTGTCGATCGAGTCGCGCGGGAAGCCCGCGTTGGCGAGCGCGGCGGCGAACCCTTCCTGATGAACAGCCGCATCGGGGCCGGCGCGCAGGATGTCATCGGCGGCCTGGGCCGGATCGACGACGATGCGTCGGCCCGCCGACTCGATCACCCAGGCCGCGGCGCCGACGCGGACCTGAGCGCCTTCGGCCCAGATCGGAACTGCCCACTCGACCTCACGCACCTGGTGGTCTTCGAGACCGACGACGGGGGCATCGACGAGCACATCGACGTAGGGCACCCGCACCAGCGCGGCGGAAGGCCAGCTCTCCATGGGCCCAGCATCGCACGGCACATCCGACCCCGCCCGGAGATTCCGACCCGGGCCGGGGCTCCGCCGGGCCCGGGTCATCCCGCCCGTGTCGGGGATTCCTCGAAAGATTCCCCGACACGGGTCTTCAGAGCAGTGCCCGGGGATTCCTCGAAGGATTCCCCGACATGGGTTTTCGCACCTGACCGCGAGGGCCGTTTCGGTTTTGTCCGGCCAACCGCCAACCCGTAGCGTCCGGCTCTCGTGAGCGACGGCGAGTTGGGCTTCGGCTTCGGAGGACGGGCGGCGATCGTCGGCGTCGGCGAGACCGACTACGTGCGCGGCGCGCCGTTCACACCCGTCGAGCTGATCCTGCAGGCCGCCGACACGGCCATCGGCGACGCCGGATTGAAGACGACCGATATCGACGGCATCATCCCGCCGCCGGGCTACACGACGAGCGAAGAGCTCGCGGCCAATCTCGGTATCGACACGCTGCGCCTCGCGACCACCGTGCACATGGGCGGCGCGAGCCCGACCGCGTCACTGCAGCACGCGGCCCAGGCCGTGGCGTCAGGCCTCGCCAACAACGTGCTGGTCGCGTTCGGTTGGAACGGCTACTCCGCGTTCCGCCCCCGACCCGGCGTGCCCCGACCACGCCGGGGCATGGACGCCAGCGCGGTCGGTGACGTCGTGCTCGACTACTACCTGCCGTACGGCGCGCGTTCCGCGGCCCAGTTCTATTCATGGATCGCAATGCGGCACAAGCTCCTCTACGGAACCCGCGACACCGACATGGGCGAGGTCGCGGTCACGTTCCGCGCCCACGCACAGCTCAACGAGAAGGCGCTGATGCGGGGCACGCCGCTGACGATGGACGAATACCTCGACGCCCGCTGGGTCTCGGAACCGTTCCGTCTCTACGACTGCTGCCTCGAGACCGACTGCGCGGCCGCGGTGGTCGTCAGCTCGACCGAACGGGCGCGCGACATGGCGCATAGTCCTGCCGTCATCCTCGCCGGTGCCGAGGGTCATCCGTATCCGGCCGACGACATCGCGAACCGTCCCGACATCTTCCGCATCGGTCTCACCGACGCCGCCCCCCGAGCCTTCGCCGCCGCGGGAGTACGGGCCGCGGAGCTCGACTTCATGCAGCTCTACGACTGCTTCACCTACGTCGTGTTGCTGCAGCTCGAAGCCCTCGGCTTGTGCGGGCGCGGCGAAGCGGGCGAGTTCGTGCGCGACGGCGTGCTCCGGCTCGACGGCGGCGCACTCCCGACGAACACGCACGGCGGCCTGTTGTCGCAGGGACACATGTGGGGCATGAACCACGTGGTCGAGGCGGTCCGCCAGCTCCGGGGCGACGCGGGCGCGGCACAGGTCGCGAACGCCGAGATCGGTTGCGTGACCGGTTGGGGCGACTTCGGTGACGGCAGCATCGTCGTGTTGGGCCGGGATCGATGAGCGATCGCCTGTTGCCGTCGACGGTTGGGTTGAACGGCGAGTTCTACGCATTCCTCGCGCAGGGCGAGCTGCGGTTGCAGCGATGTTCGTCGTGCGGGACGTGGCGGCATCCGCCCCGCTTCCGGTGCGCACACTGCGGATCGAACGACGTGACGTGGGAGCCGGCGTCCGGCCGCGGTCACGTCTTCTCCTGGACCGTGACGCACCGGGCCGTCGATCCCGCGTTCACGCCGCCGTACGCGATCCTCGTGGTCCAGCTCGAAGAGGGCCCACGCGTCGTCGCGAACCTGCGCGGGCTCGAACCGTCCGAATTGGTGCTCGATCTCCCCGTCGTCGCCGAGATCGAGCACGCATCCGACACCGTCGGCCTCCTTTGGTTCAGGCCCGCGTAGCGAACGCCGATCAGAAGATGCTGCGGAAGGATCTGCAGTGGAAGCGCTCCCAGGACGGGAGCAGGACTCAAGGACGAGGTGGCCATGGACGGCCGTCGCGCGCGCAACGTGCTGGGCGTCGGGAACAACGCCGGACCCACGGAGATCCGACGCGCCTTTCGCGCCCGCGCGCACCGCACCCACCCCGACCACGGCGGTGACAACCACTCCTTCGCGGAGCTGGTCGAAGCCCTCGCCGCAATCGGGACCGCGCCGACCGGGCCACCGCACCGCACCGCTCCGTTCGTTCCCGCGCGCCCCCGCTTCGACGCGTACGACTCGGCTCGCCGCCCGGCTCCGCACCGCCACTTCGCCGACGTACTCCAGGCGGCCACCGCCCGTATGGGCTGAGTAGCGTCGGGCTCCATGGAGCTCTGGGAGTTGAGTGCGCGCGAAGCGGTGCGCCACACGATCGCGTCGTACACGTACGCGGCTGACAACGGGAAGTTCGAAGACGTCGCCGCCTTGTTCGCGGTCGACGGTGTGCTCGAGGTGCAGGGCACGGGCGGCGCCCGCGCCGAAGGTCGTGAGGCGATCCTCGGCTTCTTCCACGGTGTCGGCGGCGACGTCGTCACGACCGCGCCTCCCGGTCGTATGCAACACCACGTGTCGAGTGTGCGCGTCGCGATCGTGTCGCCGACCGAGGCGACCGCGACCTGCTATTTCACCGTGATGACCGGCGCCGGCGCCGACCACTGGGGTCGCTACAAGGACACGCTCGTCGCCGACCACGAGACCCTCGACGGCGACCGCTGGCTGTTCGCGCACCGGCTCGTGCGCACCGACGGCCGCACCCCCGGCGGCTGGGCCGACAACCGTTAGACGCGCGCTACGCGTACGCCTCGAGCGGCGGGCAGCTGCAGAACACGTTGCGGTCGCCGTAGACGCCGTCGATGCGCCCGACCGGCACCCAGTACTTCGTGTGCCGCAAACCGGCCACCGGGAACGCGGCCAGCGAACGCGGGTACGCGCGGTTCCAGTCGTCGGCGGTGACGTCCTCCGCCGTGTGCGGCGCGTTGACGAGCGGGTTGTCGTCGGCGGGCCACTCCCCCAACGCAAGACGGGTGATCTCGGATCGGATCGCGACCATGGCGTCGACGAACCGGTCGAGCTCGCCCAGGTCCTCGGATTCCGTCGGCTCGATCATCAACGTCCCCGCCACCGGGAACGACATCGTCGGAGCGTGGAACCCGTAGTCGATGAGGCGCTTGGCGACGTCGTCGACGGTCACCCCCGTGTCGTGCGTGATGCCGCGGATGTCGATGATGCACTCGTGCGCGACGAGTCCGTTCGACCCCGTGTAGAGCACCGGGTAGTGCGGCGAGAGCCGACGGGCGAGGTAGTTCGCATTCAGGATCGCGACGTGCGTGGCCCGGGTGAGCCCGACGCCGCCCATCATCTGCACGTACATCCACGGGATCGGGAGGATCCCGGCCGAGCCCCAGGGCGCGGCGCTGATCGCGCCGATACCCGTCGCGGGACCTGCCTCGCTGCGCAGCGGGTTGTTCGGTAGGAACGGCGCGAGATGGGCGCGCACGCCGATCGGTCCCACGCCGGGACCACCGCCACCGTGTGGGATGCAGAACGTCTTGTGCAGATTGAGGTGCGACACGTCGGCGCCGAACCTCCCGGGCCGGGCGACGCCGACCAACGCGTTGAGGTTGGCGCCGTCGAGATACACCTGGCCGCCGTGCTCGTGCACCAGCGCGCAGATGTCGCGGATCTGCTCCTCGTACACACCGTGTGTCGACGGATAGGTCACCATCAACGCGCTCAACGCCGAAGAGTGCTCGACCGCCTTCGTCTTCAGGTCGTCGAGGTCGACGTTCCCCTGGCCGTCACACGCAACGACGACCACCTTCATGCCGGCCATCGCGGCCGACGCCGCGTTGGTTCCGTGCGCGGAGGCCGGAATCAAACAGACGTCACGAACCGTGTCGCCGCGCGACGCGTGGTACTTGCGGATCGCCAACAGCCCCGCGTACTCACCTTGCGAACCCGCGTTGGGTTGCAGCGACACCGCGTCGTAACCCGTGATCTCCGCCAGCCAACGTTCGAGGTCGTCGAACAGCTGCAGATAACCCTGGGCCTGGTCGATCGGCGCGTACGGATGCATGCGGCCGAACTCCGGCCATGTGA
Source organism: Actinomycetota bacterium (assembly GCA_041691275.1). GTDB lineage: Bacteria > Actinomycetota > Acidimicrobiia > IMCC26256 > PALSA-610 > PALSA-610. The sequence continues at coordinate 6,171 of JBEPUZ010000113.1, read as the reverse complement.
TCGGTTCCATCTCCGCGGTCGCGTTGAGTTTCATCGTGCACGAGCCGAGCGGGATCATCGTGCGGTCGAGCGCGAGATCGCGGTCGGAGAGGCGGCGCAGGTAGCGGAGCATCTGGTGCTCGGAGCGATGCGCGTTGAACGCCGGATGGGTGAGATAGCCCGACATGCGGACGAGCGCGGCCGGGATCGCGGCTGTCTCGGAAACCGTGCCGGGATCGGAAGCATCGACCGGTCCGTCGACACCGAAGGCGCCGAGCACCTCGTTCACGATCGCGATCGTCGTGGTCTCGTCGAGGGCGATGCCGACCGTGTCGGCGTCGACGAGACGCAGGTTGACCCGTCGTTCCGCCGCCGCGGCCAGCACCTCGGCCGCCCCGCCCGGCACCCGTACCGTCAGCGTGTCGAAGAAGTGCTCGTGCACGACCTCGACCCCGCCGGAACGCAACGCTTCGGCGAGGCCCGCGGCCAGACCGTGCACCCGGCGCGCGATCGCGTGGAGGCCGTCGGCGCCGTGATACGCCGCGTACAGGCCTGCGATGACCGCGAGCAAGACCTGCGCCGTGCAGATGTTGCTCGTCGCCTTCTCGCGCCGGATGTGCTGCTCGCGTGTCTGCAACGTGAGGCGGTACGCAGTCCGGCCCTGGGCGTCGATCGACACGCCGACGAGACGGCCGGGCGGTGTGCGCCGGTGCTCGTCGCGCACCGCGAGGAACGCTGCGTGCGGTCCGCCGAACCCGAGGGGCACGCCGAACCGTTGCGTCGTGCCGATCACCGCGTCGGCACCCATCTCGCCGGGTGGGGTCACGAGCGCGAGCGCCAACAGATCCGCCGCGACGCACACGAGCGCGCCATGCGCGTGCGCCGCATCGATCACGGGCGTGAGGTCGCGCAGCCGGCCGCTGCTCCCCGGGTACTGCACGAGCACGCCGAAGCAACCCTCGATCGGGTCGGTCGTGTGCGGGTCGCCGACGACGACCTCGATACCGAGCGGTTCTGCGCGTGTCTGCACGACGTCGATCGTCTGCGGGTGCGCGTCGCTGTCAACGAGGAAGACCATGCCCGCCTTGGGATTGATGCGGTGCAGCATCGCCATCGCCTCGGCCGCGGCAGTGCCCTCGTCGAGCAACGACGCGTTGGCGAGATCCATGCCGGTGAGGTCGGTGACCATCGTCTGGAAGTTCAGCAACGCTTCGAGCCGGCCCTGGCTGATCTCGGGCTGGTACGGCGTGTACGCGGTGTACCAGGCCGGGTTCTCGAGCACGTTGCGCAAGATGACGCCGGGCGTGATCGTGTCGTGGTAGCCGAGCCCGATCAGCGAGGTGAACACCTCGTTGCGGTCGGCGAGCTCGCGCAGGTGCGCGAGGGCCTCGGTCTCCGACATGGGCTCGGTCACCGAGAGCGGGACGGGCTCCCGGATCACCGACGGCACCGCCGCCGACACGAGATCGTCGAGCGAGTCGTAGCCGAGGGTCGCGAGCATCGACTGCAGATCGTCGGGGCGCGGACCGATGTGCCGGTCGACGAACGCCTCCGACCCGGGATCTTCGGTGGCCAGCGGCTCGGGCATGGCGGGAAACCTCTCGTTCCGCGTCGTGGATGCGAGCCGCGCGCGGCCCGACTCCCCCTCTGTCGCGGAACTCCAGAGTTGCCTGACTCCGACGGTTCGGGTGCCTGAGAGATTCCGGGGAGTGGTTGCTCCTTCGGCGTCCGAATCGCCCACTAGGGGCGTCCGAACTCTCCCGTCAGAGGTCGACGGCGATGACCACTCCACGGTAGCCGGTCCCGACGCGCGAAGCTGCAGGGCGATGAGCCCCGAAACCACCCCCAAATCGAATGACGAAGCCGTCGAGGACGTTGCCTCCGACGAGCACGATCACGATCACGCCGACCACGACGGGCATGACCACGACGGGCATGACCACGACGGGCATGACCACGAGGAGCTGACCGAGGAGGAGGCCGCGCAGGCCGAGGCCGACGTCGCCCTCATGGACCGCGCCCTCGCCGCCCTCGACGACGACACCCTCCGAGGCGCCCTCGCGGGTATGAGCGAGAAGTCGCGTCTCGACGTCGCCGCCCAGCTCCAGCTCCCCCGGGCCACGATGCGGCTCGGCGACGCCCTGCTTCCGCTCGTCCGCCGCAAGCTCCAGACCGCGGCGCCCGACCACCAGCTCCAGGTGCTGTTCGCGCTCGCGCAACACGCCAACGACCAGACGATCGAGGCGCTGGGTCCGCGCTCCGAAGACCCGACCCGCGACGACTTGGTCGAGGTGCTGCCCGACGTCATCGAGGACAACGGCATCACTCTCGTCACCTTGATGTTGGTCGGTTACGCCGCGAGCGACGCCGTCTGCCGGCCTGTGATGCGCGAGCTCTTGGAGACCGACGACCGCTTCGTCGTCGGCGAGCCGATCCCGGTCGAGGCCAAGCCCGAGCTCGGTGCCCTGCCCGCTCCCGCGCTCGACAAGAAGGAGCTCGAGGCCAAGCGCGAGCAACGTCGCATCGCCAAGGAAGCGAAGCGTGTCGCCGAGGTACGCGCCCGTGAGGCGCGCACCACTGCGCAGGAGAAGCGTCGCCAAGCCGTGCATCAAGCCAAGCGCAAGGCGCGCTAGGAGGTCGTCATGCTCGACACCGTGATCAAGGGTGGCAATGTCGTCGACGGCACGGGCGCACCGGCGCGGCAGGCCGACGTAGGTATCCGCGACGGCATCGTCGTCGAGATCGGCAAGATCAGCGAGGAAGCGGCGGAGACGATCGAGGCCGACGGTCTCGTCGTCGCACCCGGCTTCGTCGACCCGCACACGCACTACGACGCGCAACTCTTCTGGGACCCGGCCGCGACGCCGTCGAACCTGCACGGTGTGACGAGCATGATCGCGGGCAACTGCGGATTCACCCTCGCGCCCGTGCATCCCGAAGACGCCGACTACCTGCGCCGGATGATGGCGAAGGTCGAAGGCATGCCGCTGCCCGCGCTGGAGACGGGCGTGCCGTGGTCGTGGAACTCGTTCGGCGAATACCTCGACGCGGTCGACAACCGCGTCGGCATGAACGTCGGCTTCCTCGTCGGTCACTGCGCCTTACGCCGCAACGTGATGGGCAAGGAATCGATCGGGAACGAAGCCACGCCCGAACAACTCGCAGCCATGACGCGCCTGTTGGAGGAGTCGATCGCGGCGGGCGGGCTCGGGTTCTCCACCACGCTGTCGTTCACGCATTCCGACGGCGACGGCGAGCCCGTCGGGTCGCGCTGGGCGTCGAGCGAAGAGGTGCTCGACCTGTGCCGCGCCGTCTCCACACACGAGGGCACCACGCTCGAATACGTCACCAGCGGATGCCTGCGCGGCTTCACCGACGAAGAGGTCGACCAGATGGCGGCAATGACCCTCGCCGGCCGCCGGCCCCTGAACTGGAACGTGTTGACGATCGACTCGCGTGAGCCGCAGAGGTATCACGACCAGGTCGGCGCCTGCGAGCACGCGCGGGCCCAGGGTGGCACTGCGATCGCGCTGACGATGCCGACGCTCGTCGAGATGAACATGTCGTTCCTCAACTACTGCGCGCTGTTCATGCTGCCGGGTTGGTCGGAGGTCATGAGCCTGCCGGTGCCAGAGCGCATCGCCAAGCTGCGTGATCCCGCGATCCGCAAGTGGATGAACGAGCGGGCCCATTCCCCCGAGGCCGGCGTGTTCTCCCGGCTCGCATCGTGGGGCCGCTACCAGATCGGCGACACGTACTCGACCGCGAACGACGGGCTCAAGGGACGAGTGGTCTCCGATCTCGCCGAGCGCGAGAACAAGGGCACGTTCGACACGCTGCTCGATCTCGTCATCAACGACGATCTCAAGACGATCCTTTGGCCATTGCCGTCCGACGGCGACCTGAAGTCGTGGCAGATGCGCGCGGAGGCGTGGGACCACCCCTTGGTGTTGGTCGGCGGCAGCGACGCAGGAGCGCACCTCGACCGCATGTGCGGCGCGCCGTACACGACCTCGTTCCTCGCCGACACGATCCGCGGGCGTCAACTCATCTCGTTGGAACGTTGCGTGCAGTTGATGACGCAGGCTCCGGCACAGCTCTTCGGTCTCCGCGAGCGGGGCGAGCTTCGCGAAGGCTTCCATGCCGACGTCGTGATGTTCGATCCCGACACCGTCGCGACCGACGAGGTGAAGTTGGTCAACGACCTGCCCGGAGGCACCGCGCGTCTCTTCGCCGAGGCGATCGGTGTGCAGCGGGTGATGGTGAACGGCACGACGATCGTCACCGAGGGCGGCGCCCAGACCGGCGCGTTGCCGGGCAAGGTGCTGCGCTCGGGCCGCGACACCTACACGGTCCCGATACCCGCCGACCTCTAGGTCGGGTCATCCTCGTTCCGGCGGCGTTCGTTGACCACGCCGCGTCGGACTGCGACGACGAACGTGGTGGCGCCGACCACCGCAAGGAACAGCGCGACGAGGAAGACGATGAGTCCCGCTCCGGGGTCGAACACAGATGGAACCTAGCGCCACCACCGAATCTCGTGGTCTTCCGAAGCCGTGACGCAACGGCCCAGCCGAAGTGATGCGCAATCCCGACACGCATACGGCGCCTACGCGCCGGGAACCGGCGAACCGAAACGGATGAGGTTGTTGTCGGGATCGAGATGCGCTCCCTCGCGCAGGTTGTACGCGGTGACGCGGACGCGGTGGGTCTTTCCCCCGATTCCCGGTCGAGTCCACTCTGCGTAGAGCGCGTCGGCGTCTTCGACGTACAGATACGTGGCGTTCACCGAGGTGGCCGGGTCGAGGTCGGGGTGCACCGCCAGGTGAAGACCACATCCATCGCGATCGGCGTAGCCGTATTCATCGCCGTCGGCGTACGGGTGGGTTTCGAATCCCAAAGCCGCATAGTGCACCAGCGCCTGGCGAAGGTCTCGCACCGGGAAGATCGGCTTGAACTGCGTCAGTCGAGTGCGTGCGTCCACTGGTTTCCTCCCGAGGTCTCCGCGCCCGTCCGACCAACAGACTGCCGCATCCCGCGGCCCAACGGTAAGAGAGCCGTCTCGTCAGCGGATCGGTTGACCGTATTGCACGGTCCAGGTCTTGCCGCCGTTCGTGGTGCCGAGGATGTGCCACTCTCCGGACGCGCCGTCGATGATCCAGCCGGCCGCGTCGGACGTGTAGCTCGCGGCGTTGGGGACAGACTGCGACGGAGGTCCGTCGGGCATCGCCAGCACGTCGCCTCGGCTCCGCCCGTCGGCGCTGACCAGCATCGTGCTTGTCGCCGGCGTGAGCAGGGGTGAGAATCCGACGAACACCGCGGTGTGATCGTCGATCACGCTGAACGGACCAGGGCTGGCGCCGGGGCCGTACGAGTCGGCGACGACGGGCGGGAACGAGTTGTTCCTCACCACGACACCGCACACGGACGCGTGCGTACACCGGTACCCGGCGTAGCCCTCGCGTCCCGACACCTGGTTGTTCCCGTTGAACAACACCCACGCTCCGCCGGTGGTCGTGCACTGCACGTCGAGCGCCACACCCCGGTTCGCCCCGGGATCGGTCACCTTCAACGCGACGAACCACGTCCGGCCGCCGTCGGCCGTCTGCTGCACGGTGTCGTGCGTGGCGATCCACCCGTCCAGTGTGTCCCGGAAGCAAGCCCGGTCGACCGGGCACGGCGCAGTCGTGACCCGCCACGAGTGGCCGCCATCGGTGCTGCGGAGCAACGAACCCTGCGCAACGCCCCAGCCGTTGGCAGCATCGACGAAGTGCACCATCTCGAGCGCGATCGGCGGCGTGGATGCCGTCCAGTGCTTCCCACCGTCGAAGCTCGCGAACAAGAAGCGTGCTCCGACCGCCCAGACGTGATCCGCGTCGATCGCGTCGACGAAGGAGAGATCGTCGGGGGCGCTGTACAGCACCGTCCACGCGCGTCCGTCGACCGTGCCGACGATCGTGCGGCCCGCAACCGCGAAGCCGCCGTGCGCCGACACCATCTGGACCCAGGCGTGCGACCGACCGAGCACGGCCGCACGACTTCCCGCGGCCCCCGCCGCGCACCCCTTCAGCGCGACAACCGCCGGGCTCGTCGAGGGCGGCGTCGTCGGTCGGCTCGTCGCCACCGTCGGCCCCGCCTTCGCCTCGTGGTGCGACCCACCACGGCAGCCGGCCGCTACCCACGTGACGAGCG
>JBEPUZ010000112.1:0-13989 GCA_041691275.1 Actinomycetota bacterium | reverse complement strand
CGGGCGGCGCCGACAGGGTCAACGGCACGAGCTCGCGCCCGACGAGGCCGGCGGTGCGCTGATCGCTGCAGCGCCAGGCGACGCGCAGCACGCACTCGGGTGGCTCGTGCGTTGTGGCGGGAACCGTCGGCCCGCCGAGCGCGTCGACCCCCCAGTACTCGACGAGCCATTCGTCGACCTCGAGCCCGGCGATCTCGACGCGCTTGCGGAGGATGGCCGCCGTCACCTTGGCCTTCTCGAACGCCTCGGGCCACGAGAACGCGACGCGCGCCTCGCCCGACCATCCCGCGTGCGACGAAAGCAGCATCTTGTACGTGTCGGTCGCAGGTGTGCCGCGCACGTCGCTGATGCGCACGCGGTCGTCGCCGAGGTCGTCGAAATGTGCGGACGTGAAATCGGCGACGACGTCGGGCGAGAGGTACCGCTTCGGATCGTGGACCTCGTAGAGCAATTGGTGCCGCAGCGTGTCGGTCGAGACGCGCCCGCCGGAACCGTTCGGCTTCGAGATCACCGAGGTGCCGTCGGCGGCGACGGTGGCGATCGGATACGGGAGATCCCACGGATGGGGGAGCGCCCACCAGTCGCCCGAGTAGTTGCCGCCGATGCTCTGGCCCGAGCACTCGAGCAGGTGGCCGACGAGGATGCCGGCCGCGAGCCGGTCCCAGTCGTCCCAACTCCAGCCGTGCTCGTAGACCAGAGGCGCGAGGAACAGTGACGCGTCGGCGACCCGCCCCGTGATGACGATGTCGGCGCCCTGCGCCAACGCGTCGACGATGGGGCGCGCCCCGAGATACGCCGACGCGAACAGCGCGGCGCCGGGAAAGTCGTCGAACGAGGCGCCGGTGTCGAGATGTGTGAACGCCTGGCCGTGGTTGGCCCGCAGTTCGGGCAGACGCGTGAGCAGATCGTCGCCGACGACGGTCGCGATCGTGACACTGCTCATGTCGAGCCGACGTGCGGTCTCGATCGCGGCGTGCGCGGCCGCAGTCGGGTTGATGCCGCCCGCGTTCGTGATGACCTTGGTGCGCCCGTCGACCACGTAGGGCAACGCGCGCGCGAGGTACGCGGGAAGGTCGCGGGTGTACCCGCGCGACTCGTCGCGCTGTCGATCCTTCTGCAGGATCGCGAGGGTCAGCTCCGCGAGAGCCTCGAGACAGAGATAGTCGATTCCCTCGGCCAGCAGCGCGTCGACCGCGGTAGGGGTGTCGCCGTAGAAGCCCTGCCCGCCCGCGACGCGAACGTCGGCGCGAACCTCAGGCATGCCAGATCTCACGCATGCCAGATCTCACGCATGGACGTCGGGTCGCCGATCGGCCCACGGTTGCGCCTGCTCGAGTTGCGCGGCGACGCGGAGGAGGAGGTCTTCGCGGCCGTACGCGCTCATCAACTGCACGCCGATCGGGAGGTTCGCGTCGTTCCAATGCAGCGGCAGCGAGATCGCGGGCTCGCCGGTCATGTTCGCGAGCGGTGTGTACGGCACGAAGGTCGCGGCGCGTATGAACCCGAGTAGTGGTTCGTCGGGCGTGCTGAACTCGCCGATGTCGACCGGAGGCTCGCCGAGGGTGGGGGTGAGCAACAGGTCGTAGCCCGACTCGTACCACTCCTCGACGCCGCGGCCCAGCTCGAGTGCGGCGTGCTGGGCTTCGATGAAATCGGGCGCGGTGATGGAACGGCCCATCTCCGCCAGCGTCCACGTCAGCGGCTCGACATCGTCGGCGGTGATCTCGCGGCCGACCTTCCGCTCCCAGTAGCGAAGGTTGTAGACGAGCGTCGCCGCCCACAGCGTTGTGAAGTGGCCGACGAGCGCGGGATCGAGCACCGCGGTCGGGAACGTCTCTTCGACGGTGTGGCCGAGCGTCTCGAGAAGATGCGCGGCGTTCTGTGCGGCGCGCACGCAGTCGGGATGGATCTCGCCGGGCTCGAGCGGATTGTGTGTGAGGAGCCCGATCCGGAGCTTGCCCGGAGCCGCGCCGACCTCGTCTCGGTACGGGCGACTCGGCGCGGGGGCGCGCACGGTGTCGCCCGTCGCGCCGCCGTGCAGGACGTCGAGCACGCCGGCCGTGTCGCGGACTGTCCTCGTCACACAGAGCTCCACGATGAGCAGGTCGTCGATCACGCTGTAGTCGGGCATCAACGACGTGCGGCCCCGCGACGGCTTCAGGCCGACAAGCCCGCAGCAGCTCGCGGGAATCCGGATCGAGCCACCGCCGTCGTTCGCGTGGCCCACTGCGACAATGCCGCTCGCGACCGCGGCCGCGGAGCCGCCGCTGGATCCGCCCGTCGTACGGTTGGTGTCCCACGGGTTCCGGGCCGGCCCGTACGCCTCGGGCTCGGTCGTCGGCACGATGCCGAGCTCCGGGGTGTTGGTGCGGCCGATGCACACGAAGCCGGCGTCGAGATAACGCCGCGCGAGGGCATCGGTGTGGTCGGCGACGAACTTCGCGTCGCGCAGGAACTTCATACCTTCGTGGTGCGGCTCGCCCTCGATCCCGGCCATCAGATCCTTGACGACGAGTGGCACGCCGCGGAACGGTCCGTCGGGCAGCGTGCCGGCTGCCTCCGCGCGCGCCTTCTCGAAGCGGGGATGGATGATCGCGTTGAGCTCGGGGTTGAGCTTCTCCGCGCGCGCGATCGCATCGTCGACGAGCTCGACCGCCGAGGCTTGACCCGTCCGCACGAGGTCGGCTTGCGCGATTGCGTCCAGGAACGGCTCGGTCATAGTGGTGCTCCTTCGTCTCGGTGTCGCTACGCGTGGACAGCGGGCCGGCGAGCGGCCCACGGCACCGCGTGCTCGAGTTGGGCGGCGACGCGGAACAGCACATCTTCGCGATAGGGCGCGCCCACGAGCTGGACGCCCACGGGCAGGCCTTGCGGTGACATGCCGAGAGGCACCGACATCGCGGGCTGGCCGGTCACGTTGAACGGCGCGCAGAACAGGGCGAAGACGAGGAGGCGACCGCCACCGGTCTCCGGGTTGGTCATGTCGCCGATCAGGGGCGGTGGCTCCGCGCACGTCGGTGTGAGGAGGAGGTCGAACCCGTCGTCGAGCCACCAGCTGATCATCTGCCGCGCCCACGCCTGCATCTTCTTGAGCGCGCCCACGTAGCTACCCGCGTCGATGCCGGCGCCGGCCTCGTAGGTTCCCCAGGTCGACGGTTCCACGTCGTCGGCGGCCACCGGGTGCCCGATGATCGCCGCAACTTCGGCGAGCTCGGCGCGCAGCGACGAGAACATGACCGCGGTGAACGTCTCGAGGAGCGCACCGTCGTCGAGCGATGCGGGCCCCGCCTCCTCCACGGTGTGGCCGAGCGATTCGAGCAGTCGTGCCGTCTCCTCGACCGCGGCCACGCACGCGGGATCGACAACGGCCAGGCCGAGCGGGGCGGTCGTGCGCACGCCGACGCGCAGCTTGCCCGGAGCCGCACCGACCTCCTTCGTGTACGCGCCCGACGGAGGCGGCGCGGTGTACCAGTCGCCGGTCATGTATCCCTGCAACACGTCGAGCACGGCCGCGCTGTCGCGCACCGAGCGGGTCACGACGTGGCGCATGACGAGACCGGCCCACGCTTCGTGCTCGGCGGGTCCGAGCGAGATGCGGCCGCGTGTCGGCTTCAGGCCGAACAGCCCGCACATGCTCCCGGGGATGCGGATCGATCCGCCCCCGTCGCCGGCGTGTCCGACCGGCACCATTCCGCTCGAGACTGCGGCCGCGGAACCACCACTCGAGCCGCCGGTACTGTGCGCGACGTTCCACGGATTGTGGGTGGGCCCGTACGCCTGGGGCTCGGTGGTCGGCATCAGACCGAACTCCGGTGTGTTCGTCTTGGCGACGATGACGAAGCCGGCCCGTTCGAGCTTCTCGAAGAGATGACTCGTCGTGGTCGCGACGTGCTTCGCCTCCTTCAGGGCGCGGTTGCCGGCGTGATACGGAGCGCCGGCCAGCGTGCCGTCGAGATCCTTGATCACGATCGGCACCCCCGTGAAGGGTCCGTCGGGAAGCCCACTCTGCACCGCGGCGCGCGCCCGCTCGTACAGCGGGTGGATCACCGCGTTCAGCTCGCCGTTGACCTTCTCGATGCGTTCGATCGCGCCGTCGACGAGCTCGGCCGCGGATGCTCCGCCGTCGCGCACGAGCTGGGCCTGCGCGGTGGCGTCGAGAAGTGAAAGATCGGTCATGATTCCGTGACTCCCTCGCGGCGTTGCGCCGTCACGGCGACGCTATCGCCGTGGCCGTCGACGGGGGAATGTCCCAGCCCCGGAGGTCGACCGCCCAGGTGTCGACGATCGCCGCGTCGAGGCCGGGACCATCGGCGATGTGCATGCGCTCGTGGTACGCGACGGTCGGGTCGACATGCGCAGGCCACACCAGCACGCGATCACCGACACGGCGCGCAGTGTCGGGCGCGAAGGTGACGTGTTCATCGGAGCAGTACACGACGGACGCGCCGTCGATCGTCGGATTGCCGTGGTCCATGCCCATCGCCTTGAGCCCGCAGTCGGCCACGGTCCACTTCGGGTTGGCGTGGATGACGGTCGCGACGATCGCGAGCGCACGCGTGAACGGCAGATCGACCTTGCCGTAGTCGCCGTCCATGAGCGCATAGGAGCCGGCCTGGATCTCGGTCGCGGCGGTGTTCAGATCGAAGGTACCGGTCCCACCCGCCGACACGACCTGGCCGCCGACCTGGGCCGCAACGTGCGCCAGCCGCTCCATCGCCTTCACGGTGAGTGCCTGCCGCTCGGCCCGATCGGTGACGAGTACCGCGTGTCCCTCGTACCCCATCACACCCCGCACCTCGATGCCGGCGGCGCGGGCCCGGTCGGCGAGGCGGGGCGCGTCGGCGGGGAGGCACCCGCAGCGAGGCATGTAGACGTTGACGTCGATGAGGACCTCGCGGATGCCGTTGGCGGCCGCGGCGTCGACGGTTGCTTCGCTGTCGACCGCCACGGTGACGCGTCCCGGGCAATCGGCCAGGGCTCGCAGCCGCGCCGGATCCACGCATTCGTTGGCCAGCAGCAGATCGGTCCCGAGGCCGGCGCGGGCCATGCCGACGATCTCGCGCGGTGTGGCCGCGGTGAAGTTCGAGTGCCCGCGGCGAGCCTGCTCGTGCGCCAAGGCGGTGCACTTGTGCGCCTTCACGTGCGGGCGTAGGCGGCGCCCGGGAAGCGCCGCGGTCATGGTGTCGAGATTTCGCTCCAGCGCGACCCGGTCGACGACCAGCGCGGGTGTGGAGAGATCAGCGGCCGTCGTCACGCGTGCGAGCATGGCACGAGATGCCCACGCCTGCCGAAGACAGACCGCCGACCGATCGCGACTGGCACACCGCCGACCTCCCGCCGCTGCCGCAACGCGAATACTTGATCCCGGCGACCCGCTGGATCGAAGCCCCGGATGCACTGCGTTCGCTCGGTGCCGACTTCGGGATCGACCTCGTCGCGTTCAAGCGCCGCATCGGTCGCTACCTGTTGTGGCGGGCCGGGCCCGCGGTGCACGCCGACTCCCGCTACATGGGCATCGCCGCCGACGATCTCGAACGCCAGTTCACCTACCGCCTCTTTCCGGACGGCTCGGGTGAGGGCGCCGGTCCCGACGGTGTGGTGCACACCCGATTCCGTACGTGGAAGGAAGCACTCCGTGACGACCCCACCGGCTCCTGACCAGACGTCGAAGCCCGACAATCCGTTCGCGGCGTCGGCCGTAGGGTTGCTGTACCAGCGCGGGCGTCCGTACCACCATCCCCGCTCGTTGTCCCGCCTGCTCGGCGTCGTCGGCGCCGACGCGAAGCTCGAGACCGCGCTCGACGTCGCGTGCGGTACCGGTATGTCGACGATCGCGCTCGCCGAGCGCGCGGCCACGGTCGTGGGGCTCGACATCTCTCCCGAGATGATGCGGGTCGCACCCACCGCACCGAACGTCACGTACATGCTCGGCCGCGCGGAACAGCTCCCGTTCGATGCGGATGCCTTCGACGCCGTGACGTGCGGCTCGGGCGTGCACTGGTTCGACCAGGCCCGGTTCTTCGAGGAGCTCGTTCGCGTCGTGCGCCCGGCAGGTTGGGTCGGTCTGTACGACCACTACTTCATGGGAATGTACGACGTCGAGGCGTTCGGTCCGTGGGTGCAGGAGCTGTTCGAGCGCTACCCGCTCCCGCCCCGCAACATGCAGGCCGGCGATCCGCGCGCCGAGACTCCGCCCGGGTTCGAGACAGTGGGCGACGAAGTGTTCGACGACCCGATCGAGATGACGCGCGAGGAGTTCGTCGACTACCAACTCACAGTCAGCAACTGTGTGGCCGCGGTCGAACGCGGCACTCCTCGCACCGAGATACACGAGTGGTTGCTCGAATCGACCGAGCCACTCTTCGAAGGCGCGAGTCGCCGCGTGCAGTTCGTCGGCAGCGTCAACTGCATCCGTCGTGCCGGCTAGTGCGCTCGGTCAACGCGCGCGCAGTACCCGTCGTAGCGGCTTTCCGCTCGCGGTGCGGGGGATGGCGTCGACGACGCGCAGCCGGCGGGGCAGCTTCGGCCCGCTGAGCTCGTCGCGCCCGAAGTCGCGGAGCTCGTCCAGCGACGGTGCCGGCGCGCCCGGGCGGGTGACGACGAACACGCAGACGACCTCGCCCCATTCGTCGTCGGCGACCCCGACCACGCACACGTCGTCGATCGCAGGATGCCGTGCGAGTACGCCCTCGACCTCGGTCGGGCTGACGTTGACGCCGCCGCTGATCACGACGTCCTTGATCCGATCGACGACGTACAGCCGGCCCTCGTCGTCGAACGCGCCGACGTCGCCGGTGTGGAACCACCCGTCCGCGTCGATCGCCGAAGCCGTGCGTTCGGGATCGAGTCGGTAGCCGCGCATGATCATCTTGCCCTCGACGAGGATCTCGGCGTCGGGGCCGAGGCGCGCTGTGGCGCCCTCGATCGGGACGCCGTCGAGCGTGAAGCCGCCCCAGGTCTCGGAGAGACCGTAGGCATCGACGACACCGACACCCTCGGCTTCGGCGCGCGCCCGTAGCGCGGGTGGGCACGGCGCGCCCCCGACGATCACGCGCCGGTACTCGTGCAGCGGCGCGCCTGCGTCGAGCAGGCGCCGCATGACCGTCGGGACGAGCGACACCATCGTCGTGCCCTCGGCGCGCGGCGACCGCGCCACCCGGTCGAGATCGAAGCCGTCGTGCACGGTGCACGGCACGCCGGTGACGTACGAACGGGCGAGCGCGCCGAGGCTGGCGACGTGGTGCAACGGGAGGCATGTGAGCCAGCGGTCGGTAGCGGCCGCGTCGAGGCCGGCGGTGTAGCCGCGGCCCATCACCTCCATGCCGGAGCGGGTGAGCTCGACGCCCTTCGGCGCGCCCGATGTCCCGCTGGTGACGACGATCGCGACGACGTCGGGCGTGGCCCCGATCCCGCCCGGGAACGTCGCCTCCTCCAGGTCGGGTCCGGCGAGGTGTGTCGGTCGCAACCGGTCGAGCAGCGTCGTCACCTCGGCCGTGGTGAACGCCGGATTGACAGGCAGGATCACGCGACCCGCTTCCCAGCAGCGCCGCGCGGCCTCGGCCAGCGTCGGGCCGTTCCCGACGACGGCGACGACGTCGGTCTCGGTCGGGCTCACGCTCGGGTTGCTTCCGGGCCGCGCACGCTCGGTACCCTAACCGTAGGAGTGATCGCTCCCAGCATTACCAACCCTCTGCTAATCGCTCTGGGCCAATCCCTCTCTCAACTGCCCTCTGGAGGCCATCGATGGAGTCTGTGATCCGTCCCGGCGCCGAATGGAAGCCGGCCACGCCGGACAGTTTCACCGACGTCAAGTACGAGACCTCCGACGGCATCGCCAAGATCACGATCTGCCGGCCGGAGGTGCGCAACGCGTTCCGGCCCCACACGCTGTTCGAACTGCGCGACGCGTTCGAGCTCGCCCGCGACGACGCCGAGGTCGGCGTGATCATCTTCACCGGTGAGGGGTCGGAGGCGTTCTGCTCCGGCGGCGACCAACGCGTGCGCGGCGACGACGGGTACCGCGACGACAACGGGATCGGGCGGCTCAACGTCCTCGACCTCCAGATCCAGATTCGTCGCCTCCCGAAGCCCGTCGTTGCGATGGTCGCCGGGTACGCGATCGGCGGCGGTCACGTGTTGCACATCGTCTGCGACCTCACGCTCGCGGCCGACAACGCGCGCTTCGGGCAGACCGGTCCGCGCGTCGGCTCGTTCGACGGAGGCTTCGGGTCCGGGCTCCTCGCCCGGATCGTCGGCCAGAAGAAGGCGCGCGAGATCTGGTACCTCTGCGAGCAGTACGACGCCGAGGCCGCGCTCGACATGGGCCTGGTGAACAAGGTCGTGCCTCTCGCCGATCTCGAAGTCGAGACGGTCGCATGGGCCCGCAAGATGCTGCAGCATTCGCCGCTCGCGCTGCGCATGCTGAAGGCGTCGATGAACGCGGCCGACGACGGCCTCGCCGGTATCCAGCAGCTCGCAGGCGACGCGACGTTGCTCTATTACATGACCGAGGAAGCGCAAGAGGGCAAGAACGCCTACCTCGAGAAGCGCCGACCGGAGTTCGAGCGCTTCCCCAAGCGCCCGTGACGCCGCAACCATGACGCGAAAAGCATGACGACGGCGAAGCTCTGGTACCAGGGCGCGCGCCCGAAGACGCTCGGCGCCGCGCTCTCGCCGGTGCTCGTCGGCACGTCGGCAGGAATGCTCGACGGACCGATCAACTGGCCGCGCGCCGCGGCCGCCGGGATCGTCGCGCTCTCACTCCAGGTCGGCGTGAACTTCGCGAACGACTACTCGGACGGCGTGCGCGGCACCGATGCGCAGCGGCGCGGACCGGTCCGCCTCACGGCGACCGGACTGGCGTCGCCGGGTGCGGTCAGGAACGCGGCGATCCTGTCGTTCGCCGTGGCGGCGATCGTCGGCGGAGTCCTGTCGATCGTCGTGAATCCATGGCTGTTGCTTGTCGGCGTCGCCGCGATCGGTGCCGCGGTCACCTACACCGGTGGCCCGAAGCCGTACGGCTACATCGGGCTCGGAGAAGTGATGGTGCTCATCTTCTTCGGATTCGTCGCGACCGTCGGCAGCGCGTACGTGCAGCACGCGAGCCTGCCCGGCGTCGCGTGGGTCGCCGCGCTCGCGGCGGGGCTTCCGGCCTGCGGCATCCTGCTCGCGAACAACGTGCGCGACGTCGACACCGATCGGGTCACGGGCAAGCGGACGCTCGCGGTGCGGATGGGCGCGGCGCGCGCCCGCGGCCTCTACGTCGCCTGTATCGCGGGCGCGATGGTTGCGGTGGTCGCGTGCGGCGCGTTCGTGCCCGCCGCGTTGCTCGCCGTGCTCGCGCTGCCGCTCGCGATCGCACCGGTGCGGGCGATGTTGACGCGGCACGATCCGCCGGGCCTGATCGCCGCGCTCGTCGGTACCGTGCGCTTCCAGCTCGTGCTGTCGGCGCTGCTCGCGATCGGCCTGTGGGTCGGCTAGCCGTGCAGGGCCGCGAACGAGGAGATGAATCCGCCGAGCACCGCCGGTGCTTCGAGCGGCAGCGCATGACCGCCATCGAGGCGGATGTGCACCACGTCGGCGCGCAGCCGTTCGAGCAGGGTCAGCGCAATCTTCTCGTACTTGGCGTCGGATTTGCCGGTGACGAGCGCGACGGGCATCTCGAGCTCACCGAGTCGGTCCCACATCGGCTCCATCGTTCCCGCGCCCAGAACGCGCAGGCTGTGCGCGACGAAGCCAACCGACAAGACCCGCCGTTCGCGAAGCCCCGGCGCGTCGACGGGCACGGTGGCGAAGAGCGGCTGTGCCAACCACCGTTGGAGGAACGCGTCGACGCCGTCGCGCTCGACCGACCGGGCGAGGTCTTCGTCGGATGCGACGCGTTCCGCGCGCGCCACCTGGTCGGCAATGCCCGCGGTCGCGCTGACCAGTACGAGGGCCTGCACCAGATCGGGCCGGTCGAGCGCGACCCGCAACGCCAGGCGGCCTCCCATCGAGTACCCCGCGTACACGCCCCGGTGCCCCTCGACGCCGATCGCATCGGCCGTCGCCGCGAACGAATCTCGTTCCGGCACGTCGACGGCGAGCACCTCGCACGACGCGTCGAGCACCTCGCGTACACCCCGCCACGATGCCGCGGTCTGGGTGAAGCCGGGCACCAGCACGACCCTCGGCCGGCGCGGGTCGGTCGGCAGCGAGGTCACGCACAGATTGTGGCGCGATGAGCGACCTCGATGTGACGACCTCGTTCGCGATCACGCTCGTCGACGAGTGGGCGCGCAACGGGGTCACCGTCGCGGTCGTGTCCCCGGGCTCTCGCAACACGCCGCTCACCCTCGCGTTGACGCGTGACGCTCGCATCCACGTCGACGTCGTCCTCGACGAGCGCTCGGCCGGATTCCGAGCTCTCGGGATCGGTCTGGCGACCGGACGGCCCGCGATCGTGTGCTGCACGTCGGGCACGGCCGCCGCGAACCTGCATCCGGCAGTCGTCGAAGCGCATCATGGCCGGGTACCGCTGCTCGTGTGCACCGCCGACCGGCCCGCGGAGCTGCGCGATGTGGGCGCGGGCCAGACGATCGACCAGACGCATCTCTTCGGCGGTGCGGTCCGGTGGTTCCACGACCCGGGTCCGCCGCAAGCCGCGGGCGAGGGTGCGTCGGCCGGCTCACGTTGGCGCGCGCTGGCCTGCCGCTCGGTGGCGCTCGCGTTGGGACCCGCGGCGGGACCCGTGCACCTCAACCTGCCGTTCCGCGAACCCCTCGTCCCGACCGGGGCACCCCTGCTCGAGGCGCCCGGTCGCCCCGACGGCGCGCCGTGGGTGCGCACCTCGAGGCCGACGCGTCATGCGTCGGCGGCCGACGTCGCCCGGCTGGCCGAGCTCGTCCGCACGCACCCGCGGGGGCTACTGGTCGCGGGATGGGGCGCCCGCGTCGATCCGGTCGTCGCGGACCGATTCGCCCGGGCGACGGGCTGGCCCATCGTCGCCGATCCGCTTTCGCAACTCCGCACCGGTGCGCACTCGATCTCGGCGTACGAGGGGCTACTGCGTGTCGCCGGGTTCGAACGCGCCTATCGCCCAGATCTCGTCGTGCGCGTCGGCGCGCCCCTCACGAGCAAGATCACGAGTGGGTGGCTCGACGCCATCCCGACCGTGCTGGTCGATTCGGACGACGCGTGGCTCGATCCCCGTCACGCGGCGTGCGAGCGAGTGCGCGCCGACGCCGATGCCGTGCTCTCCTCGCTGACCGCGGCGCTGCTCGACGCCGATGCCCCCGCCGGTCCGGTCGACGACCGGTGGTTGGCAGATTGGCTCGACGTCGAGCGCCGGGCCCGGACTGCGATCGACACGTTCTTGTTCTTGGACGACGGCATCGCGTACGAGGGACGGATCGCGCGCGACGTCGCCGCGGCTGTTCCCGAGGGAGGGACGCTCGTGGTGGGTTCGAGCCTGCCCGTGCGCGCGCTCGAGTGGTGTATGGAACCTCGCGCCGGGCTCCGTGTGCTCGCCAACCGCGGTGCAAACGGTATCGACGGGTTCGTCTCGACGGTTGCGGGTGTGGCGTCGGCGACGGCCGCGCCGGTCGTCGCGCTCTGCGGCGATCTCTGCTTCCTGCACGATACGAACGGTCTGCTCGGCGGTCGCTCACTTCCTCCCGCGACCTACGTCGTCGTCGACAACGCCGGTGGCGGAATCTTCGGCTACCTCGCCCAGAGCGAGCTCCCCGAGTTCGAACCTCTCTTCGCAACGCCCCAGTCGGTCGACCTGGTCGCGGTGGCCCGTGCGCACGGCGTTTCGGCCGAGCGCGTCACTCTGGGTGATCTCGCGGCCCGGGTCGCCGAGAGGAGCGACGCGGCCCGGGTGCTCGTCGTCGACGTCGACCGCGCGACGGCCCGCGAGCGGCACACCCGCCTTTGGCAGGCAATCGCGGCTGCCGTCGCCTGACGTGCCGGTGTCGCCGAAAACATGCGGGCCTAAAATCTCCCGGAGGGTTTCCCGCGGGCGAGATGGGTCAAGATGTCGGAACGCGAGGTAGCCGAGCGCGATGGGTCGGTGGCGAGCCAACGCTGGACCGACTTCTCGCGCTCGGAACCATTCGGTCTCGCGCTCGTCTACGTCGCGCTCGGAACGTCGACCGTCTGCATCTCCGCACTCTTGCTGCTCGTCACGTCGATCTCGCCCACCGCACGCGCGACCCTCATCGCGGTCTCACTCGGTTCGTGGACACTGCTTGTCGCGCTCGGGTGGGCCCGGGGAACCCTGCCGCGCAAGCCTCTGCTCGCGGCGATCGGGATCACATTGCTGTTCGCGGTGTCGACGCCGTCGCACCAGTCGGGTGACGTGAACTCCTACGTCATGTACGGGCGCATCGTGACCGTGCACCACTCCAACCCGTTCTCGTCGTACCCAATGCACTTCGAGGGCGATCCGATGCGGCGGTACGTCGGTCAGATCTGGCAGCGCACGCCCGACATCTACGGGCTCGGTTTCACCGTCGTGATGGCGGGGCTCGCGCCCCTGATCGGCACGTCGAGCTTCCTCGTGCACTTCTCGTACCAGCTCATCGCGGCCGCGGCCGTCGGAATCATGCTCTGGCTCTTGTGGAAGCGCACGCGGAATCCGGCCGTTCTCGCGTTCGTAGGTCTGCACCCGCTCCTCGCGGTCAGCGTGGTCAACGGCGGTCACCCCGATGCGCTGATGGCGTTGGGAGTCCTCGCCGGCGTGCTGTTCGCGATCGACCGCCGGCCCGTGCTCGCGGGCGCTGCATTCGCGTTCGCGGCGTCGGTGAATTTCACCACGCTGGTCGGCGCGTTCGTGCTCTGCGTCTGGGCCTACCGGCGTTGGAACCGCCGCGAGGTGGTGACGTTCGCCGCGATCGTCGGCGTCTTCGGCGCGCTCCCGTATCTGCTCGCGGCCGGTTGGTTGCAGAACGCGCACACGCACTCGCAGCTCATCAGCCGCCAGTCGGTGTGGAACGCGATCGGCAGCTTCGTCTCGAACGGCAGTCTTCTGCAGGGCCTCTCGTCGAACGGTGCGACGCTGATGGCAGGCGCACTACTCGTCGTGATCGCGGTCCGGCATACCTCCAAGGGAACACCGGAGCTCGCGGTCGCGGCCGGGCTCGCGTCGTTCCTCGTCGCGAGCTCGTGGGTCATGCCGTGGTACGCGTTCACCGCGCTGCCATTGCTCGCCCTGCGCCGCCCGAACCTCTTGAGCTGGACGGTCGCGTTCTACTCGTCGCTGGTGCTACTCGGGGAGCAGTACCCGTCGGTGTCGGCGTCGGCCATCGGCTCGATCGGGCACCTGTTCCTGCAGGACCTGTTGCCCGTGATCGCGCTCGCGTGTTGCGTGGTGGTGATCGTGTTCCGGCCCCGTGCAGTGCTCACGGGCGACCTCGCAGAAGCGGTGATCGCCCCCGAGGTCAGGGTCGAACCAAGGCTTGCAGCATCGGCGTGAGCTTCTGCTGGGTCTCGGTCCACTCCGCGTCGGGATCCGACCCGGAGACGATCCCGGCCCCCGCGTGGATCAGCGCATGGGTACCCTCGATCACGCCGCCGCGCAGCGCGACCACGAACTCGCCGTCGCCGTTGCGGTCGACCCATCCGCACGGGCCCGCGTAGCGGCCGCGCGCGGTCGGTTCGAGCGCGGCGATCGTGTCGAGCGCGAGCGGGCGCGGGGTACCGGCGACGGCGGGCGTGGGGTGCAGCGCGGCGACGAGATCGACGACCGAGGTCGCCGCGTGCTGGGCCCGGCCGGTGACCGTCGTCGCGAGATGGCTGACGTTGGCGAGCTCGAGGAGCGCGGGACCGTCGGTGCGTACCTCGGAGCAGAAGGCGCCCAGCGTCGCGGCGACGGCGTCGACGACGAAGTGATGCTCGTGCGCGTCCTTGGCCGAACGCGCCAACGCCTCGGCGTCGGTGCCGGTCCCGGCGAGCGGCCGGCACACGACCGAGGCGCCCGTTTTGCGGACCAGGAGCTCGGGGCTCGCG
>JBEPUZ010000111.1:0-14004 GCA_041691275.1 Actinomycetota bacterium | reverse complement strand
GCAGGTCACGCGGCCTCGACCTGGAAGACCGGGTGTCGATCGACGATCGCGCCGAGCTCCTCGTCGTTCGAGTCGGGGCCGACCCCGTCGAAGAACACCCCGACCTCCATCTTCCACCGACGGAGGTAGGCGCGCAGGATCTCGATCTTCTGCGCGGGATCGGTGACCTCCGTGCCGCAGAACGCCTCGATCCGGCGTCCGACCCGGAGCTCACCCTTCCCCGCGACCCGTAGGTTGCGGACCCACTGCGAGTGTCCCCGCGGTGAGACCAAGAAGCGGTTGCCGTCGATCGTGAGCAGGTTCACCGGCACCCGCCTCCATTCGCCCGAAATGCGACCCCGGACCCGGAGCTCCCGAGAGCCCCAGACGCTGATGCCCATGCGGGTGAGCCGCACGATGGTGCGGTTGAGGACGTTGCGGGTGATCCAGCCGGGCTGGAGGTAGTGCGACGTCTGGGGCGTCTCGGTGGCGTTCATGGAAGCACTCCTTGGTTCGCTCGATCCCGGACCCTCCGAGAGTTGAGAGCACTGCTCTCGCTTGTTCAGAATGCACCGCTCGACGGGAAATGTCAAGAGCACTGCTCTCGTTTGTTGTCACCGCTCTCGTACTGGGTCAGAATCCAGGTATGGCGACCACGACATCCACGCCGAGCCCACCGCCGAAGCCGGCCCGGACCGCACGCGACCGGGCCCGGATCGAGCTCACCGAGGAGATCAAGACGGTGGCCCGGCGCCATCTGGCCGAGCAGGGATCGGCGGCGCTCTCGCTGCGCGCGGTCGCCCGCGAGGTGGGCATGGTCTCGTCCGCCGTGTACCGGTACTTCCCGAGTCGCGACGACCTCTTGACCGCGCTCATCATCGACGCGTACGACGCGGTGGGGGGGCAGGCGGAGGTCGCCGACCGCGAGTCGCGTAACCGCAGCGTCGTCGCGCGCTGGTTGCACGTGTGCGAGGCGATTCGGGCCTGGGCACTGGACCACGCCCACGAGTACGCGCTCGTCTACGGAAGCCCGGTGCCCGGCTACGCGGCGCCGGAGACGACGATCATCCCGGCGAGCCGGGTGCCCCTCGTCGTCCTGGGACTACTCGCCGACGGGGTCGGGAGCGGAGAGATCGCGACGGGCGGGACGCCACCGATCCCGCGGCCGCTCCGGGCCGACTTCGCCGAGTTGCGTCGCGTCGCCGCGCCGGGCGTGCCCGATGCGGTGCTGTCACGCGGGCTGAGCGCGTGGGCGCAAGTGCTCGGGACGATCAACCTGGAGATGTTCGGCCACCTGCACAACGTCATTCACGAGTACGACGCGTTCTTCACGCTGCAGATGCGGCGCGCGGGCGAGTTCCTCGTGCAAGCCACCTGAGCCGGGGCGTCCGGGGCGTCCGGGGCGCTCAGCGGCGCCCGCGCGCGTCCTCGTCGGCGCGGGCCAGTCGGCTGACGGCGGCTTCGAGCTCCAACGGGGTTCGGTCGAAGCACACGCGGAGATGATGGCGTGCGTCGCGGCTGCGGGACGCCGAAGCGCCGCTCGCGACCACGACGCCGTGCCGCAACGCGTGCTGCGTGAACGACTCCGCGTCGAGCCCGATGTCGACCCACGTCGAGAGGCCGCCACCTGGCCTCGGCGCGCTCCACTCGGGGAGTCGACGGCGAACCAGACGCGCGAAGAGCTTCGACGCGCGTGCGAGCGCGGCGCGACGTTCGTCGACCAGTCGGTCGTAGTCGCCGAGCAGGTGCAGCCCGACGAGCTGGGAGGGCACGCTCGTGCCGAAGTCGGTGCGTTCGCGCCCGAGCACGGTCTGTTCGACGACCGCGGCGTCGCCGCGCAGCCAGCCCAGCCTGAGCCCTCCCCATCCGACCTTGCTCATGCTCTCGACCGAGACCACAGGCGCTCGAGTGCAGAGGCTCGCGAGCGACGCCGGGCGCGATCCCGTGAAGACGAGGTCGGCAACCGTGTTGTCCTCGATAACCGGGAGGCCGAGGACGTCGAGGTCGTGGGCGAGTCGCTGCATCGCGACTTGGTTTCGGACCCGGCCGGTCGGGCTGTGAACCGCGGGGAGGAGCAGGATGACGCGCGCCCGCCCGCCGCGCACGAGTCTCGTCAGACGATCGCCGCCGGCGTCGACGATCCCGAGCGGCAGCGGCAGAGCCGCGAGCCCGCGCGCGACGAGGAGGTCGAACACGCCGACGTACGTGGGATCCTCGACCGCCACGACGTCGCCCCGTCGGGTCAGGGCCCCGAGCGCGTGATCGAGCGCGTGCTGGGCGCCGTTGGTGACGTGGATCTGGGTGATCGACGTCGTTGCGCCCAGCGCATCGTGGCGCGACGCGATTGCTTCGCGGAGGGCCGGCAGCCCCGCCGGCGCGTAGCCGTGCGCAGGGGTGACCGCGGCGAGGTCGGCGCCGTCGATGACGAAGTGGGGGAGATGCGATGCGTCACCGGGTACCGAGGCGGCGAGGTTGAGGCGCTGACCTCCGAGGAGGAGCCGCTGGGCCGAGCTCGGCGCGGCGTCGTCGTTGTCGTTCGCCTCGACCCATGTTCCCTGACCCTGGCGCGATGCGATCAGGCCGTCGGCTCGGAGCTCGTCGAAGGCGGCGACGACGGTGGTGCGGCTGACCGAGAGCGCCGCCGCGATCGCACGCTCGGGCGGCAGGAACGCGCCCGCCTTGAGGAGTCCGCTCCCGATCCGGGACCGCACGATATGGGCGAGGCGGCGCGACACCGAACCCGTTCCGGATTCGCGCCAGCCGTCGACCAACAGCGTGAAGCGGGCCGCACTGATCGTGTCGTCGGGACCGTTGTGGACAGCCACGGTCCAATACTTCAGGATTGGATCATGATGAGCAAGTCCAATCTTGTGAACCTGGGTCGCATGATCACGATGAGCCAAGCCCAGGCCGAAGCCTTCGCCGACGAGTGGATGGCGGCGTGGAACTCCCACGACCCCGCCCGCGTCGCCGCGCACTATCACGACGACGTCGAGTACCACTCGCCGTTCGTCGCCCAGATCTCCGGTCAAGGTGTACTGCTCGGTCGAACTGCCTTCCAGGAATATGCCGCGGCCGCGCTCGAACGGTTTCCCGACCTGCACTTCGGTCCGGAACGGCGCGTGGCGGCCGGGTCGGGCAGTGTCGCGATCGAGTACCGCAGCGTGAACGACCTGCTCGCGATCGAGACCCTCGTGCTGGACGACGACGGACTCGTCGTTCGCGCGCATTGTCACTACTGCCCGGCTGCATAGCCTCGGAGGTCATGACCGATCCGATCGTCGAGGTCAACGGCCTCTGGAAGACCTTTGGCGAAGTAAGTGCCGTCGAGGACCTCTCGTTCTCGGTGCACGCCGGCCAGGTCTACGGATTGTTGGGTCCGAACGGCGCGGGCAAGACCACGACGCTGCGTGTGCTGATGGGCCTCGAGCGCGGTACGAAGGGGAGCGCGAGCCTCTTCGGTGCGCGCGTGACCCCGAGCTGCCGGCAGCTGAAGCGCGTCGGCGCGATGGTCGAGCAGGCCGCGTTCGTGCCGCACCTCTCGGGGATGCGCAACCTGCGGCTGTGGTGGGAAGCGGGCGGGTCGCGCTTGAAAGACGCCGACCTGGAAGGAGCGCTCGCGATCGCCGATCTCGGTACGGCCATCGACCGCAAGGTGAAGACGTACTCGCAGGGTATGAAGCAGCGCCTCGGGTTCGCTCGGCTGTTGCTGAGCCGGCCCGAGCTGCTCGTGCTCGACGAGCCTACCAACGGTCTCGACCCCGGTGAGATCCGCGAGATCCGCGAGCTGATCGGCCGGCTGAGCGCGCAGGGCGCGACCGTCCTGCTGTCGAGCCATCACCTGAGCGAAGTCGAGCAGGTCTGCAGTCACGTGATCGTGATGAACCGCGGGCGTCTCGTCGCCGAAGGCACGGTCAGTGAGCTCATCGGATCGACGGGTTCGGTCTATGTCGAGGTCGACGACCGGGAGCGCGGCCGCGCGGTCGTGTCCGGGCTTCCCGGCGTCACCAAGGTCCAGCTCCAAGGGGACGGACTCGTGATGCAGCTGCAGTCGGGCACGCGTTCCGACGTCGCCGCCGCGCTCGTTGCGGCCGGGCTCCGGCTCGAGACGATCATGCCGACCCAGCAGCTCGAGGACGCGTTCCTCGACCTGCTCGCCGCGGGCGAAGCGGCCCGGGTCGCGCCGTGATCGCGCTCATCCGGACCGAGTTCTCCAAGGCCGCCCGGCGCATGCGGACGTTCGTGATCGTCGCGCTGCTCGTCGGCCTGCCGACGTTGATCGTGTTCGCGATCAAGGCGCACGGAAACCGGCGAGGCGACGGCGGCAACGGTGAGGGCTTGTTCCGGCTCGCCCAGCAGAGCGGGTACCTCGTCCCCGCGGCCGTGCTCGCAGTCATGAGTGGTTTCCTCCTCGTCGTGATCGCGGGAACGTTCGCGGGCGACTCGGTCGCCGGCGACGCGGGTTGGGGGAACCTGCGCTACCTGTTGATGCGGCCGGTGCCGCGCGGTCGCCTGCTCCTGGCGAAGGCGATCGTCGCCGCCATGCTCATCTGGGGCGCGACCATCCTCGTCACACTCGCGGCGCTCATCGGTGGCATCGTCGTGTTCGGCCATCACCCTCTCGTCGTGCCGGGCTTCGGCCTGTTCGCGACCGGGAGCCTCTCGACGGGCTTCCGATTGGGTGAGAGCGCGCTGCTGTCGCGCATCGCGATCGGCACCGCCTACGTCGCGTTCGGGTACACCGCCCTGCTCGCGATGGGAACGTTCTTCTCGATCCTGACCGACAGCTCGGCCGGGGCGATCGGTGGGACGGTCGGTGTCTACATCATCTCCGAGATCCTCGACGGCATCACCCAGCTCGGTCGGATCCGCTACTTCTTTCCGACGCACTACATGGACGTGTGGCAGACGATGTTCACCGACAACCGCTACTCGCGCGACATGGTGACGGGTGCGTTCGTGCAGCTCGGCTACCTCTTGGTGTTCGGCGCGCTCGCAGGCGTCTGGTTCCACCGAAAGGACATCCGGTCGTGACGCTCGCGTCCGGGCCCGCCTGTCCCCCCCCCCGGATCTTCGTGATTGTTTTCACGTGCTCCTGGGTACCTACTCGTCGGTAACCACTGGTTGGTAAGGACTGATCGGTACTGACGACGAAGGAGACACCATGAGTGACGAGAAGACCGGCCCGCAGGCAGGAGTCGAAGGCGTCATCGAAGACGTCAAGGGCAAGGTCAAGGAGGTCGCCGGTCGGATCACGGGGAACGAGGACCGTGAGAAGGAAGGCCAGGCCCAGCAGGACAAAGCTGCCGCCGAGCGCGAGGTCGCCCAAAAGGAAGCCGCCGCCGAGAAGGCGCGTGCGGAGGCGAAGGCGCACGAGGCCGAAGAGCGCTCCCACCAGCAGTGAGCCCGTCGCGTGCGCGGCCGCAGGCGCTTGTGCGCCTTCGGCCGCGCACTCGCGTTCGGTCAACCGGGTGGCTCGCCGATGACCGGTGTCAGAGCGATGGCCATGGTCACGTTCCGCCAGAAGGTGCGGCCGTGGCTCGCCAGCTTTGCGGCCCGCAGCTTGGGCGAGAACCCGTCGCCGTATTCGTTCGTCACCGCGCCGCCCTTCATGCGGATCTGGTAGCCGCCCTTGGCGATGCCGAAGGTCTGGGTGAGCGTGCCGAGGTGGTCGAGCGCGTGCCCGAGCGCATCTTCGGTGAAGTAGTACGGCGTGACGAAGTTGCTCACCTCGATCGCAGCGTCTCTCGTGCCCTTGATGGTGTACGTGTCGGCCTGGACGGGATCGCACGCCTCGGTCGCGACGAGGCACGCAAGCCGGTTGCTGTACGACCACGACGCGCAGAAGATGTCGCACTGCAGCTCGACCGCTTCGTGGCTCGTCGCGACCAGACCGACTCCCGCGCGTCGAGCGTCGTCTTCACGCCGATCTTTCCCGCGGGCACGCCGCTTTCCTGCACGAAGTGATACGCGAGCGCGCCGGGCGCTTCCGGGATCTCGTCGACGAGGAAGAACGGATACGACCCCGACTTCTTCGTCGCCCCAACCTTCGCGGTCGTGACGCGTAACGGGTCCTTGATCGACCACGCGGTCGCGACCTCGTTTCCGAGTTGGCGATCACACGCGTCGGCGATGTCCCGCACGTCGACGTCGGTGATCAGCTTCGACTGGTTGACCAAGACGATGCCTGCGCTCTGTGCCGGGGTCATCTCGCGACGGTGCCCGGCCGCCGTGACCCGAGCGCGACACCGGTCGGTCAGCAGCTCGCTCAGCTGATGCCGAGGCGAGCCAGCTGCTCGGACGGGGCCTCGACCGAGCGGAGCGCTTCTACGAGCAACTCGGTCATCTCGGTCATCTCGGCCGCATCGGTCCCGCTCGGGGCCGAGAGCGTTTTCCCCACGGCGACGTCGTCACTCCGGCGGTAGAGCAGGTCGCCCGAGAACGCCCCGGCCGCCCAGAACGGCAGGTGGTCGCTCGGGTCGAACGGCTGGCGGATCACCGGCATGGTGGTCCCCGGGACGTGGTCAAGGCGGGCCCGTCCGTCGGGCCGGGGGAGACGGATGTCGGGGAACGCGCGGACGGGCATCGTCGACCAACGGTTCGAGTACATCGACAGCGGACGGTTCCCCGGCGTCGGCGCTCTGGCGTAGGTGCGGGTCGCGTCGGCCACGTGCACCTCGCGGCCCCATACTCCGCAGAGCGCCCACTCGCGCACACTGTTCGTCCGACCGTCCAAGAGAGGGACGAGCGACTGGCCGTGCGTGCGGTGCTCGGGCGTGACGGCGAACACGTCGCAGAGCGTCGCGTGCAGGTCGACGGTGGTAGTAAGCGCGTCGCAGCTCGACGGGGCAGTACCCGGCCACGCGATCAGCAACGGGATGTGGCCGAGCTCGGGGTACACGGGCACCTGCGGTTTGCCCCACATGCCGCGCTCGCCGAGATAGTGGCCGTGATCGGTGCAGAGCACGAAGGCGGTGGTGTCCCACGCGTCGTTGCGATCGACGACGTCGAGGATGCGCCCGAGCCAGTGGTCGATCATCGACAGCTTGGCGCCGTACTGGGCGCGGAGGTGCCGGCTCTCGCGTTCACTCAGGCCCGATTCCGCCTGCGTCCGAGCGTACGGCGGCCAGATGATGCGCTCGCCTTCCCAGTCGGGGTCGTACCGATCGGCCCACGGAGCCGGGGTGTCGAACGGTTCGTGCGGATCGAACTCGTCCACGACGAGCAGCGCGCGCTCGTGCGGTTCACGGGCTGCAATGAGCTCCTGTTCGAGCCAGCGGGCCGCGCTGACCATGGTGCGGGGGCCGGGGAAGTCGGCCTCGTCGAGGAACCACGAACGGCTCTGGTCGTACCCGCGGCGGACGGGGGCGGCGCGGGCGGGGAGCGCGGGCGCACCGATCCACGACGGATCGGGACGCGTGCGCCAGGCGTCGTCCTCGTGACCGCGGAGATAGTCCCAGGCCTCGAAGTCGTGGTGATAGTTCTCGCCGCCCGCTTCGAAGAGGTGAGGGTGGTCGCTCACGAGCATCGTGGAGATGCCGGCGTCGCGCCGTAGCGAATGGGTGATCGCGTCTTCCCACACCTCGATCGAACCCCAAGGTCGCCAGGGAAAGTCGAGCGCGCCGACGAGGAGGTCGTGCCGCGCGGGCATACACGGCAGCGAGCCGGTGTGGTGGTTCGTGAAGCGCACCGAGCGCCGGGCGAGGCGGTCGAGATTCGGCGTGTCGAACTCGGTGCCGCCGTAGCAGCCGAGCATGTGCCGGTTGAGGCTGTCGAGCAGCACCACGACGACATCACGAGGGGAAGTCACGAAACGTGATGCTAGGTGCCGAGTTTGCGCGTGATGGCCCTCGGATCAGGAGTCGAGGATTGCGATCGTGCGCCCGACCGTCTCGCGGTTCTCCATGGCCTCGATCGCGGCCGGGATCTCGTCGAACGTGATCGTGCGCCCGACGACGGCTTTGAGCTTGCCCGCCCCGACCAGCTCGACGATCTCTCGCATGATCTTCGCGCCGAGCTCCGACGTCGCGAAGTTCCAACCCATCGCGGTCTTCACCATGTCGGCCATCTCCGGCGTCTGATACGCGAGCAGCACGCCACACAGCTTGAAGTTTCCGAGCGAAACGCGGCGGGGGACGAGGAACGGCTCGTCGGCAACCAGCTTGTTCGACGCGAAACCCATCATCAGATACCGGCCGTTGTAGGCGGTGCATTGCATGGACTTCTCCATAACCGCCTCGCCGACGTTGTCGAACACGACGTCGACGCCCTTGTTCCCCGTCTCCGCGAGCACCACCTGGGCGAAGTCGGCGTCGTTGTAGTTGATCGCGACGTCGGCCCCGAGGTCTTTGCAGAGCTGCACTTTCTCGTCGGTGCCCGCGGTCGCGAAGACGCGCGCGCCGATGTGGTTCGCGAGCTGGATCGCGGCGGAGCCGGACCCGCCCGCGGCCGCGTGGATGAGGACGCTCTCGCCCGAGTGGAGCTCGGCCCGGTCGACGAGCCCGAGCCAGGCGAGATGGAACGGGAAGTACAGCGCGGCCGCGTCGGGAAGCGGGATCGACGCGGGCATGTCGAACGCAGACGAGACGGGGCAGATCGCGTATTCGGCGAACCCTCCGTTGGCGCCCTTCGGCATCGCGACGACGCGCCGCCCTTGCCATTCCTCGGCGCCGGTCCCGCAGGCGTCGACGAGGCCCATAACCTCCATGCCCGGGCTGTACGGCAGTTCGGGCCGTACCATCATGTTGCCGCCGGTGATGCGTTCGAGATCGTTGATGTTGAACGGGATCGCCTGTACCCGCACGCGGAGCTCTCCGGCCTCCGGGTCGGGAACGGGCACGGTGTCGATCTGCAGCACCTCGGTCGGTCGCCCGTACTGGTGCAACCGCCATGCCCGCATCGTGCGATCGTCGTTCGGCATCTGCTCACCTTTCGGGCCCGACAAAGCGTTGTTCGTGTCTAACAGTCCGTATGGAGCAAGGCCAGCATCTGCTTGCGGATGTAGAGAGATGTGTTTAGATTGGCACCAAATTCGCCGTGACCGGGGGGTCGCATGTTGTCGCGGAAGCTTTCGACAGGTAGTCGCGCGCGTTGCGCATCGATAGCGGTAGTGATGGTGCTCGTCGCCGCCGCCTGTGGCGGCAGTCACGGATCCACGACGTCAGACACGACGACAGGTGGCGCCGTCACCACACCGACGACCGTGAAGCCGGCGGGCGTGAAGTTCGGCACGCTCGACTCGCCGTGCGGCAAGGGCACCGCAACGGGTGCGACCGCCACCGGCATCACCGCCACCTCGATCACGATCGGGTACGGCGACGACGCCGGCTACGCAGCTGCATCGGGTCTCGACAAAGAGATGTCGGACGCGGTGAAGCCGATGATCGACTGGTGCAACGAGCAGGGCGGGATCAACGGCCGCAAGGTCGTCGGCAAGTACTACGACGCCAAGGTCCTGCAGGTCACCCAGGCCATGACGCAGGCGTGCAACGACAAGGTGTTCATGCTCGTCGGTCAGGGCTTCGTCCTCGACGCGAACCAAGAGACGACGCGCATCCAGTGCAAGCTCTCGACGATCCCGGGTTTCGCGGTCGGTACCGCGTTCGCCAGTGGTTCGGGCATGCAGCAGCCGATCCCCAACCCCGGCGACGAGGAGGCGGTCTCGTCTGCCTACCAGGTCGCAAAGTTGTTCCCCGCAGCGGTGAAGAAGGCGGCATTCGCGTACGCCGACTTCCCTGCGACCACCGAGACCCGCGACAAGGCGGCCGTCGGTTACCCGAAAGCGGGCTGGACGTTCCTCGACTGCGACCAGCACTACAACATCGCGGGTGAGTCCGACTGGAAGCCGTTCGCCAGCAATCTCAAGGCGTGCGGCGTGCAGGCCGTGGTGTGGGTCGGGTCGCCCGATCCCAACCTGGAGAACTTCCTGAACGCTTCGAAGCAGGTCGGCTTCACCCCGATCTGGGTCACCGACCCGAACCAGTACACCGCGGCCTTCGCTACGTGGAACGGTCAGAACGGCGGCGCGGCCGACAAGGTGTACGTGCGCCAGACGAACGTGCCGTTCGAGCTGGCCGACCAGGTCCCCGCGGTCAAGCAGTACATGGACCTCGTGCAGAAGGACCACGGCACGATCGGTCTGCTCGGCGAGCAGTCGGCGTCGGCGTTCCTGCTGTGGGCGACGGCCGTGAAGTCGTGTGCGTCGAACGTCACCGCCAAATGCGTGCTCGACGCGGCGGCCGCCGAGAAGGATTGGACGGGTGGCGGCTTGCACCTGCCGACGAATCCCGGCGACAACACCGCACCGAAGTGTGGGATGTTGATGAAGCTCAACGGTGCGACCTGGACCAAGGTCGAGCCCACGGGATCCGAGGTCTTCGACTGCAACGACAACTACGTGGTGAAGGGTGTGAGCACGCCGGCCGTCACTGCGGCCAAGCTCAACGCGCAGCGAATCTCCACGGAGTTCGGTACGTACACACCCAGCTAACGAGCGTCGACCGAGACGCGGCGGTACATAGAGGACCCGCATGAACCTGTTGATCAATGGTCTGATCACCGGTGCGGTGTTCGCGATTGCCGCCAGCGGTCTCGTTGTCACGTACTCGACCTCGGGCGTCTTCAACTTCGCCCACGGCGCGCTCGGCATGCTGAGCGCGTACGTGTACTGGGACCTGCGGGTCAACGACCACCACACGTGGCCACTGCTCCCGAAAGGGCATTGGCCGGCGCCGCTCGCGCTCGGGTTCGTGCTGCTCGTCTTCGCGCCGCTGCTCGGAGCCCTGCTGTATCGCGTTGTGATCCGCGGGCTGCAGGAGACGTCGGAGATCGTGAAGCTCGTCGTGCCGATCTCGGTGCTGCTCGCCGCGATCGGGCTCGCGAACTGGGTGTGGAAGCCGACCGAGTCCCATTCGATCCAGCCCTTCTTCGGTGCCGACCACAAGGTGACGCTGTTCGGTGTCGTGCTCCTCTGGCACGACCTGACGATCCTGTTCGTCGCGATCGCGCTCGCGGTGGGCCTGCGCCTGCTGCTCTACCGCACGCGCGTCGGTGTCTCGATGCGCGGTGTGGTCGACGATCGGCCGTTGCTCGAGCTGAACGGAGCCCGGCCCGACCGGGTTTCGCTGGTCAGCTGGATGATCGGTGTTGCGCTGTCGGCGCTGGCCGGCATCCTGATCACACCGTTCGAGGGTGGTTCGCTCAGCTCCACGCTGTTGACGCTCCTCGTCATCAACGCGTTCGCGGCGGCGATGTTCGGCCGCCTGCGCAATCTCCCGATGACCTTCGTCGGTGCCGTCGTGCTCGGCTTCGCGACCCGCATGGCGTTCCAACGCCCGACCGGGCTCATGCCCAAGACCTTCGACTGGGGCGGCAACCTGCGGCTCGCGGTCCCGATGATCCTGCTGTTCGTGGTGTTGCTGGTTCTGCCGCAGGACCGGCTCCGGGGTGCGGTGGCCCTCCGCAGCCGTGAGCGGTTCGCGCTGCCGTCGATGAACGACGCGTACATCGGCGCGATCGTGTTCGTCGTCTGCATCTTCTTGCTGTCGCGCATTGTGGCCGCGTCGCCGTTGCTGACCCTCAGCGACGCGGTCGCGGCGTCGATCATCATCTTGTCGCTCGTGATGCTCGTCGGGTTCGCGGGCGAGGTGAGCCTGGCGACGATGGCGCTCGCGGGTATCGGCGGCACCGTTTTGTACCACCACGTGGGCCACGGCTCCGGGAGCCGTGCGGGCGCGTTGTCGTTCGTCATCGCCCTGGTCGTCACCGCACTGGTGGGCGCGGTCATCGCGTTGCCCGCACTGCGCCTGCGCGGGCTGTACCTCGCGCTCGCCACCGCCGCGTTCTCGCTCGCGGTCGAGCAGCTGCTGTTCAAGGAGTACACGGTGTCCCGGCGGATCTACCCGGCCACGCTCCTGCTGCTCATCGCGTTCGGTCTGGGCGCGGTGTACCGCGGGTTTCGGGCCCGGCGGATCCAGGGTGCCCTGATCGCGGCGGTGGCATCGGGCGCGGTGATCGCGTTCGCGGCGACCAACCCGTGGTTGCGAAACGAGCAATGGAGCCCGATCTTCCCGAACGGCGACCTCGAGGTCCCGCGTCCGCGCCTGTTCGGCATCGACTTCACGCCGCAACACAATTTCCTGCTGTTGCTCGCCGCCGTCTTCGCGCTGCTCGGGGTCGCGATGATCGGACTGCGCCGCAGCGCCTACGGGCGGCGCCTGACCGCGATGAAGAACAGCCCCGCCGCGTGCGCGACCCTCGGCATGAACGTTGTCCGGCTCAAACTGTCGGTGTTCATGATGTCGGCCGCGATCGCCGGCCTCGGAGGATGCCTGTTCGCGCAGGAGATCGGCGCCGTCACGGCCGACCGCTTCAACCTCTTCGAGTCGATGACGATGCTGATGCTGCTCGTCGTGGCGGGCGCGGGCTACGTCTCGGGCGGTCTCACCGCCGGTCTGCTCTACGGCGCCGCGTTCGTCGCGCTCGAGAGCGTCTTCGCCAAGATCGCCGTCGACTACAGCGCGTTCCAGGGCATCGCGGTGTGGCTCGAGCACCTCACCGCGCTGTTGCCCGCGATCATCGGCATCGGGCTCGGCAAGAACCCGAGCGGGTTCCTCAGCGACACCTTCTCGCAGTTCGGTCCGATGATCCGGAAGGTGAAGCCGGTCCTGTTCGCGGGCGCGGCGGCCGAACTCCTCCTCTGGTTCCTGGCCTTCCGGCACACGATCAACAACTGGACGTTCGCGATCGTCACGATGGTGCTCGTCGGCGTGCTGCCCCGGATCGCCGCAGCGGTCGACCCGGCGGCGTTCGGTCGGGCGCCGAGCGACGACGAGGACCGGACTCCCTTGGAGCTGATCGGCATCGACCGCGCGTTCACTGCCGAGGATCTCCGCGAGATCGACCGCGGCATCGGTGTCTCGAACGTTGGCATGCGGGCGTGACGGGCATGCGGGCGTGACGGGGATGCGGGCGTGAGCGCGGGGGACAGCCTGCTCGTCGCGGAGCAGGTGTCGGTCAAGTTCGGCGGGAACCGCGCCCTCAGTGACGTCGACCTCGACGTGCGCGTCGGCGAGATCACGGGACTCATCGGACCGAACGGCGCAGGCAAGACGACGTTGTTCAACGTGATGACGGGTCTGCAGAGCCCGACCGCGGGCCGGATCCTGTTCGACGGGCGCGACGTGAGCCGGCTCGACACGCACAAGCGCGCCCGCCTCGGCATCGCGCGGACCTTCCAACGCCTCGAGCTGTTCACCGACCTGACCGTGCGCGACAACCTGCGTGTGGCCGGTGAGATCTGCAACACGTGGAACGGCTTCGGTCGCTTCGGTCTGGGCGTGCGCCGGATCAACGTCGACCAGGAGACCGAGCGTGTGCTCGACCTCATCGGCCTGCGCGCGATTTCCGACTCCGACGTCTCGACGATCCCGACCGGGACCGCGCGGGTCGTCGAGCTCGGTCGGGCGTTGATGATCCGTCCTCGTCTGCTCCTGCTCGACGAGCCCGCATCAGGACAGTCGGACGACGAGACGCGGGCCTTCGAGGCGCTGCTCCGCACACTGGTCGGCGAGCACGAGCTCTCGATCCTGCTCGTGGAGCACGACATGGCTCTGGTGATGGAGGTGTGCGACCGCATCAACGTCCTCGACTTCGGCGAGGTGATCGCGGTCGGTACACCGGACCACGTCCGCGCCGATCCGCGCGTGCGTGACGCCTATCTCGGGACGTCGACGTCGTGACCGCCCCGTCGCCCGGCGTGTCGTCCGGGATGCCGTCCGGATCATCGTCCGGGCGGTCGGTCACCGCTCCGACCGAGGTCGAGCCCGACACGATTGTGAACGCGCTCGAGCTGCGCGGCGTGCGCGCGGCCTACGGCACCATCACGGTCCTGCAGGGCGTCGACCTCGAGCTTCCCTACGGACACGTCGTGGCGTTACTCGGCCCGAACGGTGGCGGCAAGTCGACGACGCTGCGGGTGATCGCAGGGCAGCTGCCGGTTTCGGCCGGGGACTGTCTCTTATACAC
>JBEPUZ010000110.1:0-14007 GCA_041691275.1 Actinomycetota bacterium | reverse complement strand
TCGGCGTTGGCGGCATGGTCGGCGGTGGGATCTTCGCGGTACTCGGTCTCTCCGTTCAGATCGCCAAAGGGGGAGCGCCGATTGCGTTCCTCGTCGCCGGCGTAGTCGCGCTGCTCACCGCGAGGTCGTACGCGCTGTTGTCCCGGTCCTACCCCAGCCGCGGTGGCACCGTGACCTTCGTCAACCGGGCCTTCGGTGTGGGGGAGTTCGCGGGCGGGATCAACGTTCTGTTGTGGCTGAGCTACATCGTGATGCTGTCGCTGTACGCGCAGGCCTTCGGAGGCTACGCCGCGAGCTTTATGCCCTTGGGCTCCCAGAGCCTCTGGCGGCATGTGTTCCTCACGGCCGCGATTCTCGTTCTTACCGTGTTGAACGTCGCGGGTGCGTCGGCCGTGGCTCGAGCAGAGCGCGTTGTCGTGGCCATCAAGATCGCGATCTTGTTGCTCTTCGTGGTCGCAGGGTTTTCCGGGGTGTCCGCATCACGACTCGCACCCGCGCAGTGGAGCTCCCCGGTCTCACTGATCGCGGGCGGGATGATCATCTTCTTGGCCTACGAGGGGTTCGAGCTCATCGCCAACGCCGCCGAAGACGTCGACAATCCCGGACGGACCCTGACCGCCGCCTACTACATCTCGGTCGTCTTCGTGATCGTCCTGTACGTCCTCGTCACCATTGTGGCAGTCGGATCGCTGCCGGTATCGGCGATCGTGCACGCCCGCGACTACGCGCTCGCCGAGGCCGCGAGACCCACGTTCGGTTCGGCCGGCTTCACCATGATCGCGATCGCGGCGATGCTCTCCACCGCATCCGCGATCAACGCGACGCTCTACGGATCGGCCCGAATGACCTACGTGATCGCGAAATCGAAGGAGCTCCCAGCCCGTCTCGAACGATCCATCTGGAATCAACCTCTGGAAGGGCTCTTCATCACCGCATTCACCACGGCGATACTCGCGAACGTCCTGAATCTCGCGAGCATCGCGACCATGGGCAGCGCCGGCTTCCTCATCATCTTCGCGACTGTGAACGCGGCCGAAGCGAGAACCTCGAACGAACGCGGATCGAGGGCCTGGATCTCCGTCGTAGCCGCCGCCGCGTGCATGGCAGCGCTCGTCGCATTGATCGCGAGAAGCAGTCTCGGAGCCGACCTCTTCCTGGCCGCGATGGTGACTGCGTCGTTCGGCATCGAGCGGATGTTCCGCTTCGGCACCAGAACCCGCGCCGCACCCGCCGGAGTCAATTGGACAAAACCGTCTCACGACGAATCGGGCGCTGTCGCTATCGGCGACGACGAATAACGTCGAGCGGCCGAGCATCCACCTCAGTCTCGCTTCCGAAGCGTGCCCGCGTCGCGTCGTTTTACAACCCACGGCTGCTGTCCGGCGTCGTGTTCGGGCGCCTTATTCGGCGTCGAACACACCGGGCAGTTGGCCCGGTCCGAGGTGTTTCGCTCTTGCCGCGCACGCGGGACGCCAAATTGCTTTCCGCACGCCGAGCATTTCACGATTCCGACGGAGCCGACCTCGTCATGGTCAGGGGTGTCGCTCTCTCCATCGGTCTCACGGTCCTGAGGGAAGAGGACTTCCCGGTCGGGTGTATCGATCGACGCGACGACGGCGCCGTCGGAGTACACGGTGACCGGGCCGTCTTCGGAGACCACGAACACGACGACCCGGTCTTCGTCGAACGAGAAGCGCCGAGCCGAGCCGTGGCGGGTGCCGAGGCCGGCTCGTGGCCGGATGAGTTCGTGCGCTCGCGGTGACGCCGCGAGGTGGACGCCAGTCTCGAAGAGTTGACCGCCCTTGGTGACGACAGTCGCGCCGTCGGTCTGAACGAGGAGCTGGCGGATTGCGACGTGGGCTACGGAATCGAGCAACGAGAGCGGAGGTAGACGTGCGGGAGTAACCGGATGCCGCAGGTGTCGAAGCCGGCCGCATCCATCGTCGTCCAGCACCCACACCACCGTCGCGCCCGTCGGCGCCGCGCTGAGGGTGTGGATGCACAGATCGAGGATGGCTCGAAGTTGGGTCGGGCGGCATTCCGGCACCGAACGCAGCACACGAACGACGTATGCGTCCGCGTAGGGTCGCTCCCACCAGCGCGAACCGTTCCACACGGCGAGCGTGTGCGACCCGAAAATACGAACACTGCCGTCCGCGGTTCTTTGGACGATGACGAGCGGGCTCTTTACTCGGCGTTGCAGACTCACGAGCTCGCTCTCTCGGTCGTGAGCGGTCGCGAACATCGCGAGATCGAAGCCGTCGCCGGAGAAGACGACGAAGGACTGACGGCCGTCGGCGAGCAACCGGATCCCGGCCAGCGAGCAACCCCGTCCGGTACTCAACACCGCACCCGGCTCGTCGACGACCGCGGATGCATCGTCGACGACCACCGCTCCGTACGTGGGAAATTCGCGCTCATGGCGCGGCGGAAAGCGCGCATACGCGACCTCGTCCAGGACCCGCGGACCGAAACGACCGCCGAGTGCGGAACCGATCCCCGCGTCCTCCAACTCTTCACGGACGCGCTCAGCTCGTCGCCGCGTCGCCACTTCCTCGTCCAAATCGAACCTCACGATGTCGGGTGACGCAACGACACAGTCTCGCGCCGTCTGATTCGTTGTCGCGAGTCGCGTAGGCCCGCTCACCCCTTGCTCGGAGATCACGTCGGCCCGTAGCGCCGCGGACTCGGGGATGGAGATGGCCGCGGTCAGCGTGTCCGTCGACTCGAACGCGAATTGGTCCGTTGCGACGTACGGCCGTCGATGGACTCGGGGGTCGATATCTACTGTCGAGGGCGCCCGGGTCTCGCTACGGTCGGAGAAGCACGTGTGCGACCGGTGGCCGACCCGGAATCGACGGGTCGCTGCGAGCACGCGACGACGTCTCTGCCCAACCGGCGATTGACCGCTATCGTTCGGCGATGCCCGAAGCCGACCGCGGTCCTGTCTCCGGTGTGGGTTGACGTGACCAGCCTCGAGCGGGGGGCGAGGTCGCTTTGGCGGGCGACCGGCAAGCGCCTGCCGACCCGGGCGGCCGAAGCGGTCCGGGTGCCGGCAAAGCAAGCGTTGAGAAGACTCGGATTGCTCGGCGGCGGCGCCGGAGATGCCGGGATCGCGGAGTTCGGGCATCATGCGCAGAACGACCGTTGGATCGTGGAGTCCGTCTTCCCGGGACTGCGGGGCGGGTTCTTCGTCGAGGCCGGTGCATGCGGTGGTGGCGTCGGCAGCGTGAGCTACGTGCTGGAACGAGCGTTCGGGTGGACGGGTATCTGCGTCGAGCCCGGCGAGGAGTACTTCCGCTTGTTGAAGCAGGAGCGGACCTGCGCCAAGGATCAGCGCTGCCTCGCGGGCCGCTCCGGCGACCGGGTCGAGTGGCTGTCGTATCCCAATGATCTTGCGCGCAGCGGGATCCAGTCGCTCAACAAGAACGGCACCTGGGCCGAGCAGCACCACGCCAAGGGGCGAACATCTACGAGAGAGACCGTCACGCTGGCGGATCTTCTCGAGCAGCACCACGCGCCGGCCACAGTCAACTATCTCGCGCTCGACGTCGAAGGCGCGGAGCGGACGATACTGCAGCCGTTCGACTTCGACGGTAAGTGGAACATCGTCGCGATCAGTGTCGAGGGACCGAAGTGTGACGAGCTGCTCGAGGCTCGCGGGTACACGCAGATACAGAATCCATTCCAGCCTCGGTCGGTCGACCACTACTTCATCCGCCACAACTGAACGCGCGAGACGAGTACTGACGCCAGATCGCGGCGACGGGATTGCTCGACGCGGTGCCGCACGCGGGTGGCGAACTCGAGATCGGTCTGCTCGTTGCGAACGCCGGTCGGGCCGTTCCTAGACACCGATCTCGACGGACGCTCGCGGCAATCCACAGGGGACTTCGGCGCTCGGTCGTGGGACCTTCGGCCCTCGTCGGAGAAGCCGCGCGAGCCGACACTGGTCGTGGAGGGCTCCCGTCTGGCAGTCCCCGCCGATCAGGAGACGCCATGACCACGACTCTGGAGAGCACGAGCACCATTGCAGTGCCGACCACCGCGCCGGAGCATCAGGGCTCGGCGCACG
Organism: Actinomycetota bacterium; assembly: GCA_041691275.1. Taxonomy (GTDB): domain Bacteria; phylum Actinomycetota; class Acidimicrobiia; order IMCC26256; family PALSA-610; genus PALSA-610. Next base: position 9,932 of record JBEPUZ010000110.1, on the reverse strand, counting down.
ACGATCAATCACCCGTATTGACGCCTCTGAGCCGACGAGTTCTCGAGGTGGGCCTCACGAGTGTGCGCCTTGCGATCGGTTTCGAGTTCCTGTGGGCTTTTCTCGACAAGATGTTCGGCCTCGGCTACAGCACCGCGAGCGCAAAGGCCTGGATCCACGGCGGTTCGCCTACGACCGGGTTCCTTGCCCACGCCGACGGGGGACCGTTACGCGGCACCTTCCACTGGCTCGCAGGAATGACGTCGGTCGACTATCTGTTCATGGCCGGGCTCCTCGGAGTCGGCGTCGCGCTCATTGTCGGAGTTGCGCTCCGTCCGGCTGCGATTGCCGGTTGCACGATGCTCGCGATGATGTACATCGCGGTGTGGCCCTTCGCCAAGATCGCCGGCGGCCAGCCGACCGGTTCGGTGAACCCCATTGTCGACGACCACATCGTCAGCATCGTCGCCCTGATCGTGGTCGGTGCGCTCGCCGCCTGGAGCATCGGTCCGGTCAGCCGGCGCTGGTCGGAGCTCAGCATCGTGAAGTCGCACTCCTGGATGCGGTAGCCCCTCACCATCGCACTCGCGCCCGCACTGCAACGTGACTGAAGGAGACATGGTGATGAAAGCACTCGTGTACCACGGTCCGGATAACAAGGCCTGGGAAGAGGTCGCCAAGCCCGAGATTCGGGACGACACCGACGCGATAGTCCGCGTCGACGCCACGACGATCTGCGGCACCGACCTGCACATCCTGAAGGGCGACCTTCCCGCGGTCACCGACGGGCGAATCCTCGGTCACGAAGCAGTCGGTACGGTCGAATCGGTCGGCGCCGGAGTCAAGACGGTCCGGCCCGGCGATCGTGTTCTGGTGTCGTGCGTCACCGCGTGCGGTGCATGCCGGTTCTGTCGAGAGGGTCGGTACGGCCAGTGCCTCGGGGGTGGCGGTTGGATCCTCGGGAATACGATCGACGGCACGCAGGCGGAGTACGTCCGGGTGCCGTTCGCCGACACGTCGACCTACCCGGCTCCGGCCGGTGTCGCCGACGAAGAGCTGTTGATGCTCGCCGACATCCTTCCGACGGGCTACGAGGTCGGAGTACTCAACGGTCAGGTGCGGCCGGGCGACGTCGTTGCAGTTGTCGGTTCGGGACCGATCGGTCTTTCGGCGATCATGGGTGCACGGCTCTACAGCCCGAGCCACATCGTCGCCATCGATCAGGCCGACGCCCGGCTCGAAGCAGCCAAGCTGTTCGGCGCCGACGTGACAGTCAACAACAGTCGCGAGGATCCGCTTGCAGCCATTCATGAGTTGACCGACGGACTCGGCGCCGACGTGGCGATCGAAGCGGTCGGGGTTCCGGCCACGTTCGAGCTCGCGACGCGCCTGATCCGACCCGGAGGACGGGTCGCCAACATCGGTGTGCACGGCGAGCCGGCGACGTTGCATCTCGAAGACCTCTGGACCCGCGACGTCACCATCACGACCGGGCTCGTCGACACCAACTCGACGCCGACATTGCTCAAGCTCGTCTGTGGTCACCAGCTCGACGCAGGGCGCTTCGTCACCCATCACTTCGCGCTCGACGCCATCGACGAGGCATACGACGTGTTTGCCCGGGCGGCCGAGACCGGTGCCCTCAAAGTGCTGCTCACCCGATCCTGACGACCCGTCGTGCATGGGGGTACCCGTAGTAGTCGCGCGACGCGGCGGTCACGATGCTGTCACGCGTGTACCAGCATCCTGGTCATACACACATCGTCGTGTAGAACGACGGGAAATCGGCGGCGATCATGCAGGATTCCGAGCGATCGGAGGTTCGGCGGCGACTGAGCTTCAGGCGGGCGACTCCGTTGCGTGCTGCCCTTCGAGTCTTGCTGATCGGCGTGATCGCGTGCGTGGTGATCGTCGTCGTCTCGCTCGCAGTTCTGACGCCGTTGAGGCTCGGCCAACAGCGCGCCCAGAAGGTCGCGCAGGCCGATCTGCCGCTGCAGGCACAAAACACACAGCTGCGCATGACCTTGGCGGCGTGGCAACTCTTCGTCGAACCGCAGCTCGATGCGATCCAGATACCCGGCGCGACTCTGAATCCGGCAGACATCGCGAGCGGCGCTCGCCTCGCGCAGACACAGATCGACCAGGCGAAAGTCGTCGCGAGTGCCCTTCGCCGCAACGGCAGTACGAGCGAGGCGCGAGCGCTCGACACCGCGATGGCCGCGTTTGGTGTCGCGATCACCCGGCTCAACCCGGTGGCGGCGGGCGCTGACGTTCCCGCGGCGGAGTTTGCCAAGGTCGTCAGCGACGAACGCACGACGTACGCGGCAGTGTGGAGTCTCACGTCGACGATCAGTCAAGGCATCTTTACGAATTCCACCACTCCCGACGTGCAGTCGGTCGCGCGGCGGCTCACGGACGCGCGCCGAATCGTCGAGATCGTCGGCGCGCTCAATCTGCTCGCGGCACTCGCGGCCGCGGTCTACTTCGCTCGCCGCACCGCCCGCCGCCAACGAACCGAGCGTCGCGAGATGCAACGTCGTTTCTACGGAACCGAGTTGCAAGAAGCGCTCGAGCTCGCCACTTCCGAGGTTGCAGCGTACGACGTGGCTGACCGAGCGCTCCGCGAGGCAGTGCCGCAACTCGACGTCGAGTTGTTGATCGCCGATTCGAGCCGAGCCCACTTCCACCGAGTGTTCGACAGTCATAGTGACTCCGGCACGAGCGACGGTTGTGGGGTCGTGGCCCCGCAGGATTGCCCGGCCACGGCTCGGGGCCACACGATGCGGTTTCCGTCGAGCGAGGCGCTGAGCGCCTGCCCATACCTCAAAGACCGATCGTCCGGGCCGTTGTCGGCCGTGTGTATTCCCGTGAGCATCGCGGGACGCTCTGTCGGCGTGATGCACGCGCGGGGAATCGACGAGATGCTCCCGAACGGCTCTGATATCGAGAGCCTCGAGCACAGTGCGCGCCGGGTCGCCGAACGTGTCGCGATGCTGCGAACCTTCGAGAAGTCCGAGATTCAGGCCCGCACCGACCCCCTCACTGGTCTGCTCAATCGTCGCAGTCTCGAGAACGAGGTACGAGAGCTCCACAGCGACGGAGCATTGTTCGCGCTCGCGTATGGTGACCTCGACCACTTCAAGGTCCTCAACGACACCAACGGTCACGAAGCCGGCGACCAGGCACTGCGCCTGTTCTCGCGAGTGATGCGTGATTCGGTGCGGCCGGGCGATTTCGTCTCACGGTACGGCGGCGAGGAGTTCGTCATCGTGCTACCCGACTGCGGTGCCGAAGCGGCTGTCCCGGTGCTCGAGCGGGTTCGCGAACGCCTCGCGCTCGCCCTCGCCAGTGGTCGCGTGACGCCGTTCACCGTCAGCTTCGGCGTCACCGACTCGCTCTCGGCAGACACGTTCGACGAGGTCGTGAATATTGCTGATCACGCGTTGCTCGACGCCAAAGCGGCGGGTCGCAATCGCGTCGTCGTGGCGGCCGACGCGACGCAACCCGGCGCCACCGTCGACGCAGAACCGCTCGCAGCGCATCCCGGACCCGCCCCCGTGAGCACGAAGGGCCGTTGACGATCGTAGACTGCACATCCGCCCCAGGTCGGCAGGGAGTCGGACGGCACCGTTTGCTTCAGGACCTCGATCGCGTCGCGTTGCTCACGACGGCCGACGCTTTGGGCGCGCTCGAATCGGGGCCGGCCGGCCTTTCGGCTGACGAGGCCGAGGCGCGCCTCGGCGTCTACGGCCCGAACGCGATGCTGAGCCACTCCGTGCACGCCTGGAGCGTGCTCGCGCGGCAACTGCGAAACCCGCTCCTGCTGCTGCTGCTCGCCGCGGCGGCGGTCTCGGGTCTTACTGGTGATCCCACCGACACGGTCATCATCAGTGTGATCGTCAGCCTGTCGGTCGGACTGGGCTTCGTGAACGAGTACCGCTCAGAACAAGCGGTCGCGGCCCTACACGCGCAGATTCGCCATACTGCATTGGTCATACGCGACGGGGTGCCCCAGCGGGTCGACGTTGTGGCTTTGGTGCCGGGCGACATCGTGCAACTCTCGGTCGGCGACGTCGTCCCGGCCGACATCCGGCTGCTCGAAACCACCGAGCTCGAGTGTGACGAAGCCGTGCTCACCGGCGAGTCGATGCCGGTCGACAAGACCGCCGGTCCCGAGTCGCACGACAAGTCGTGCGCGCTCATGGGGACCATCGTGCGCGAAGGAACCGGGCGCGGCGTGGTCGTGCGAACGGGCATGCAGACCGAGTTCGGCCGCATCGCCGCCGGTCTGGGTGAGCGGCCGGGCGAGACTGCTTTCCAGGTTGGGTTGCGGAAGTTCTCGTTCCTGCTCGTACGCGTGGCCGGGGTGCTGACGGCATCGATCTTCGTCATCAACATCGTGCTTCACCGGCCGTTCATCGACGCTTTGCTGTTCTCCCTCGCGATAGCGATCGGTCTGACACCGCAACTCTTGCCCGCCATCGTGACCGTGAGTCTTTCGATGGGATCGCGCCGGCTCGCGGCGAAGAAGGTGCTCGTGAAGCGCCTGGTGAGTATCGAGGATCTCGGGAACATCACGGTGCTCTTCACCGACAAGACGGGCACGCTCACCGACGGGCGCATCACGCTGGAAAGGGCCCTTGACGGCATCGGCGCCACCCCGACGTCTGCCGGGGGTGTCACGGTCGAACGTGCACACCTCCTCGGTTTGGTGTGCAACGAGGCCGTGGTCGACGCGGGCAAGGCCGTGAGCGGCAACGCCCTCGATGTTGCGTTGTGGGACGGGGCCGATGACGCTCTAATGGCCCGAGCCGGCGCCTGGAGACGGGTCGCGCTCCGCCCGTTCGATCACGAGCGCCGGATGTCGGCAGTCGTCGCCGACGCGCCCGACGGTGAACGTTGGCTCGTGGTCAAGGGCGAACCCGAGGGTGTCATCGCCCGGTGCGACTCGATCGACCCCACCGTCGCGGCGTCGCTGTCCGACCTGTACGACGCGGGTGCCCGCGTGATCGCAGTCGGCGCCCGGAGAGTCACGACGATGACGACTGCGGCCGGAAGCGTTGCCCCGGCCGCAGTGACGATGCCCAGTGACGCCGACGAACAACACCTCGCGCTCGTGGGATTGCTGGTGTTCACCGACCGCCCCAAGGCCGACGCCGCGCCGTCGCTTGCACGCCTTGCGAGGCTCGGGATTGTTGTGAAGGTGATCACCGGCGACAGTCAACAGGTGGCGGTAAAGGTCTGCCGCGATCTCGGTCTCGACGTTCTCGGCGCACTCACCGGCGACGAGGTCGATGCCCTTGACGACGAGGCGCTCGGCACTGTGATCGACCACACCACGGTGTTTGCCCGCGTCGGACCGGAGACGAAGTCGCGCATCGTTCGCGTCCAACGATTGCGTGGTGAGGACGTCGCGTTCATGGGTGACGGCGTGAACGATGCCGTCGCTCTGCACCATGCCGATGTGGGGATTTCGGTGGACACGGGGACCGATGTGGCCAAGGACGCGGCCGACATCGTCCTGCTCGACAAGGACCTCGGAGTTCTCGCCGACGGAGTGGTCGAGGGCCGACGCATCTTCGCGAACACGATCAAGTACGTGTTGATGGCGACGTCGTCCAACTTCGGCAACATGTTCAGCGCGGCGGGCGCGTCGGCGTTCTTATCGTTTCTGCCGATGTTGCCGTCCCAGATTCTTTTGAACAACCTGCTTTACGACACCAGCCAGATGACGATTCCTACGGACAACGTCGACGAGGAAATGCTGGCCCGGCCGTCGGCGTGGGATCTGGGCTTCATCCGCAGTTTCATGATTTTCTTCGGGCCCTTGAGCTCCATCTTCGACTTCGCGACGTTCGCCGTGATGATCCGCGTGCTGCATGCGCACGCGGCGGAGTTCCGGACGGGTTGGTTCGTCGAATCGCTCGCGACTCAGGCGCTCGTGATCTTCGTGATCCGGACCCGCCGGCGCCCGTTCTGGCGTAGCCGTCCGAGCGCGCCGCTCCTCGTGGCATCGCTGGTCGTTCCGCTGGTCGGCATCGCGCTCCCGTATATGCCGTTCGGTCACGCACTGGGCTTCACGCATCTGCCCGTCGAGTACTACCCGATCCTTGGCGCGATGATCATCAGTTACCTCGTGCTCGTCGAGCAGGCCAAGGCCGTCTTCTACAAGAACCGAGCGATGGGTACTCCTCTCGCGGTGCCGAAGTCGCGTCAGGCTCGACGGGTCTATCGCCGAGCGGCGCGCTTTACGCACCGGTCCCGACTTCAGAAGGCCACTGCCGAGCGGGGCATATCAGGCGCGAAGTGAAGGTCGGCTAGTGCCGCCCAGTCAGCGGCTCCGTCGCTCGCATGCTGTCGTTGTTCATTGCAGAGCGTTGCGAATGACCTCGAGCCGTTCCGGCACGACTTGCCACCACACCCAACGGCCGCGCTTGTCGCCTGTGATCAGCCCGGCATCGGCGAGCGCCTTGGTGTGGTGAGAGACGGTCGGCTGGGACTTGCCCAGGGGTTCGAGCAGCTCGCAGGAACAGATTTCCCCGGCCTCGGCAACCAAGCTCAGCAACCGCAGACGAACCGGATCGGAAAGGGCCGAGAACACTCTTGCGAGGTCGTCCGCAGCGGCTTCCGACAGCGGTGCGGCCAGCACCGACGGGCAGCAGATCATCTCGTCGAGCACGGCCACCGGCTTGCGTGCCATCGGAACTCCCATCGACGTATTGACATTAGTCGATGGATTCGCGAGAATCGATACATCGACCACTACGAATATATCACGAGGAGCGTCGCGATGTCACGAGTTCAACTGGCCCTGAACGTCACCAATATCGATACGGCCGTCGAGTTCTACTCCAAGCTCTTTGGGACCGAGCCGGCGAAGCGGCGTCCGGGCTACGCCAATTTCGCGATCGCCGATCCGCCGCTCAAGCTGGTGCTCATCGAGGGCGACGGCCGAGCGGGGAGCCTCAACCATCTCGGCGTCGAGGTCGAGTCCACGGATGAGGTCAGTGTCGCGACGGCCCGGCTGAGCTCGGAGGGGTTGGCCACTGCCACCGAGGACCAGGTCTCGTGCTGCTACGCGGTGCAGGACAAGGTCTGGGTCGACGCGCCCGACGGTGAACCGTGGGAGATCTATACGGTCCTCAGTGACGTCGAGATGCCGGCCGGGGAGCTGCGTACTGTCGATCCCGTGAGCGGCGCCGTCTGCTGCGCGACCGCGGACGGCGCGGCGGACACAACCGCGCGCTGTTGCTGATCGATCGGCAGCTCGGCCGGAAGCTGCTCGGAGAGACACTGGGGACAGCGTTCCTGTTGATCGCGGTCGTCGGGTCCGGAATCGCGGCGCAACGCCTCTCGCCGCACGACATCGGCCTCCAGCTGCTCGAGAACTCGGTCGCGACCGGGTGCGCGCTGGTCGGCCTCATTTTGATGCTCGGCCCCGTGTCCGGCGCACATTTCAACCCGGCCGTGACGATCATCGCCTGCGCGGACCACCATCTCAGTCGCCGCGAAGGATGTTGGTATGCGCTCGCTCAATTGGTTGGCGCCGGCGCCGGAACGATCGTTGCGAACGTGATGTTCAGCGAACCCGCGTTCGAATGGTCGACCAAGGGACGCAGCGGGGGAGGACTTTGGCTCTCGGAGATCGTCGCGACAGTAGGACTGCTCCTCTTGATCTTCAGCCTCGCCCGAACCCACCGGCACACGCTCGTCCCCTTCGCAGTCGGCGCGTGGATCACCGGCGCGTACTGGTTCACCGCGTCGACCTCGTTCGCGAATCCCGCGGTCACTCTCGCACGCACGCTCACCAACACCTTCGCCGGGATCAAACCGGCCTCGGCGCCGATCTTCATCGCGATGCAGCTCGTCGGTACCGCGATCGCGTTCGCGCTTCTCGCCGTTCTCTATCCGATGCGGACCAGCCCCGCGGAGCCCGTCGATGCCGCCCCGGCCTGAAGTCCTCTTCGTCTGCGCCATCACTGCACGTCCGCAGCGGCTCACCACCGAAGCGGTCGATGCGGTTGGACGTCGTCATCACCATGGGCTGCGGCGACTCCTGCCCGATCTACACCGGGAAGCGATACCTCGACTGGAAGCTCGATGACCCAGCCGGGCAAGACCTCGAGCGTGTGCGAGCGATCCGACACGAGATCGACCAGCTCGTGGTCGTGGCCTACTTTCCGGGGCGCTTCCCGTACACCGCGATGAGTTGGCGATCACCGCGTGTCGTCTGGTAGCCGTTGTTGACGATGAACGCGTCGCGGCCGTTGTTCCAGCGTGGTAGGACCGTCACGGACTCGCCGCTTCCATGCTTGGCGGGAACCGACGGGCCGGCGACGAACTTGCCGGTACCGTCGCCGAGCAACAACATGTCCTGTGCGGATCCGCGCATCGCAACGTACAGGTCGAGGTTGCCGTCACCGTCGACGTCACCCAACGCCACGTCGGCGGCGTCCTTCGTCGTCATCGTGAACACTGGCTTGCCGAAGTGTCCGTGCTCGTTGAGCTGCACCGTTACGGCGGTTTTGGTCACTGAGATGAAGTCGACCCAGCCGTCGTGGTTCACGTCGACAAGTCTTACGTCGCGCCTACCCCAAGCCGGGAGACCGAACGCGGCGTTGTCGTCGACATAGTTCCCGTTCCCGAGGGCGCGGTAGAGGTGGAATCCCTTCGTCGGCGAGCAGACGGCGATGTCGTCGAGCCCGTCATGGGTGATGTCGGCCGCCGCTGCGCAGTTGTCGACGTCGCCGATTTCGAGCGTCGGCGGTCCCGAGTGGAGCACGAAGTGGTTACCTTCGTTGATCCAGAGTTTGTTGGAGCTCGGGAAGTCGACGCCGACCTCCTCTCCTGTGAACAGGTCCGGGCGACCGTCGCCGTTCGCGTCGACGGCCATGGCCGTGCGCCCGCGGGATTTCGGGTCGGTTACGCCCCACTGCTGCGCCTCGTCGACAAACGTGTGATTCGGACGCTGGATCAGCAACTCCTTCTTGTTGAGGCACACCTTGCCCCTGCAGTCGCCGATTGCGAAGTAGATGTCGGGGAGCCCATCACCGTTGAAGTCGGCGAAGACACACGAATGCCGGTCGCGTAGCGAGAACGACATTCCGAGCGTGAACCGACCGGAGGCGCTGCCGTAGTACAGGTTCCAGCGATCGGTATGCGAGTTGAGGAGCACATCGAGGTAGCCGTCTTTGTTGATATCGCCGACGCAATCGTCGCCGTGCGTCAACGTATGGTCGAACAGGCCGGCCGACACTGCTTCGTCCCGAGCGACGAGGCCGCTCGACGTATCGGCCTTCGCCGCGCTACCGCTCGATCCGCAGCCGGACGCGAGAAGCGCACCTAGGGCCGCAAGCGTGGCCATGTACTTCCTGCGCTTCCCTGATTTCCAAGTTCCCACGTGAATCCTCCCCGCGTGCCGCTGCATGATATGTGCAGGTAGGAGGCGCCGGTCCGCGACCGTTACCTTCCCCGGTTTGGTACGCAACGGCTTCAGCCCGGCCTCCCTCGGTACGTCACGGCGATGACTCCGGATCGGGTCCGCACGCGCAGTGAGGAGCCGAAGAAACCTTACGACCCACGCGAGTCTCATCCAGATCCAGCTGAAATCCCCGGGCATCACGGGAGGGCGCCGGAGCGAGTTTCCCCTGGTTCGGGGCTGCACCCTTCGTGTGCGGCGCCGGCCGACCACTCGGCCGAGCCGGCGCCGCGTCGGTACTCGTGTCAGCCGTGTCCGACCTCGCATTCCTTGGGGTCGATGTGACCGAGATTCTTCACCACGTTGAACGTGCCGCCTTCGGAGCGGGCGATGTACATGTTCATGCGCACGTGATGTTGGCCGGGGACCATCTCGGCGGGACCGCCCGGGCCTTGCGCGATCCGCGCATGATCCAACGCCGCGATGACGTCGTCCTGGTTGAGTGAGCCGGCTTCGTTGACGGCCGCTTCCCAGA
>JBEPUZ010000109.1:0-14031 GCA_041691275.1 Actinomycetota bacterium | reverse complement strand
CGCTTCGAGCGCTTCGAGCGCTTCGAGGGGATTGGTGCGGTCCATCAACTGTCCTTCGTACCCACGCGCGGCGGTGGATCGCTCGATAGCGTCGCTTCGTGGCTCGATCTCCCGCTCCCGAGGCCCTCGCCCGCGCCGTCGAGCCCGGCTGTGGTCCCGGTTCGATCGAGGGGTTGCGGCGACTGTCCGGTGGTGCGTCGCGCGAGACCTGGTCGTTCGATCTCGTCAGTGACGACGGTTCCCGGCGCGGGTTCGTACTGCGCCGTGACCCGGGCGAGCACGGCGGCGAGTCGGATCGGTCGACGGAGTACCAGCTCCTGGAAGCGGCAGCCGGCGCCGGAGTCGCGGTGCCCCGTCTCCAGGTGTTGTTGCAGCCCGAGCACGATCTCGGACGGGGCTTCGTGATGGATCGCGTCGAGGGAGAGACCATTCCCCGGCGCATCCTTCGCGACGACGCGTACGCCGATGCCCGGCCCCGGCTCGCGGCACAGTGCGGAGAGATCGCGGCGCGCATCCACGCCATCGATCGGTCGTCGCTGCCCCCCTTGCGGGTACTCGGCGCCGAAGCCCAGCTCGACCAGTACCGCACCTACCTCGACACGTTCGGCGAACCGCATCCCGCGTTCGAGCTCGGCCTCCGTTGGCTCGCGGATCGCGTCCCCGCTCCGCGATCCGAGCCCGAGCTGGTGCACGGCGACTACCGCAACGGGAACTTCATCGTCGGACCCGAGGGGATCCGCGCCGTCCTCGACTGGGAGCTTGCACACCTCGGCGATCCCGTCGAAGACCTCGGTTGGTTGTGTGTGAAGTCGTGGCGGTTCGGCGTCCCCGAGAAGTTGGTCGGTGGGTTCGGAGACGTCGGCGACCTGCTGGCGGCGTACGAGGCAGCCGGCGGACGTCGGGTCGACGAGGACGCGCTCCGGTTCTGGGTTGGTCTCGGCACGCTGAAGTGGGGCGTCATCTGCGTCGGGCAGGCGTTCACGCACCTCGGTGGGCTGGTGCGATCGGTCGAGCTGGCGACGCTCGGCCGTCGGGTCGCCGAGACCGAGTGGGACCTGCTCGAGATCCTCGACGGAAGGTGGTGAACGATGACCCAGGATCGCCCCACCGCCGCCGAGCTCGTCGAGGCGGTACGTGAGTTCCTCGAGCGCGACGTGATGGCGGCCACCGAGGGTCGTGTGCAATTCCACACGCGCGTCGCGGTCAACGCGCTCGGGATGATCGAGCGAGAGCTGACGATCGGCGCGGGCTTCGCCGAGGCGGAGCGTGCGCGCGCGGTTGCGGTACTCGGATCCGACGATCACACCGGGTACGACGCCGACACCGGGTACGACGCCGATCTCCGCGATCTCGAACGGGCGCTCGCGGCCGGGATCCGGGACGGGTCGCTCGACGACCGCCTGGATGCGGTCCGCGCCCATGTGCGTGCGACCGTCCGGGAGAAGCTCCTCGTCGCGAACCCGGGCTATCTGCCCGCGGAGCCTTCGGCCTAGCCTGCGCGATCGTGGGCGGACGAAGCGGAGTGCGGCGGAGCCCGAGGGAGCCGGAGTGATGCGGATCTGCACCTGGAACGTCAACTCGCTGAAAGCTCGCCTTCCGCGCGTCGAGGAGTTCCTCGGTTATGCCGAGGTCGACGTGCTGTGCCTGCAGGAGACCAAGCTCGCCGACAAGGCATTTCCCGCGCTCACCTTCCAGGCCCTCGGCTACGAGTCGGTGCATCACGGACAGGGACAGTGGAACGGCGTCGCGATCTTGTCGCGGGTCGGCATCACCGACCCCTGGAACGGCTTCGGCGTCGGTCACGTCGACCCGTACGACGGCGACGCGCGCGTGCTCGCGGCGACGTGCGGCGGCGTGCGCGTGGTCAGCGTCTACGTACCCAACGGCCGTGAGGTTGCGACCGACTTCTACGAGCGCAAGCTGCAGTGGCTGTCGAGCATGTACGACTGGATCGATGCCGAGTACAAGCCCACCGACCCGCTGGTCGTGATGGGCGACTTCAACGTCGCGCCGGAAGATCGTGATGTGTGGGACCCCAAGCGATTCGTCGGATCCACCCACGTGACCGAACCCGAACGCAAGGCCGTCGCCCGGCTCGAAGAGTGGGGCTTCGAAGACGCGTTCCGGCGCGTCTACCCCGACACCGACGGGCTGTACAGCTACTGGGACTACCGAGCCGGCGACTTCCACCAGCACCGCGGGATGCGTATCGACCTCGTGCTCGCGACGGCGCCGGTCGCGGAGCGGGTGACGTGGGCGGGCGTGGATCGCAATGCCCGCAAGGGCACAGGGCCGTCGGATCACGCGCCGGTAATCGTCGACCTACGCGACTGACGGGTCGACCGTCAGCGGTCAGACGCCGCCTTCGGCGAACTCCAACGCGCGCGGCGCCAGTGCGGGGACACCTGTCTCGAGCGCGGCGAAGTACGCGTCGTCACTGGTGCCCGCGCGGAAGCGCGCGAACGAACCCTCCATCACGCACGCGAGCTTGAACAGGCTGAGCACGCAGTAGAACGCGAGGTTCGTCACGTCGCGAGCCGTGCGGCTCGCGTACCGGTCGACGAGCTGCTTGCGCGTCGGCACCGACGCCGTCGAACCGAACGGTGAGGCGCCGCCAACGAGGCCCGTTCGCCCGGTTCGATCCAGAGGCCGATCATCCAGCCGAGGTCGACGAGGGGATCGCCGACGGTCGACTGTTCCCAGTCGACGACCGCAATGAGCTCGACCGGCGCGCGCGGCGCGAACATCACGTTATCGAGCTTGTAGTCGCCGTGGATGACCGTCGGTTCCTGCATCGCGGCTGTGTGTTCCTGCAACCACCGCCCCGCGGCATCGACCTCGGGGAGCGGGCGGGTCGCGTACCGCTCGAGCTGGCCGAGCCACCGAGGGACCTGCCGCTCGAGGTAGCCGTCGGGACGACCGAAGTCATCGAGCCCACCCTTACGCCAGTCGAAGGCATGTATGCCGGCGCGCGCATCGACGAGCGCGACGCGCACGCTCTCGGTGCGTCCGGATCGGCGACGAACACCTCGGGAAGACGTTCGCGCACGACGACGCCGTCGATCGGGGCCATGAGGTAAAAGGGAACGCCGAGCACGTCGAGGTCGACGCAGCAGGCGACCGGCTCGGGGACGCGAACGTCAGCGTGCCCGAAGAACGCACGTAGCAGTCGGAACTCGCGCGCCATGTCGTGTGCAGTTGAGGACAACGGCGTGCGCGGCGGCCGGCGCAGGACGAAGACGCGGTCGCCGCGCGTGACGCGGAACACCTCGTTCGAGTGGCCGGTCGTTATCCGCTCGATGCCGACTGGAGCACCCGGCCCGAGGTCCTGCAAATCCATCCATGTCGCGAGCCGGTCGGAGTCGACGAGCGCAGCCACGAATTCGAGTCTTGCACTCATCCGTACTCGGGGCCTGCTCCGAAATGCGAGTGACGCTCAGCCGAGACCGTCGGTCAGGTGTACCGGGTGATGTAGCCACGCTTGCGGAACGTACGCAGCATGGCGACCAGGAACCACATCGACAGTCCGAGCATCGCCAGCGATCCGACCGCGGCGATGGAGAGCTGAGTCCAATCACTGCCGCGATGATCGACGAGGGAACGCAGCGCGGTGAACGCGTGCGTCGTCGGTAACGCGAGCGCCAGCGGTTGCATCAGGCTCGGCAGCGCCTTAGTCGGATAGAAGACTCCCGAGAGTGGCAGCAGCACGAACATCACGCCCCACGCGAGCGCTTCTGCGCCAGTCCCGAACCGCAACACGAGCCCCATCACCAAGAGCGAGATCGCCCATCCGACCACGAGCAGGATCGCGACGATCGGGACCAAGCCGAAGCCGAGCGACCATGTGTCGAACGAGAAGAAGGCCAGCGCGCCGAGCACCATGACGCCCACGCCCATCACGAGCTTCACCATCCCGAACAGCGCCACGCCGCCGAGGTACTCGACTTCGCGCAAAGGCGTCACCATCAGGTTCAAGAGGTTGCGGGTCCAGGTCTCCTCGAGCAGGCCGGTGCTCATTGCGATCTGCGACTGGTAGATGACGTGCCAGAGCACGATGCCGGCGAGGAGATAACCGGACGCCTTCGCCGCGGTCGTCGTGCCCGAGGTCCCGACGAACGCCGCGAGCGAGCCGAACAACAGCACGTCGACGAGCGGCCACAGCGTGACGTCGAACAATCGATGCGGGCTTCGCACGAGCACGTACGCGTGCCGCTTCGCGATGGCGCGCATACGCAGCCACGACTTCGATCCCGTCGTCGTCATGCTCGTCGGCTCCGGGCTGAGCTGGGTCACGGGTGGTCGCTCTGTTGCGAGCCGGAGGACTCGTGCCCTTCGGCGAGATGCAGGAACACGCCCGCGAGGTCGCCCCGCCCGTACGAGGAAGCAACTGTCGCGGGCGTGCCGTCGGCGACGATGTGGCCGTGCGACAAGAAGATGACCCGCTCGCACACCTGCTCGACGTCGCTCATGTCGTGGCTCGTCATCAAGAGGGCGGTGCCGTCGCGGTCGCAGAGATCGAGCAGACCGGCACGCACGCGCTGAGCGACGTCGGGGTCAAGCGACGCGGTGGGCTCGTCGAGTACGAGCAGGCGCGGCCGGTGCAGCGTGGCCCGCACGATCCCGATCAGCGTGCGCTGACCGGAGGAGAGCTCGGTCCCCATCGCACCCGCGAGGTCGCTGATGCGAAAGCGTTCGAGGCCCGCGTCGATCAGCAAATTGGGCTCGGCGATCCCGTAGAGCTGCCCGTAGAGGCGCAGGTACTCGCGCACGCGCATGCGCTCGGTGAGCGGGAGGTAGCCGGCCGCGAAACCAACGCATTCCGCGGCGCGACTGCGCTGGTGCGCGAGATCGAATCCGCAGATCGACACCGACCCGACATCGGGCGACACGACCCCGAGGATCATGAGCAACGTCGTGGTCTTGCCCGCGCCGTTCGGCCCGAGCAACGCGACCCGCTCCCCCGCGTGCACCACCAGATCGATACCGTCGACGGCGCGATCGCGCCGGTAATCCTTCACGAGGCCGCGGGCTTCGAGAACCACCTCGGCAGCCATGCACGAACGGTACCGTCTGCGCCGTGAGCGAGCCCACGGTTATTGCGATCGACTGGTCGGGGGCAAAGGGCGAGGGCCGACACAAGGGAATCTGGCTCAGTTCGATCAGCAGCGACGGCGAGAAGGAGTCACATGGTTGGTCGCGAAGCGCTGTGATCGATCACATCATCGAGACACCCGTGCCACTGGTCGTCGGCATCGACTTCTCGTTCGGTCTCCCGGAGTGGTTCGCCTGCGAGCTCGGTTGCACATCGATCGACGACGTCTGGAACTGTGCCGCCGAACACTGCGATGCCTGGCTGTCGCCGAATCCGTCTCCGCCCTTTTGGAACGAACGTAACGATGTGCCGATCGAGCAGCGATTTCGTCGATGCGAGAAGCGATACCCACACGCGAAATCGGTGTTTCAGCTCGTCGGTGCAGGCATGGTCGGACCCGGTTCGGTGCGGGGCATGCCCCACCTCGCGCGATTGCGTGCCTCAGGGTTCGCGGTCTGGCCGTTCGACGATCCGGGCGATCGGACCGTGGTCGAGATCTATCCCACAGTCTTGCGAAAGCACTCGCCGCACCACGATGTCGGTCCATGGATCAGTGATGACCAACGTGACGCGGTCGTGTCGGCGCGCGTGATGTGGGATGCGCGCGAAACGGTCGCGGCGTTGAGCGCCGCGACCGATCCGACGATACGCCTCGAAGGCGATATCTGGGCGCCTACTCCGCCCCAGAGCTCTTGACTACGACTTGGCTTTCAACAACTCGATCAGCGCGGGCACGACCTTGTGCACGTCGCCGACGATGCCGAGGTCGGCGACCGAGAAGATCGGCGCTTCGCCGTCCTTGTTGACCGCCAGGATGTTGTCGCTGTTCTTCATGCCGACGAGGTGCTGCGTCGCGCCGGAGATGCCGAGCGCGATGTAGAGCTTCGGCTTGACCGTCTTTCCGGTCTGACCGACCTGCAGCGCGTACGGCACCCAACCCGCGTCGACGATCGCACGGGAAGCTCCCCACGCGCCCTTCAGCAGTTTGGCGAGCGCCTCGACGAGCGGCTCGTAGTTCTCGGCCGCACCGATGCCACGACCACCCGAGACGACGACCGCGGCCTCTTCGAGCTTCGGACCCTGCTGCTCCTCCACGTGGCGAGCGAGGACCTTCGCCTCCGCGGCCCGACCGGAATCGGCGGCGGCGACGTTGACCACTTCTGCGGCGCCACCTCCGGACTCCTCGGCCGCGAACGACTTGGGCCGGATCGCGATCAGCGCAGGTGCGTCGCTCGTCAACTTCACGTCGACCAGCGTCACCCCGCCGAAGATGGCGGTGCCGAACGTGAGGGCGTCGCCGTCGACCGACAACGACATGCCGTTCGTCAACACCGGCTTGTCGAGCTTTACCGAGAGCCGGGCGAGCGCGTCGCGCCCGTCGTACGACTGGGCGAACAAGATCACGTCGGGGTTCTGCTCCCCCGCGATCTGCGCGATCGAGGCCGCAGCAACCTGACCGGGAAGCCCGTCACCGGGATCGATCACGTGCAGCTTCGTGGCACCGTACGCACCCACCGACGCGGCGACGACGGTCGTGTCGCCGGCGCCGGCAAAGATCGCCTCCACCTCGGACCCGATCTCCCTGGCCTTGGTGAGCATCTCGAGCGTCACGGTCGTGACCTTGTCGGCCGCTACTTCGGCAAACACCCAGACCTTCACGTCAGACCACCTTCAACTGCTCGAGGAACGCGACGACCTTCTCCGCGCCCGTGCCGTCGTCTTCGAACTTCTCGCCGGCCTGACGCGCGGGCGCCTGCTCGACGTTGACGATCTCCTGGCGGGCACCGGCCCAACCGACCTGCCCGGCGTCGAGACCGAGGTCGGCCGCGGTCACCTTGTCGACCGGCTTGTTCTTGGCCGCCATGATCCCCTTGAACGAGGGGTACCGCGGCTCGACGACTCCGGCGGTGACGCTGACGATCGCGGGCAGCGACGCCTCGACCTCGTCGTAACCGGCTTCGGTCTGGCGCTGGACCTTGACCTTGCCGTCGGCGATCTCGACGTGCTTGGAGAACGTGAGGGCCGGCCAGCCGAGCAGCTCGGCGACCTGCGCGGGGACGGTGCCCGTGTAGCCGTCCGAGGACTCGGTCGCCGCGAGCACGAGGTCGATGTCGCCCGCCCGCTCGATGCTCTTGGCGAGCACCTTGGCGGTCGAGAGCGCATCGGAACCTGCGAGCGCGGGGTCGGAGACGAGGATGGCCTTGGCGGCACCCATGGCGAGCGCGGTGCGCAAGCCGGAGACCTCTTCGTTCGGTGCCATGGAGATCAACGTGACCTCACCACCGCCGGCGGCGTCGACGAGCTGCAGTGCCATCTCGACGCCGTAGCTGTCGGACTCGTCGAGGATGAGCTTGCCGGCACGATCGAGTGTCTTGTCGGCCGAGAGCGTGCCCGGCACAGCCGGGTCGGGGATCTGCTTGACGCAGACGGCGACGTTCATACGACTCCTGTTCGTGGCGCGAATCGGCGCGCGGCGCCGGTCCGGGAAACCACGATTCTGCCAATCCCCCCGTCGTTGCGTCGAAACGTGCAACATCACCTTGCTCCCGAGCGTCACTGAGACGACGAGACGGGCGAAGACGGCACCGGCGAACGGGAGACTTTTTGAGCGCGGCAGTCGAATTCGAGGACCTGCGGGTGTCGTACCGGACTAGGCGCGGTCGGGTCGCCGCGCTCGCCGGTCTCGACCTGTCGGTGCCCGAAGGAGGGGTCTTCGGGTTCCTCGGCGCGAACGGGGCCGGGAAGACGACCGCGATCCGGGCCGCGGTCGGCTTGTTGCGGGGCGCCCGCGGCCGGGTTCGGGTGCTGGGCGCCGACGTGCCCGGCCAGCTGCCCTCGGCCATGGACCGGGTGGGCGCGCTGGTCGAGCAACCGTCGTTCTTCCCGAACTTCACCGGACGGCGGAACCTGGAGCTCCTCGCCCGCACGCGCTCGATCTCCACGAAGACCGTCGACGACACGCTCGATCGGGTCGGACTCGGAGCCCGGGCCGACTCTCGCTTCGCCACCTATTCGCTGGGTATGAAGCAACGCCTCGGGATCGCGGCGGCGCTCTTGAAGGATCCGGCGCTCCTCATCCTCGACGAGCCCGCCAACGGGCTGGATCCACCCGGGATCCTGGAGGTGCGGACATTGATGCGGGCGGTTGCGGCCGAGGGCCGGACCGTCTTCGTGTCGAGCCACATCCTCGCCGAGGTGGAACACGTGTGCGACCGCGTCGCGATCGTCGCCCACGGGCGATGCATCGCCGACGGCCGGGTCAGCGACCTCCTGCAGGGTTCCCGCACGCGCTTTCGGGTTCGGGTCGCCGATCCCAGGGCGCACGGCGTGTTGGTTGCCGCGGGCTGGAACGTGGAGCCCGAGGCCGACGGGGGGCTCGTCGTCGACGTCGATGCAAGCCGAAGCGCGGAGGTGACGGGCACCCTCGCGGGCGCGGGCATCTTCCTCTCGGAGCTCACCCCGGTCGCACGATCGCTCGAAGACGTCTTTCTCGAGCTCACCGAGGAAGACCGATGAGACAGCTCGACGCCGAGCTCCGACGGTTCTGCGCCCGCCGCATCGTGCGGGGAATGTTCCTCGTCGCCGTGCTGATCATCGTCGTGGTCGTGACGGTCGGTACCGCCAAGGGTCATCCGGGCCGCACGTTCACCGTCGATCCGGCGACCGGCACCGTGCCCACCGGAGCGTTCTCGGGTTCGTTCGACAATCAGGGCGGGTTCGTGGTCGAGCAGTCGGATACCCGAACGAACGTCGGGAAGGACTTGCGCGACGCACTGCAGGGCACCGGAATCGCGCTCCTGTTCGTCGGGTTCGCGATCGGGGCTTCATTCGTGGGCGCGGAATTCAACGTCGGCTCGCTCACGACCCAACTGCTCTTCGAGCCGCGGCGCGCACGCCTGCACGCCGCCAAGGCGGTCGCCGTCGCGATCGGCGGCTTCACTCTCGCGCTGGTGATCATGGCGTTGGTCGCGTTCGCGATGTACGTAGGCAGTGAGGCACGCGGTGTCATGCAGGGCGTCGACGGTGCGTTCGTCGCGAATCGCCTCGGCGAAGCGCTGCGGATCTCGGCGGCCGTCGGCGCGGGGGCGGCGATGGCGTACTGCGTCACGCTCGTTACCAAGCGGTCGAGCGCGGGGATGATCGCGTTCTATCTCCAGTATCCGCTGCTGTTCATCCTCAACCCGGCCAAGATGCCCTTCGGAGTGCTCTCGCACTACGCGCCGCTGCGGGGACTGATCGCGATCGTTGTCGATCCGGCCCGCGTGAACGGGATCAACGAGCGGACTATCCACACGATGGCGGGCGGTGCGACACTCACCATCGTCTGGGTCGTCGTGCTGATCGCAGGGTCGGGGTTCTGGTTCAGTCGCACCGAAGTGCGCTGAACCGGGAGGGAGCCGGTACCGTCGGCGCCGATGGCCGAAACCGTCGACGTCGTCGTGGTGGGCGCCGGGCCCGCCGGAACCGCTGCCGCGATCACCGCCGTCGAACGCGGACTGAGCGTCGTCTGCGTCGACAAAGCGCGGTTCCCGCGCGACAAGACGTGCGGCGACGGCCTCACAGCGAACGCGCTCCGACTGCTCGAGACGCTCGGCGTCACTCCGGCCGACCTTGCGGCCGCGAAACCGATGTTCATCCGGGAGACCGTGCTCGTGTCGCCGAGCGGTCGCCAGGCGCAGCTCCCGCTGCCGGCGGATGGCGCCCACGCGGCCGTCGTGTCACGACTCGCACTCGACGCCGCGCTGGTCGCGGTGGCGCGCCGACGCGGCGTCGACATCCGCGAGGGGTGGACGCTCGACGGTCTGGTTCAGGACGGCGCCGTCGTGCACCTCAGCAACACTGCCGGGGCGACCCTCGACGCCCGGCACGTGATCGCAGCCGACGGGCACTGGTCGGCGGTCCGGCGCGCGCTCCAACCGAACGCGCCGCGCGACCTCGGTGAATGGCACGCGGTCCGCCAGTACTTCGACGGCGTCGACGAGGATCGGCTCTGGGTCCTCTTCGAGCGTGATCTCCTCCCCGGCTACGCGTGGGTGTTCCCACTCCCCGGCAACCGCGCGAACGTCGGGTACGGCGTCCTTCGCGCCGACGGCCGCAGCGGTCGTGCGCTCAAGGATCTCTGGCCCGACCTGGTCAGTCGGCCGACCATGCGCGCCGCCCTCGGCCCGCACGCCCGAGCGTCGGAAGCGGTGCGGGCGTGGCCGATCCCGACCCGCTACGAGCCCGGCCGACTGGCATCGGGACTCGTGCTGTTCGCGGGTGATTCCGCCGGCGTCGTCGACCCGATGACGGGCGAAGGAATCGCGCAAGCCATCGAGACCGGCATGCTCGCCGCACAGTCCATCGCAACCGGCGCCGACTACCGCGACCTCGTACATCGGGCCATCGGGCGCGATCTGCGCTTCGCCCACCTGCTGCAACGCGTCCTGCGCTACCCGATCGGCGCACGCGCGGCGCTGCGCGTCGCCGACCTCGCGCCGTGGACGCGCCGCAACTTCGCCCGCTGGATGTGGGAGGACTATCCGCGCGCGTTGCTCGGCACGCCGGACCGCTGGCGGCGGGGCATGTTCACCGAGCCCGGCGCGGCGTTGTCGACCCCGGACACGCCGCGGTTCGACATGCCATGATGTCGGCATGGCCGACGGAAAAGCAGAAGTCTCGATCGACAAGAGCCCCGACGACGTGTGGAAGGTCGTGCGCGAATTCGGCGGACTCGACACGTGGATGCCCGGTGTCGAGTCGTGCGTCGTCGAGGGCGACACCCGCACGATCGGCCTGATGGGCCTCGAGATCAAAGAGCAGCTGCGGGGCGTCGACGATGCCGCGCGGTCCATCTCGTACTCGGTGATCGAGTCGCCGATGGACAACCTCGAGTCGCACCTGGCGAGGATCTCGGTGACACCCGAAGGCAGCGGCTCGCACGTCACGTGGGCGGTCGAGGTTCTTCCCGACGAATTGCTCGGGCTCTTCGTGCCCGTCTACGAGGGCTCCGTGGTCGAGCTCAAGAAGAAGCTCGAGGCATAGACCGCTCGACCGCTAGACCGGCTCAGGCCTCGTCGGGCCGCCCGGCTCGACGAGGATCTTCACGTGCTCCTCGGGATGACCGAGCGCGTCGAACGCGGCGGGAACGCCGTCGACTCCGCACGTTCCGGTGATCATCGGCGTGACGTCGATCTCGCCTTCCGCGATCGCACGCAACGTGTCGCCGAACTCGAACGGCTCGTACGCAAACGAGAACACGATGGTGAGCTGCTTCGTCTGCGCGACCAACGGGCGCACGGTGTCGCTCTGCATGCACGAACCGACGATGCAGACCCGACCCATCGACGGCGCGGCCTTGATCACCGCCTCCAGCGTTCCGGGCACGCCGATCGCATCGAACACGATCGGTGATCGCCGGCCGTCGGCTGCAGCCCACGCCTCCATCGGGTCGTCGGTCGCGGGATCGACGACAACGTGCGCTCCCATCGCGAGCGCGACCGCGCGCCGGCGCGGCGAGAAGTCGGAGACGATGATCGTCTCGATGCCGAGGCGCTTCAGCTCGGCGACCACAGCCAGGCCGACGGGACCCGCACCGAGCACGACCCCGGCCTCGGCCGGCGTGATCGCGGCGCGCGCCACCGCGTGGCGGCCGACCGACATCGGTTCGGTGAGTGCGGCGCGCCGATGGTCGAGGCCGTTCGGGATCTTCATGCACAGTCCGGCTGTGAGCCGCATCCGTTCCGCGTACGCACCGCCGTAGTTGTTCGAATACGCGCCGACGGGTTCCATACCCGTCGGCGTAAGCGCTATGGGCAGCGACGTGACGAGATCGCCGACCGCGACCGGGGCGCCGTCGGTCATCGGACCGAGCTCGAGCACCTCACCGGTGAACTCGTGGCCCATGATGAAGTCGAGGGACGGATCGAACGACATCGGTACGCCCATCTCACGGGTGATCGCCACGAGCTCGTCGGCGTAGTGCAGGGCGTGCAGGTCGGAGCCGCAGATCCCGCACGCCTTGACCGCGATCAGCGCGTCGCCCGCACCGAGCACGGGCTCGGCGACCTCTTCGACCAAGAGAGCGCCCCGACGGGCGACGGCAGCACGCACCGGGGCGAGACTAACCACCGAGCGCGTCATCGTCACCGGCAATGGGCATGGGCATGGGCATGGGCGAGGCACTGGCGTCATGAGGATGGAACCGAACGTGCGACTCGCCGGTCTGGGTCTTGGTACCGGGCGTCACCGCCCGGTCGAGCGACGGGAGTGGGCCCGATGGGAGTGGAAATGCCAATGACACGACCCAGGCCGGTGGAAGCGAGGGCTGCGCTCGGCCCGGACGACACGACGAGCAGGGTGAAGCCTTCCGACTTCGCCGCCTTCTACCGGGAAGCCTGGCCGGGCGCCGTCCGACTCGCAGGGCTGTTGGTGCAAGATGCTCGCGTCGGCGAAGACCTCGCCCAGGACGCGTTCACCCGCCTGTTCCCGAAGTGGTCGACCATCGACACGCCATACGCATACCTGCGCGTCGCGATCGTGAACGCGTCCAGGAGCTGGCAGTCACGCCGGCACACCGAGCGGACGAAGCTCCCGCTCGTCGCGGGCCCGATCTCGAGCAGCCTCGATTTCGACGTCCTGGCCGATGCCGTGGCCGCGTTGCCCTACCGCCAGCGCGCGGTGCTCGTCCTCCGTTTCCATCTCGGGCTTCGCGAAGCCGAGATCGCCGACGCACTCGAGTGCCGGCCCGGCACCGTCAAATCGTTGACCTCCCGCGCGTTGAGCGCGCTCCGGAAAGGAATCGAGCAATGAACGGCTTCACGTCTCACGACATCGAAGACGATCTCCGACTGCTGTTCGACCGGCAGGCCGACGCGATCGAGGTGAGTGCGCGCGTCTGGGACGACCTCCCGATGCCGACCGTCGTCGCCCTACCGCCACGACGGTCGCGTACTGCGCTGGTCGCGATCGTCGCGACCGCGACCGCGGCTGCGGTCGCGTTGGTCGTCGGTGTCGTCGCGATCCGTCCCGGTAGCCACGCGGTCAATGCGGCAGGAGGTCCCGGATCTCAGACGCCCGTCCGGTTCACGAGCCCGCAGGTGAGCTTCGCCGCCGACGGTTTGTCCATCGACGCCGGCGGGAAGACGTTCACGACGTCCGCGGCAGTGGTCGACGTGCACAGCGATCCGGGGACACTCAACCGGTACACGACCCTCGAGCTCGAGTGGACCGAACGCGGTGTCGGCATGCGGCTCAACGTCTACTTCACGTCCGATGGTCACGACTGGTGGGCGAACGAGATCCGCACCTACAACGGGAACGCGCAAGGCGACTGGATCTACTACCGCGGCACGTTCTTCCGAGCACCGCTCGGCACGGCGTTCACCGGCAACGTCGATCTCGCCGCATCTACCGGCTCCGGTCATCTGCGTCTCACCGACCTGCACCTGCAACCGTTCCTGCGCCCGGCCGCGTGCGACAACGCAACCACACAGTTCGTCCTCGATCCGCAGTACGACCGCATCGACATTCCCGAGGGGACGAGCGGGTTCGGCCTCGGCGTGACGAACGTGTTGAACGCGGCATCGTGCACGCAGGTCGCCGACCCGCACGAGTTCACGTACGACGTGCGGATCGACAACCCGGCGGTCGCCGGGATCGAAGCTGACGCCGACCGGCCGCTGCGTACCCAATGGCTCGGCGTGGATCCGACCCACGCAATCGACATCGGCCGCACCGGTCCGGGAACCACGACGTTGCACCTGGTCGCGCACCGCAAGCTCGACGGCCAACTGGTTGCCTCGACTGCCATCCCGATCACGGTCGGATAGCGCGCCCGCCGTCGTGCGGCCTTGACCCCCCCGCGGGGGCGCCCCCCCCCGCCGCCAAGGAAGGGGGGGCCCCCCGCGCGGGGGTGGGGCGGCCGCCCCCCCGACCCGGGGGGCGCGGGGGGGGGGGAA
>JBEPUZ010000108.1:0-14135 GCA_041691275.1 Actinomycetota bacterium | reverse complement strand
CGCCCGAGCCCTTGCCGACGCGCACGACCTCACCCGCTCCTGTCGCGGCCGAGCGCGAACCGGAACCGGCCCCCGCAGCCGTCGCCGAGGTACCGTCCGCACCCGAACCCGAACCCGAACCCGAACCCGAACCCGAACCCGAACCCGCACCCGCGGCGCGTCCGCGGCTCGGGCTCGGAACCTTCGCCGACCTCCGGGGGGCGACGACTCCCACGCCCGTCGCCGGCGCGCCCGCCGAGTCCGACGCGCCGACCGTCAACCCGGACGCAGCTTGCGTCCCGGTCGGGCTCGATCCCGATCGTCCCACGGCACTGGCTCCCGATCGGCGGGCTTCGTTCGCCGAGGTCGCCCAGGCAGTCGATGTCGCCGCGGGCCGGCCGGTGATCGAGCCCACGTCGCCGTTCTCCGAGGACCTCATCCCGAAACGGTTGCCGAAGCGGGGTCGGCGGGCCTCGCGGCTCGAGGTGCCGTGGGTCCGGGAACGGCCGCCGGTGAGCGCGCCGCCCGAGGTCGTGGCCCCCGCATCGAACGGCGGTCCCGCACCGACACCGGTGGGAGCGGGCCCGGCTCCGTTGCCGACCCGCACGGTCGGGGAATCGCAAGGCACTGCCGCGCCGGCTCCGTCGGCAAACGGTGCAAACACACCGCAACCCGAATCCACCCCGGCCTCGTCGGCCGACGGTGGCGAACGGTTCGCGTTCTTCGCCGCCTTCCGCGCTGCTGCCGAACAGGCTCGCGAGGAAGCCGGCATTGATGATCGGAGAGGGCATTGACGGTGCAATCAGACGGAACGAGCGCCGTGAGCGCCAGCGCCGAGGTCCGGAACTTCAACTGGTTGTTGTCGAGCTTCGTCGACGCAACGCCGGGTGTGACCGACGCGGTCGCGGTGTCGTCGGACGGGTTGCTGATGGCGATGTCGAGCTCGCTCGAGCGCGCCGGCGCGGAGCAACTGTCGGCGATCATCGCGGGCATGACGAGCCTGGCCGAGAGCACGGCCCGCTGCTTCGCGCTGGGCAACCTCGATCAGGTCATCGTCGCGATGGAGGAGGGTTACCTCTTCGTGTCGTCGGTCTCCGACGGCAGCTCGCTCGGTGTGGTCGCCGACCGGCGGTGCGATGTGGGCGCGGTCGGATATCAGATGACGCTGCTCGTCGAGCGGGTCGGCGTCGCACTGAGTCCCTCCCTCGTGGCGGAGCTCAAGGAGAGCGTCCTCCAGTGAAAGGCGCACGATGACCGACGAGCTTCCGCCCCGCGCCACAGCTCATGACTTCGTACGGCCGTTCGTCATCACCGGCGGGCGCACGCGTGCGACCGACACCACGCTTCGCATGGAGACGATGGTGCAGACGGTCGGGCGCCCGCGCGACGATCTGAGCTTCGAAAAAGCGCGCATCGTGGACTGTTCCTACGAGCCGATCTCGATCGCCGAGATCGCCGCCGAGCTCGGTGTCCCGCTCGGTGTGGCGATGGTGCTCGTCGACGATCTCGTCGAGATGGGATGCCTCGAGACGACGTACAGCGACCCGGTCGAGATCGAGCTCTCGGCCCTGACGAGGATGATCGAACGTGTCCGGGCCCTTTGAATGGACCGGCGGCGCCGGTACCGCGTCGGCGCCTCGAGCGCGCAAGGTCACGTCGGTCAAGCTGGTCGTCGCGGGGGGCTTCGGCGTGGGCAAGACCACGTTCGTGTCGGCCGTGTCCGAGATCCCGCCGCTGACGACCGAGGCCGCGATGACCACGGCGTCGAAGGATGTCGACGACGCGACACTCGTCAACAAGAAGGTGACGACGACCGTCGCAATGGACTTCGGTCGCATCACGGTCGACGACTCGCTGGTCATGTATCTCTTCGGTACGCCCGGCCAGGAGCGGTTCGCCTTCATGTGGGACGACCTGTGCGACGGCGCCCTCGGTGCGGTCGTGCTGGCCGACACCCGTCGGCTGGCCGACAGCTTCGTCGCGCTCGACTACTTCGAGGCCCGCAACACACCGTTCGTCGTAGGTGTCAACCACTTCGTCGGGTCGTATCACTATCCGGTCCCCGAGGTCCGGGAGGCGCTCGGCGTCGGCGACCACATCCCGGTGGTCGACTGCGACGCGCGCAACCGTGAGTCGGTGAAGGTCGCGCTCGTGACGCTGTTGCAGCACGTCTACGAGATCCGGCGCGCGGCGCGCGCGCGCTGAATCACACGGCGGCTGCTAGTCGCGGGGCACGCGCTCCAGGTGCTGCAGCTCGATCATCAGCGGCAGGATGAAGCCGACGTACGCGCTCGTCAGCGTGTAGTCGTACGTCGAGCCGTGGGTGGTGCGGTCGTGGATGTCGATGACGCGCACGCGCTCGTCATTCTCGCCTCGGGCCTTGGCCCGCTCGACGATCGCCTGCAGCTCGTCGACGGTCTCGACTTGCAATCCGAAGTGGTCGAGGGGCGGCGCGGTCAACGGCGGATCGGCGGGGAGCAGGTAGACGAACTGGCCGAACGCGCCCGTGTAGAGGATCAGCGGGTTGCCGGCCTCGCCCGTGTTGTCGCCTTCGATCCAGCCGAACACGTCGCCGTAGAAATCGAGGACCTCGGCGCGGCCGTGCTCGTCGAGCACAGCCGGGTCCAGGCTGATCGCCACGTGGTTCAGCGTCGGTCGGCCGGTCATGCCGGCAGTCCCTGGGATACCTCCGGCGTGACCATGACCTTGCCGGGCAGTTCGCCCGCCGCGAGGCGATGCATGGTCGTGAGCACCTGGTCGAGGCAGATGTCGAGGGGCTCGATCAACAGGTCGAGGGGGAGCGCGCCCGAGGCGAGCAGCTCCAGCGCGGGCCCGAAGCCCGCCGCGTCGTAGTTGTACGCGCCGATGATCGTCTGCTCCATGACGATCACGCGGTTGTGGTTGACGCGAGGAGGCGGGCTGCCCGTACCGACGAAGACGAACATGCCCGCGTAGTCGAGCTGGTCGAGGGCCGACTCCGCCGCCGATCCGTGACCGGAGCATTCGAACACGACGGTGAACGGTGCCTCGACCGGTCGTCCCATGGGTGCGCGCGGCAACTCGTCGGGCGTCACGACGCTCGCGGCCCCGACCGCGAGGGCGCGCTCTCGGCGTTGCGTCGACGGCTCGGAGACGACGATGTCGTCGACACCGCGGCTCTTCAGCACCGCGGCCGTCAGGAGCCCGACCGGACCGCCGCCCGTAATGAGGACGCGGTCGTCGGTCGCCACGTGCGCGAGGTTGACGGTGTGGAGCGCGATCGCCGTCGGCTCCGACAGCGCCGCGGCCCGGGTCGAGAGCGACTCGGGGATGCGGAGCATGCGCGCCGCGGGAATGAGCTTGTAGCGACAGAACGCGCCCCGGGAGAAGTCGAGGAGATCGGGGGGGTCGCGGCGTAAGCACACCGCGGGCCGGCCCCGCAGGCACGCGCGGCACACGCCGCATCCGGGCGTGGGATCGAGTACCACCCGGGTGCCGAGCTCCCAGCCGCTGGCGTCGGAACCCAGCGCGGCGACGATGCCCGACCACTCGTGCCCGAGCACCGAGCCCGGACGCGCGAAGCGTTCGAGGACGAGATGCAGGTCGGTCCCGCAGATGCCGCAGTGCGAGACCTCGACGAGCGCGTCGTCGGGCCCGAGCGTGGGCACCGCGAGCTGTCGGACCTCGATCTCGCCGTCACCGACGTACACAGCGGCAGGCATGAGCGAGTTGGCGTCATCGGTCACGACCGCAGCTTGTCAGATCCACCTTTTGCGACGGAAATACCAGAGCTGGAACGCGGTGGTCACGACGATCAACAACCACGAGAATCCGTATCCCTGGGCCCAACCGAGCTCGGGGATGTGTTTGAAGTTCTGTCCGTACATCCCGACGATGAAGGTCGGCAACAAGAGCACCGAGGCGACGACGGTAAGCCGCTTCATCACCTCGTTCTGATCGTTGGCAACCTCGGCCTGGTGGAAATCGCGCACGCCAGCCAGGAGGTCCCGGGAGAGATCGAGGCCGTCGGTCGCGCGGAGCAGCTTGTCGTACGCGTCGGCAAAGTGCAGCTCGATGTCGCGGGGGAAGAGCGACACCTCGCCGTCGAGCTCGACGCGGTCGTCGAGCACGGCGCGAGCCGCGTCGCGCGTGGGCGCGAGGACCCGCCGCACGTGGAGAATGTCGTGGCGGATACTCGAGATGCGCTCGCGGATCTTCGTCGACGGCCAGTCGCGGACGTGGTCCTCGAGCGCGTCGATGCTGTCGTCGAAGTCGTCGATCATCGCGAGGAATCGCTCCGCGATCTCGTCGACGACCACATGGAGGCACAGTCCGGGCGGCGTGTCGTTGCGCAAGGCCGCCTCCCGGGCGCCGTCGAACTCGCACGCGACGTGATCGGGCGGGGTCTTGCGCACGGTGATGAGCACGTCGAGGTTGGCGACGAGGTCGACTTCTTGGAACACGACCTCGCCCGTCGAACGCACCGACGGGAACGCGAGGACGCCGAAGACGTAATCGCCCTGGGTGACGAGGCGCGGTCGGGGCTCGCTCTCGGGCGGGGCGAAGATGTGGGTCGTCGCCGTGTCGTGGATCCCGGCCGGGAGTATCCGCCGCAACGTCGCTTCGTCGGGATCGCAGAGGTCGATCCAATGTTGTCCGTCCGCCACGAACGTGAACGCTACGCGTCAGGCGGCGCGATTCCGCGGACGCGCGCGGTCACACGGTTCGGCAGTGCGCGCGATCGACGGCATCGACGAACCATCCGGAGGCGTTCGCTATCCGGCGGAGGCGTACGCCGTCGATCGGAGCGTTCTCCAGCGTCGCGATCATCGACCGTTCGTTGGTGTGCCGGGCCGCGTCGTAGCTGTCGTAGTGGATGACCTGGTCGATGCGGCGATTGCACAGGAGCGAGGCGTAGTCGTCGTTCCCGCGAAAGCTCCGGATCGCCATGCTCTCGGGGAACATCTCGGAATCGAGGCGACCGCCGGCGCGCAGCACGTGGTACAGCCCGAGCTTGCCATCGCCGCCCCGCAGGACGCGATACGTCGCGCCGGGCACGAACTCGGGCGACCGGAGGTAGGCGTCGAGCGTGGCGGTGTCGGTCCCGTTGTGCACCAGCGCACCCCACTGCTGGCCCACGTTCAACGGGATCTCGAAGCCGAGGTGTGCGATCAGGGCCAGTCCGATGCCGAGAGGGGCGAGCGCTCGGATCCCCGTGCGTTGCACCAAGACACAGATGATCGGGAGACCGACGATGATGACGCGCGGACCGAGCGTGATGAAGAAGTTCGAGATCTCGGTGCCGACGCTGCTCTCGGCCGTCGTCGGTGACGCGAAGACGAGCCACACCGCTGGGAGGGCGATCACGCATGACAACGCGTACCAGCGCAACACGATCCGGCGCTGTTCGGGCACGGCGATCAGGTAGTACGCGACGAGCAGCACGCCCATCGGCAGAACGATCGCGGCGTGGTCGGCCTGCCCGATGCCGACGAGTACAGCCGCCCACGCGTAGTGGCCCCGCCGCCAGGCTGCCACCCCGAACAGCAGGAGCATCGCTCCCCACAGGAACGACTGCTGACCGAACAGGAGCCCTTCGAGGACGGCGGGGTTCGCGAGGACGCACGCGGCCCACCAACCGCGTCGCAACTCCGGGAACGCGGTGAACGTCGCGACGACACAGCCGACCGTGCCGAGGACCGTCCACAGGGTCACAGTCCAGTTGCCGAACAGCGGCCAGAAGATCGCGGCCGTCGTCCAGTTCACGAATCCGTACGGATACGCGTAGGCGTCGCCGTGCGCGAGCACCGGCATGCGCCACGGGAGGCGGGCGTGGTGCCAGAGATCGTGGGCGATGTACCAGACGTGCACGTGATTGTTGACACTGTCGGACGAGAGAACGATCGCGTGCCTCAGGTACAGGGCGAGCACGACGATCCAGGCGCCGACGAGGAAGGCGATAACCACGGGCGCGCCGGGAACGGATCTCTCTGTGGGTTGGGCGCGATCGTCGGCGTGCGTGCGCACGCGGGTCAGCTGTGCGTGTCGGTGCAGGACTGGTACGCGGGTCCGCCGACGAGGGTGTCGAGGCGAACGGGCTTCAGGTCCATCGTGCGCAGGCCGCTCAGGATCAACGGCAGCGCGGCCACGACCGCAGCCCGGTGGGCGGCCGAGGTGCCGTCGATCCCTGCGTGCAGGTCGATGATCGATCCGCCCTTCACCGAGTGCAGAACCTTCGCCGCAATCCGCTTCGCGTCGTTGTTGCCGCGGTCGCTGACCCCGACGTCCCACATCGCCATACGCATGTCGTGGCTCTTCACGACCCGGGCCATCAAGGGGGTGCGCTGACCGTGGGGCGGACGGAACCAGACCGGACAGGTGCCGATCTCCCGTGCGAAGGCCTGCTGGGTGCGCTCGAGCTCAGGATACGACGGGTCGAGCCAGCGCCAGTCGTCGTGATGGTAGGAGTGGTTGCCGACGAGCTGTCCGTCGGCGACGAGGGCGCGCACGACCTGCGGAGTGGTGTCGAGGGTCTTGCCGACGACGAAGAACGACGCCTTCACCCCGGCCTCGTCGAGGATCTTCATGATCGCCGGCGTTTCCGTCGTGTCGGGTCCGTCGTCGAAGGTGATCGCGACCTCGCTCGACGTACGCGATCCGTGGACCACGCCGCCGCCGAACCAGGTGGCCCCGACGGTCGTGGCGCCGAAGTATCCGGTGAGACCACTCATCGCCACCACCAGGGTGCTCCCGAGCGCGAGCGTGCGGAGCTTGTGGGTGCGGGGGATCCCGAAGCGCCCGAAGCGCGACACGACGGCCGCGACGAAGACGAGCGCCACCGCGACCGTGAGCAGCAGGTCGCGTGAACCGATCGTCCCGATGACGACGAGCGCGACCAGGGCCGGGCCGACGACGGTCGGGCGCGGTCGCCGCACCACCGGTGCCGCCAGCGCGGCGCCGACGCCGAACAGCCCCGCGATGACGATCGCGCTCGAGGCGTCGGGTCGCTGCGGGATGAGCCAGGCCGCGACGAGGGCGACGAGCCAACCGAGGAGAGCGAGTGACGGACGCGGTACCGAGCGGCGCATGACGGCGCCGAGTCCGAACGCGGCGATCGTCGCGAGCGCGATCGTGAAGAACGTGTCCGTGGAGCTCTGATACGTCAGCGCGATGAGGATGCCGAGCACACCCGCGATCGAGAGATGGGCGATCGCGTCGGTACGGAACGCGTCGGGGGCGTGATCGCGTCGCCAGACCCGTCCTGCGGCGACGGGAATCACTGCGAGGTCGATGACTGCGTCGCGCAGGCGCGTTCGCGAGCGCGCGACCGGCACCGGCACGACGTGGTCGTTGCGGACGCGGTACCCGAGCTGGCACAGCACGACCGCGACCTCGACCGTCTCGCTGTACTGATAGCCGGAGTAGTAGTCGAGCGCGTGGGCGAGGGCACCCAGGCGGAAGATGCGATACCCCGACTCGACGTCGTGCAGCGGTGCGCCCGCCCAACCGCTGGCCCACTTCGACAGCACCCAGTTGCCGGTGCGCTTGAAGGGACCGTGGTACGAAAGGTCGCGGCGGGCGATGTTCGCGTCGAGGCCCTCGTCGTGCGTGATCTCGACGAGCTCGTTGAGCACGTGCAGATCGTGCTGACCGTCGGCGTCGACGGTGAACACGAGGTCGTTCGCGTCGAGCTCGCCCCGGCCGAGACGTTCCCGCAGCTCGGTGAGAGCGGTGTGGTACGCCCCCGACATCCCGCGGTTGACCTCGTGCACGAGCAGCCGGCACTTGGGTCGTCCCTGCGCCAGCCAGCCCTCGATCTCGGCGAGCGTGTTGTCGGTGGAGCCGTCGTCGACGACCACCAGCTCGTCGACGAGCTGATACAGCTCCTCCAGCACCGTGGCGACCATCGGCTCTTCGTTGTACGCGGGAACCACTGCGATCCGGCGCGGCTTGAGCGTGGTGTGACGCAGGGCGGGTTCGCTCACGAGCCGGCTTGCTGCTCTCGGTACCAGGCGAGGGTCTTGGCGAGTCCTTCGGCGAAGGAGTGCTTGGTCACCCATCCGAGCTCTTCGCGGGCGCGGTCGCTCTGGACGATGCGGGCCCGGTAGTCGCCCGGACGCGTCGGTCCGAAGGTGACTTCGACGTCGCCGACGAGATCGCGCACGGTCTCCGCGAGTTGGCGGATCGACGTGGCCTCGGATGACTCGAGGTTGTAGGTGCGGTTGTTCGCCGCGGGCTTCAGGGCGAGCACGTGCGCGGCGGCGAGGTCTTCGACGTAGACGAAGCGCCGCTCCTGCGATCCGTCACCGTCGATGCGCAAGGCCTCTCCCTGCATCGCCCGTAACAGGAACGCGGCGACGACGAGGTCGCTGCGCATGCGGGGACCGAAGGGGATGCCGTAGCGGAGCACGGTGTACGGACGACCGAAGAGGGTCGCGTAGTCGCGACAGAACATCTCGGCCGCGATCTTCTCGGACACGTAGAGGTGACGGTCGGTCTCGAGATCGAAGGGGGTCGTCTCGTCGACGACGTCGCCGTGGGTCGCGGCGTACACCCATACTGTGCTCGAGACGATGACGCGCCCGGCATCGGCGCGGCGCGCGGCTTCGAGCACGCGCGCGACGCCGAGCGTGTTCAGCGCCACGCTCTCGGCCGGGTCGGCGACGATGTCGTTCACGTCGGCCATCGCCGCGAGGTGGAAGACCGCGTGCGCGTTCTTCACCGCGTCGGTGACCGAGTCCTGGTCGAGCATGTCGACGTCGGCCCACTCGGCGTCGGGCTGCATTGGTTGCTTGGGGTCGATGACCCGGACGGTGTATCCCGCGCCGAGCAGCGCGTCGACGACGTGCGAGCCGACAAATCCGGAGCCGCCCGTGACGGCGATGAGTTCATTGCTCAATGGGGGCCCATTTCGCTGAGTTCTTCGAGTGCGGTACCGAGGGATTCCACGACGTAGTCGGCGTCGCCTTCACTGAGCGACGGGTACAACGGCAGACAGATGTGGCGGGCGCCGATGAGCTCCGCGCCGGGTAACGGCCGGTCGGCGAACGCCTCGAATACCGGCTGTCGGTGCAGCGGCGTGTCGTAGACCTCGCCCGACAGACCGACGTCGAACTTCTCGCGCATGATCTGCTTCAGGGCCGTCCGTTCGACACCGTCGGGGAGGTACGCGATGTACTTATAGTAGTTGCAGTGCGCGTCTGCGGGAATGTGCAGCGGGCGCAGGCCCAGGTCCTCGACGGATGCGTCGTAGCGCTTGGCGAGCGCCTGCCGGGCGGCGATGAACTCGTCCAGCCGACCGAGCTGGGATCGCACGATCGCCGCGTGCGGCTCGCTCATCCGCCAGTTGGCGCCGAGCCGGGTGTGGAAGTTCGCGAGGAACGATCCCTTGCCCTGATCTCGGTAGGTGTGCGCGGCCTCCACGATAGCGTCGTCGTCGGTGACGATCATCCCGCCTTCGCCGCCGGCCATGACCTTCGTCGGGTAGAACGAGAACGCGCCCGCCACCCCGAAGGTCCCGGCGCTCTTGCCCCCGAGCGCGCTGCCGTGCGCGTGGGCGGCATCTTCGACGAGGTGCACGCCACGATTCCGGCAGAGCTGGACGAGCGCCGGCATCGCGGGGCTGATCAGCCCGCCGATGTGGACGGCGACGACGGCTGCAGTCTGCGGCGTGATGTGGGCCTCGACGTCGGCGAGGTCGAACGCCATCGTCTCGGGAGCGCAGTCGACGAATACGACCCGCGCGCCGGCGTGTACGACCGCGGCCGCGGTCGCGAAGAAGGTGTTCGCGGGAACGATGACCTCGCGACCTTCGACGTCGAGCGCGCGCAGGATGATCTCGAGCGCACTCGTCCCGGAACTGACCGCAACCGCGTGCGCGGTCGTGTGCCGCTTCGCGAACGCGGCTTCGAGATCGCGGCCGAGCGGACCGAGGGTCAGCTGACCGCTGGTCAGGGCTTCATCGATCCGAGCGAGGATCTCGGCGCGGTCTTCGGCCGGGAACGACACCCGCGCAGGAGGCACGCGCATAGGGACAGAATCTATCGAAGCACACGCCGATCGGCCCGACTCATGTCCGAGCGCTGTCCCAGGTCGCGTCTATCTGCGCTCGTTACGTCAGGTTGTTCCCCTTGAGCCCTGTATCGAATCCTTCGTCCGCAGGGTCGAAGGTCACCCCGGGATCCGCGCGCCGCCACGTGGTGCTGCTCGGCCTGATGGCATCGGGCAAGACGACGGTCGGCACCGCCCTCGCCCGGCGGCTGCGGCGGCCGTTCGTCGACAACGACACCCATCTCACAGCGCGAACCGGGCAAACGGCTCGCGAGATCGCCGACGCCGAGGGCGCCGAGGTGCTGCACCGGCGCGAGGCCGAAGCTCTCGTCGACGCGCTCGCGAGCCCAGTGCCGGCCGTGGTTGCGGCGGCCGCCTCGACGCCCCTCGATCCCGACGCGGTCGAGGCGATCAGGCGAAACGACGTCGTTTACCTCCGGGCGAGCCCAATCGTCCTGGAGGCGAGATTGGCGCGCGTACCGACGCACGACGACCACCGTCCGTTTGTGGCCGAGGATCCGCGGCCGCTCCTCGACGCGCAGTTCGCGGCCCGGGATCCGGGCTATCGCAGGTTGGCGTCGGTCGTCGTCGACGCGGGCGGAAACGATCCCGAAGCCATCGTCGACGCGATCGTCGGGCAGCTCGCCTGAGCCTCGCGGCGCCTATATCGGGGCGCGCAGGATCAGGGTCTCGAACGACGCCCGGGTCGCGAAACCCAGCTTCTCGTACATCCGGATCGCACTGTGGTTCTCGGCCAGCACGTGCAGCATCGGCGTCTCGCCGCGCGCCTCGATGCCGGCCGCGACCGCGCGGACGAGGCGCGACGCGAGCCCCTGATCGCGGGCCTCTGGATCGGTGCACACCGCACTCAGCTCGGTGAAACCGGGGGGATGGAGGCGTTCGCCCGTCATGGCGACGAGCGCACGGTCGGGGCCGGGACGGCGGCCGAGGTAGGTACCGAGCTCGACCGTCCGGCTCGCGAACGGTCCCGGGCGCGTGCGCTCGACGAGCGCGAGCATCTCGGAGACGTCCGGCGGCCCCAGGGCGACGAAAGCCGGGTCGGGTTCGCCGATCGGCTCGGTCGCGACCATCTGGAGGCTCCCCATCCGGATCGCGACCGTCCAGTCGTCGGGGATCGCGACCGGCGCGGGGCGGAACAACACCGCCACGCCCTTCGGGCCGACGATGTCGGCGAGCGCTTTCCAGGCGTCGGGTCCGACCTCGTCGGGGAGCGCGGAGAACGTCGCCACGTCGGTCTGGTACCGCAACGCCGGGCCCGTGCCCTCGGAGAAGCGGGCATGGGCTCCGGCCAGGGCATGCCACACGGGGTTGTCGAGCAGCTCCATCTGGGAGATGGTGTCACGGTGACTCTCGCCCAACCGGCAATTTTCGATCACGTCGCCCGTATCGACGGCGACGGCTACACGATCGTCGAGAACGCGATCGAGCCCGAGCTCGTCGTCCGCCTGCGTGACACGATTCGCCGGCTGGAGCGCGAGCTGCACGTCGAGCCGAAGGGGACCGCGGCCGAAGGGCACGCGACCCGGCGGATGTACAACCTGCTCGCCAAGGACTTCGCGTTCCGGGCGATGCCGCTGCACGAGAGTGTGCTCCCGATCGTGGAGCGCGTCCTCGATCGTGGCTGCCTCCTCTCGGGTATGACCGCCATCGACATCGGGCCCGGTGAGACCGAGCAACCAATGCACGGAGACGACATCGTGATGTCGCGCCATCTCCGGCGCCCGCACGCTCCCATGATGGTCACGTCGATGTGGGCGCTCGACGACTTCACCGCCGAGAACGGTGGAACCCGTTTCGTCCCCGGTTCACATGTGTTCGCGCGCACGCCGGACGAACCGGGTGCACTCGCCGATCTGGAAGCGGGTCGGATCGAAGTGCGCGCGCTCGAGATGCCGGCGGGATCGGTGATGATCTTCCACGGCTCGCTGTGGCACGGCGGCGGCGCGAACACGACGGGTGCGTGGCGTTGCGGCGTCAACGTGCAGTACTGCCCGGGCTTCGTGCGCCAGCAGCAGAACCCCTACCTCGGGATTGCGTCCGAGCTCGCGGCGACGTTCCCGGACCGGTTACTGGAGTTGCTCGGCTACCGCCTGTACAAGGGGATCATGGGGCACGTCGACGGCGCGAGCCCCGGTGAGGTCGTGTTCGGCGCACGCATGGCCGAGACCGCGTACCGCGATAGCGAGCAACGCGGAACCCGTCCGATGACGGGCGATATCACCGGCTGACTTCTGCCGGGCTGACTTCGGCCGGGCTTACGTCTTCGCGTCGCGCGTGACCGGCGCGCAGTCGGAACCGCCGCCGGGCGCGGGCCGATGACGCACCGCGCGCTCCAGCGTGATCTGCAGTGTCGTTCCGTCGACCGTCGCCTGACCGTCGACGATGAGCGAATAGTCGTCGACATCGCCCGGCGGCCAGAGCAACGACACGTTCGGGCGCGCCGTCGCGTTCGAACAGCTGTGCCGACCGGCCTCGCACGTGATCGTCGTCTCCCCTACGTACGGCGTGATCGCGACCGCGTGCGGACGGTCGTTCTCGGACACCGTCAACAGGTACGCGAACGGCATCTGGCGCGCCGCGACTTCGCGGAGGTCGTCCAGCTCGACCGGAATGCTCATCGGCTCGCCTTCCTGGAGAATTGTCGGGGTTCGTAGTAGCCGGGCTGCGTGTCGGGGCGGCCCCGCTTCGTCGTGTAGCGCCACTGCGCGGAGATGCGGCCCCGCACGGCTTGACGAGTCTTGGGCACACCGTGCAGCCAGTCGGCCTGGAAGCGCCCGCCGAACACCATCAGGTCGCCGCCCGCGGGCGCGAGGTCCCTGGCAGTCGAACGATCGCGGGTGTTGCGGCGTTGCACGAGGAACGGGCGCTTCGCCCCGAACGTGAGGATCGCGACGACGGTGTCCTCGAGCCAACGCATCTCGCGGTCGCGGTGCATGGCGACGCTGTCGCGCGAGTCGCGGTAGTACGCGAGACCGAAGCCGTCGAAGCGCGCTTTGTACTTTGCGGCGATTGCTTGTTGCGCGTCGGCGAGGATCGGATGCCCAGGGTTCGCGAGCGACGCGCCCGCGCCCATACGGGGCTCGTCGATCCAACGCTCGTACCGCCACACCCGACCCTGGCGGAACGGGACCGTCTCGACGAGATGGTCGTAGACATGATCTGCGCCGGAGATCCAACCGCGCGCGATGTCGATCCACGTGGCGTCATCGAGGTCGATGCGCTCGAACAACGCGCCGTGGTCGATCTGCGGAGGGTCGATCGCAGGCCCGACATCCATCGCCGTCAGCGTACCGACGGGGTGTGTCATGTCGAGCGCGTCAGATGTCGAGTCGGGTCATATTGACGCGTAGCAGGCGTTGATCAGGTCGTAGCTGCGGGCGTCGCCGGCGAGGCCCATGTCCATACGGTTCATCACGTAGCCGAAGGAGAGCTCGGCGTCGGGGTCGGCCCAGCCCACCGACCCGCCGGCGCCGAAATGGCCGAACGAGCGCGGTCCACCGAGCTGGATGAGGCTCGAGCGCAGCATGAAGCCGAGCCCGAACTGGATGTCCATCTCGAGCAGGATCTGGTTCGGACCGGTCGTCAGCTGGGTTGTCGCCCGGCGCAGCTGATCGTCGGAGATGATGCGGACGCCGTCGACCGTGCCGATGCACGCGGCGTACATCCGCGCGATCGACCGGGCGTCGCCGATGCCGTTCGCGGCCGGCACCTCGGCCGCGTGCAACGCGCGCGTGTTCCACACGTCGGGGTCCGAGAGCGAGCCGCCCGGGGCGAACAATGCCCGACCGAGGTTTGTCTCCGGACCCATGATGTCGGCGACGAGTTTGCGGACCTCGGGATCGGCGGTGAGGGCCGGGTCGGCGAGGCCGCCGACGAGGGGCGCGACGCGCGCTTCTTCGGCTTCGGGCAGCCCGATCCAGAAGTCGAGACCGAGCGGCGACGCGACCTCGTCGTGGAAGTAGGTGCCGACGCTCTTGCCGCTGATGCGCCGGACGAGCTCGCCGACGAGCCAGCCGTACGTGGTTGCGTGGTAGCCGTGCTGTGATCCGGGTTCGTAGTGCGGAACTTGCTGGGCCAACGCGTCGACGACGGGATCCCACGACAGT
>JBEPUZ010000107.1:0-14152 GCA_041691275.1 Actinomycetota bacterium | reverse complement strand
GACGACGATCGCCGACGTGGCCAAGGCCCAGAAGGTCGACATCAACACCGTCATCACCGCGATGACCAACGCCGATCACGACCGCATCAGCGACATCGTGAACAAGCCCTGGCCGGCACCGCGCGCCGGTGGTCCGGGGGGCCCCGGCAAGAGCTTCGCGCCCGGCGGCGCACTCGGCGGCGCGCTCGGTCGCTTCGGTGCGGTCGCGCTCGATCCGGTTGCCAAGGCGCTGGGGATCACCGCGGCCGACCTGAAGACCGATCTCGCCAAGGGTCAGACGATCGCGCAGATTGCCACGGCCAAGGGCCTCGACGTCAACACCGTGATCAACACGCTGGTCACCGGCGCGACGAAGCGGATCGACCAGGCGGTGACCGACAAGAAGAGGACCCAGGCGCAGGCCGACAAGCTGAAAGCCGGGATCAAGACCGAGATCACGAACATTGTGAACAACGGCTTCCCGAAGGGCCCGATGGGCGGCTTCGGCCCCGGTGGTAGGGGACCTGGTCACGGCATGGGTCACGGTCCCGGGAACGGCGCCAACGCCCAGCCGGGCAACGGATCCGGCTCGGGATGGGGCTCGGGGTCCAGCTCGACGACCACACCGAGCAGCACCGCGCCGACGTCATAATCGTCCGAACCCGACCTCGTACGGGCGCCGGTGCCCGGGCCTAGATTGCGGACCGCACCGCCGTCGAGCCAGGAGCGGATCGTGTCGGAACGCAAGCGCTACGAGTCGGGAACCCCGAGCTGGGTCGATCTGCAGACCACCGACCAGGTCGCGGCGAAGCAGTTCTACGGCGAGCTGTTCGGCTGGAGCTTCGACGATCGTCCGGTCGATCCCGCGCGCGAAGCCGTCTACTCGATCGCGACCCTGAGGGATCACGAGATCTGCGCGATCGCGCCGCCGATGACCAATCACCACGAGGGTGACATCCCCCCGCACTGGGGCTCGTACGTCAGCGTCGACGACCTCGAAGCGACCGCAGCCAAGGTCGCGCCCGCGGGCGGCACGCTGATCGCGCCGCCGTTCGACGTGATGGACGCGGGCCGCATGGCCGTCATCCAGGACCCGACCGGCGCAATCATCCAGCTCTGGGAGGCGAAGGCGCGCATCGGAGCGACGCTCGTCAACGAGCCGGGTACGTGGGCGTGGAACGAGCTGATCACCCCCGACATCCCTAAGGCGACGGAGTTCTACGGCACGTTGTTCGGATGGGCCACGTCGGCGCAGGCTGGTGAACAGCCGTACACCGAGTGGACGCTCGGCGGCAACCGCATCGGCGGCATGATGAACCCGCCGATGCCGGGCATCCCCCCGATGTGGGGCATCTACTTCGCGGTGGACGACACCGACGCCACCGTCGCCAAAGCGACCTCGCTCGGAGGCTCGGTCATCTCGCCGCCCATGGACATCGAGCCCGGCCGCTTCGCGGTGCTGGCCGACCCGCAGGGCGCGCTCTTCAACGTCATCAAGATGATCGCGGCCGAATGAGCGTGTCCGAGCTCGTCGAAAAGGCGCGGGCCCTGCGTCCGTTGATCGAACACGACGCGGCCCAGGCCGAAGCGGAGTCGTCGACGACCGATGTTGTGGTCGATGCGCTCGCCGAAGCCGAGCTGTTCTGGATCATGGTGCCCCGCGATCTCGGAGGTGCCGAAGCCGCGATCGAGGACGTGCTGTCGGTCTTCGAGGAGCTGGCGTACGCCGACGGGTCGACGGGCTGGTCGGCGATGGCGAACGTCACGTCGTCGGCGTTCGCGGCGATCTACTCGAGCGACGACGCGGCCAAGACGATGTTCAATGGCGAAGGGCGCGGCATCCACGCGGGCATGCTCGGACCGGTCGGTTCCGCGCGCGCCACCGACGACGGGTTCATCGTCGATGGGAAGTACCAGTTCGGGTCGGGTTGCGCGCACGCGACGTGGTTCGGTGCGGGCACCCAAGAGGTCGACGGCGCGGGCGAGCGGCTGAACGACGAGTCGGGCATGCCCGCGTTGCGCGTCGTCTTCTTGCGTCCGGAGCAGGTCGAGCTGCACGGGAACTGGGACGTGCTCGGGCTCGCGGGGACTGGAAGCTACGACTACTCGGTCGCCGACCAGTTCGTCCCCGAAGGGTTCTCGTTCCCGCTGCTCGCGGCGACGCCCCGGCGCGGCGGCGCCGCGTACAACATCGGTCTCTTCGGCATCGTCGCCTCGGGCCACGCCGGCTTCGCGCTCGGTGTCGGCGCGCGGGCGCTCGACGAGTTGCTCGCGCTGGTTCCGACCAAGCAGCGCATGGGCGGCTTCACACCGGTGTCCGACGAGCAATTGTTCCAACACGACTTCGCGATGCACGACGCCGCGTTGCGCGCGGCGCGGGCGTACGTGTTCGACGTGTTCGGTCTCGCGGAAGCGGTCGCCGTTGCCGGCGACGCGCCGTCACTCGTGCAGCAACAGCGGATGCGCCAGGCGACCACGTACGCGACGCGGGTTGCCGCCGACGCGGCTCGGTTCGCGTACACGTGGGCCGGGACGAGCGCGCTCCGCAATGGTGGGGTGCTGCAACGATGCTTCCGCGACATCCACGCGGGCACACAGCACGTCTACGTCGACAACAACACCCTCACCGGGTACACCCAGTCGCTCCTGATGAACCTCGGCGGCTGAAAAGCCCCCCGCGTTGTGCGAGAAAACCGTTCTACCGGCGGAAAACTCGCGCAACTGTTGGGCGGAAAATCCGTTGTACGGGCGGAAAAGTCGCGCAACGCGGCGTACGGAGTTTGCGGCGACTAGCGGGACTCGAGGTCGCGGCGAAGGACCTTGCCGGTGCCGTTGCGGGGGAGCTCGGCGAGGAACTCGACGTCGCGGGGCACTTTGAAGCGGGCGAGGTTCGCGCGTACGTAGTCGCGCACGGTCTCGGCATCGAGATCGGCGTCGGATCGGGCAACGACGAACGCCTTGAGGCGCGATCCGAAGTCGGGATCGGGGACGCCGACGACCGCGGCCTCGACGACGTCGGGATGCATCGAGATGACGTCCTCGACCTCCCCGGGGAAGACGTTCTCGCCGCCGGACACGATCATCTCGTCGTCGCGCCCGTCGACGAAGAGGCGCCCGTCGGCGTCGAAGTGCCCCGTGTCGCCGGTGTGCATGAAGCCGTCGACAACCGACTTCGTGCGGCCGTCGGTGTACCCGGAGAACGTCAAGGGCCCCTGCACGAAGATGCGCCCGCTCGCGTCCGGCGCGACCTCACGGTCGTGGTCGTCGAGCAGGCGCACGAGCGTGCCCCGGGGTGGCCGGCCCGCGGTCGTGGGCGCGGCGCGCAGGTCGACCGGGTTCGCGACCGATACCGACCCGATCTCGGTCGAGCCGTAGAGGTTGTAGAGCACGTCGCCGAACGCGTCCATGAAGCGCGTGGCGAGGTCGCCTGGCAACGCCGATCCCGAGAGTGGGACGAACCGCAGTGACGAGGCGTCGTACCGCGCCCGGACGGTGTCGGGGAGCTCCATGATGCGCAGGAGCATGACGGGGATCGCGACGAAGACCTCGGCGCGGTGGTCGGCGATAAGCGCGAGCGACTGTTCCGGATCGAACTGGCGCGCGAGCACCATCGTGTCGCCGAGCAGCAGGCTCGTCGTCGCGTTGGCGAAACCCCAGGCGTGGTAGCAGGGTGCCGCGATGAGCATCCTCTCGTGTGACCGGTAGGGGAGTTTCTCCAACAGCGCGATGGCGGCGCCGGCGTGGGGCGTGCTGTTCACCAACGCGCCCTTGGGCGGCCCGGTCGTCCCCGACGTCATGATGATCGTGCGCCCGGGTCGAGCCGGACGGTCGAGTTTCGGGCCGCGTTCGTGTCGACGCGCGAGATCGTCGAGGGTACGAGCGTCGTTGCCGGGCGGGGCACCGGTCGCGTCGGGATCGTCGACCCACGCCAGTACGCGGTGCTCGAGACCGGCATCGGTGACGAGACCGGTGAACTCGTCGTCGTGTACGAGCACGACGGCGCGCTCGCGTCGCATCACCTCCGCGATCTGCGGACCCGCGAAGCCGGTGTTGAGATACAGGGCGTTGGCACCGAGCTTGGCCAGCGCGCCGGAGATCTCGAAAAAGTAGCGATGATTGCGGCAGAGGACACCAACGGTGTCGCCGTTGCGGACGCCGGTCTCGATGAGGCCTCGGGCGATCGCGCTGGCGCGGGCGTCGAGCTCGGTGAAGGTCAGGGATCCGCGCTCGTCGACGAGGGCAGGGAGGTCGCCGTAGCGGGCCGCACCGATGGCGAACAGCGCAGCCGGCGCCGGTCCCCAGTGCCGAACTGCTTGGGCGAGATGCAGGAGCCGGTCGGGTCGTTCCGGACGCAACACGCCCGAACGAATCAGCGCCCGGGCGGTACGTGCGGCGTCGGCGAGCTGTTCGGCGGGGCGCACCCCCCGATGCTACGAGCGGACGCTCGAGGCAGTCCGAAACTGTGACGCAGCGGTGACGCGCCCGGGAACATCGTTGCTTTCGTGCCCGACGTTCGAGTACACGTTCGTACCGCCCGCGCGGACGAGGACAACAAGGCAGTCGTGCTGTCGTCGGCCGACGCGCCACTGCTCGCGACCGCGTTGGCCCGCAGCTTCGAGCTCGTCGCCGGCGTCGCTCTCTTCGCGCTCACCGCGACGGCACTCGTCGTCGTCCTCATCCCGACTTCTGCGTCGCGACGCGCCGGTTTCGCAGTGGAGCTCGTCTTCCTCGGGATCACGCTCGTCGTCCTCGCTCTCCTGTTGAGCCGGCGCAGTGCCCGGGCGGTCGAGAAGCCGCTCGAAGTGCTCGATGCCGCGCTCGTCTCCATCACGGCAGGCGACCTCGACGTCCGGGTCAACCTCGACGGTGCCGCCGCGGAGATCCAGTTCGTCGGGGACTCCGTCAACACGATGGTGCGCGAGCTCGGACGCCTGCGGGTCGTCGAGATCGACCGCACCAAGGATCAACGCGTCCGCCGCGAGCTCACGGAGGTTGTGCACGCCTCGCTCGACCTCGATCACGTCGTGCGGCGCGCGGTGGAGGTCATAGGAGACGCGCTCGACGTCGATCGCGTCCACATCCGGTTGAAGGACGGCGACGAGGGTCGGCTCGCGGCAGAGTGGCGGCGAGCCGACACGGTCACGTCTCTCCTCCCGATCTCGCCCGGCGACGAGCTCTCCTCGTTGATGCACTTGATCGGAGTGACCGACGACCGCAACGCGGTGGTGATCGAGGATGCGCGCGACGTGGCCCGCTTCGGCGCCGAGCAACGCCTCGCGTTCGGCGAGCTCGGCGTGCGCGCCGCGATCAAGTATCCGATCGTGGTCGGTTCGCGCGTGGCCGGCGTACTCGTCGCCAGCGAGGAGCTCCGCGTGCGCGCGTGGTCGGACAGCGAGGTGAACCTCATGGAGGGCTTCGCCGGCGAGATCGGTCGCGCCCTCGATCACGCGCTCGCGTTCGCGCTGCAAAAGGAGATGGCCGAACGGCTCGCCGTCCTCGACCGATCGAAGAACGACTTCTTGTCGGAGGTGTCGCGGGAGTTGCGGGGCCCGCTCGCCAGCGTGCTCGGCTACATCGAGCTGCTCACCGACGAATCGGCCGACGCGGTGACCGACGAGCAACGACGCATGCTCGGGATCGTCGAGCGCAGCGGAGAGAAGCTGCTGGTGCTCATCTCGAACCTGCTCACGATGTCGCGCATGGAGGCGGGGACGTTCCAGCCGAAGCTCGCGCCCGTCGACGTCGAGGGCATCGTGCGCCGCGTGTGCGATGCGGTCGCCCCCGCGGCGGCCAAGTCTTCTCTCGACCTCGACGTGAATGTCGAGCACGGGCTCGAGATTGTCGCTGACGCGCTCCAGATCGAGCGGGCGTTGCACAACCTCACGACCAACGCGATCAAGTTCACGCCGCCGGGAGGACGCGTCGACATCTCCGCGCGCGCCGACGGCTCTGACGTCGTCATCGCGGTGCGCGACACGGGTATCGGCGTTCCTGTCGACGAACAGGACGAGCTGTTTTCGCGGTTCTTCAGCGCGAAGTCGGCGCCGAAGCGGGAGACGCTCGGCGCGGGGCTCGGCCTCTACATCGTCAAGCAGATCGTCGACGGTCACCACGGAACCGTCAACGCGACGTCGGTGCACGGACACGGCAGCACCTTCACGATGCGCCTCCCGATGCGGGCCCGCGCGACGAACACATCGACAAGCAGGCGGTCACAAGGTCGTAACCCAACTGTGAGTGTCACGGCGCCGTGAGGAACGGCGTCGACAACCCAGGAGCATCATGAGCCTCATCTTCATTGTCGACGACGATCCGGACGTCCGGGACCTCGTCGAATACAAGCTGGTGCAGAACGGGCACGACGTGCTCTGCGCGACGAACGGTCAGGACGCGCTACGGCTCGTGCCCGAGGTCATGCCCGAGCTGTTGTTGCTCGATGTGATGATGCCCGGCATCTCCGGTTTCGACGTGCTCGAGACGCTGCGGGCCGACGCGAGCACGCGGGAGCTCCCGATCATCATGCTCACCGCCAAGGCGCAAGAGGCCGACACGGATCGCGGTTTCACCCTCGGAGCCAACGACTACGTGCTCAAGCCGTTCAGCCCTCGCGAGCTGATGAGCAGGGTCAGCGCCCAGCTCGTTCCCGCCGGCTAGCCGACCCCGGTTCGTGGGTTCCGGGCGACGGGTAGCGTTGCCCCGGGACCGCGCCGAGCCGTGAGAGTAGGTCGATGGGAATGGACGTTCCGAGGGTCGGGGCCGATGCAGGTCTCGACGAGATCGAAGGCGCGTTGCGCGCCGCTGGTTGTGTC
Source organism: Actinomycetota bacterium (assembly GCA_041691275.1). Taxonomy (GTDB): domain Bacteria; phylum Actinomycetota; class Acidimicrobiia; order IMCC26256; family PALSA-610; genus PALSA-610. Next base: position 7,364 of record JBEPUZ010000107.1, on the reverse strand, counting down.
GTCGTCGAGCACATCGTTTCCGACGCGCAGATGGACCGGATCCGAGACGAGCTCGAGCCGTACTTGGGCACCACGCCCGTCGGTGGAGACGAGTTCACCGGGCTCAACACGCGCCGCACCGGCTCGCTGCTCGCCCGGTCACGCGAGTTCCCCGCGCTCGCTGCGCATCCCACGGTGTTGGGAACGCTCGACCGCGTGCTGGGTGACCATGCGACGAGCTACCAGCTCCACCTGACCCAGGCGATCGAGATCGGGCCGGGCGAACCCGCGCAGTACATCCACCGGGACCAGTGGGCGTTCGACTTCTTCCCGTTCCCCACGGGCTTCGAGGTCGAGTGCCACACGATGTGGGCGATGACCGACTTCACCGAGGAGAACGGCGCTACCCGCCTCATTCCCGGCAGTCACCAATGGGCCGACAAGCTGCGTCCCGGTGACGACGAGACGGTCGCGGCGGAGATGCCGAAGGGTTCGGTCCTCTTCTATCTCGGTTCGCTGTACCACGGGGGTGGCGCGAACCGGTCGGATCATGTTCGCCAGGGCGTGAATGTCGGCTACACGTTGTCGTGGCTGCGCCAAGAGGAGAACCAGTACCTCGCGTGCCCGCCCGAGATCGCGCGCAAGCTCCCCGAGGAAGTGGCGCGGCTCGCGGGGTACAAACGGGGCGCGTACGCGCTCGGCTACTACGGCGATCTGCGCGACCCTTTCGACGCCCTCCGGGGCGAGCACGCCGAGGGCCCGCAGAGCTTCCAGACCGCAACCTGAGGGAACCTTCCGGGCCCGCCGGACGTGTAGTGGTGGGCTGCTCGTTCCCCGGGAGGACGCGGAGCACGTTTGTCGGACACCTTGCCAGTGACGAAGCCGCCGGTCGAGCATCGTCCGGCGCCGGGACTGTCGCGGCGTTCTCTCGCGCTCGTGCTAGGGACACTCCTCGTGGGTTCGGTCGTTGCGGTCGATCCGGACGGACTGGTGCCTTCGGGACCGTTGCGGTGGACCGTCATGCTCGTGCTGATGGGCGCGGCGGTGTGCACGTTGCTCCTCGGGGTCGTGCGCGCCGAGCGGGTCACCGGCGTGTTGTGGCTCGCGCTCGTAGCGTGGTTGTTCCTGGCATCGATCGCGGGCGCCGACACGCTGCACGCGTGGATCGGGACACCTGACCGACGGCTCGGCTGGTTCGGCTGGTGCACGTTCCCCGCGCTGTTCGTGTGCGGCCAGGCTCTCGTCGGCGCGCGCGACCGGCGCGTCGTGATGCGGGCCGGCGCGCTCGCCGCGGGCGTGCTCGGCGTGTGGTGCGCGTTCGAGCGTGCGGGGTGGTCGCTGATCGACGAGACGTTCGCCGGTCATCGGGTGGGCGGACCGTTCGGGCAGCCGGCCTACGTCGGCGCGGCCGCGGTACTTCTCGTGCCGATTGCGGCGGGCGTCGCGTTCGATCGTGAGGGTGCTCGGGCCTGGCGGGTGGTCGGCGGGTTCGGCGCGTTCGGTGCAACCGCCGCGCTTCTGTTGTCACAGACCCGGGGCGCGTGGTTGGGCGCTGCCGTCGCGTTGGTGCTGTTCGGCTCCCGCCACGTGCACGGCGTGCGCCGCCGGTGGCGGGAGGTCGCGCTGATCGGCGCGGCCGTCGTCGTGCTGTTCGCGGTGACGCCACTCGGTGGGCGCGCCGCCGACGCGTTCGATTTCGGGCACGGGACCACGCGTGGGCGATTCGACGACTGGGCGGTCGGCGCCCGCGTCGTCGAGCATCATCCGGTGCTGGGGGTCGGCCCCGAGGGGTATCGCGTGGTGTTCCCCGAGACGGTCTCGGCGCGATACGTGCAGCGCTACGGCGACGCGGTGATTCCCGATCGAGCGCACAACGGGATAATCGACGTCGCGACCGACGGCGGTGTGGGCGCGGGGTTGTTGTACGGCGCTCTGCTCGCGGCGGTCGTCGTGGCCGCCTGGCGTGCGTTGCGAGGTCGCGATCCGTTGACTGTCGCGCTCGCGTGCGCGGTGATTGGCTACGTGGTGCAACAGCAGTTCCTGTTCCCGCTGAGCGAGATCGATCCGCTCTTCTGGCTCGCGGCAGGAATGCTTGTCGCGACGCGCGCGCCGCGTTCGTTCACACTACGAAGAATTCCTGCGCTGATCCCGGTCGCGCTTGCGGTGTGCGTGTTGTTCACCTCGGTCATGGGCGCGCGCGAAGTGTTCGCCGACCGGCTGTTGGCGCGAGCTGCCGACGCGTCGGGCGCGACTGGTCTGCGCGATGCCGACCACGCGATCCAGTTGCGACCCGACTCGATCCGCGCCTGGTACGTCGCCGCGCGCATCGCGTCGCGCGGACCCGCGCTGACCGATGTCGACGCTGCGATCGCGCGCACGCGAAGAGGGCTCGAGCAGTCGGCGCGGGATCCTGCGCTTCGTCACCTGTACGCGCAGTTACTCGTCGAACGAGCGGTTCGGTCCGATCTCGCCGATGATCGGGACCGGGCTCGGGAGGTGTTGGCGCGGTACCTCCGGGACGCGCCGAACGACCCTCCATTCTGGCTCGGCCGGGCCGAGATCGCGCACCTCGACGGTGACGCCGCGGCCGAGCGCGACGCGGCCGCGCACGCCACCCGACTCGAGGGCACGGCCGACACGAATGCCCACTCCCAGGGCAGCTCAGAGGCCAGGTCACCGGCGGGCGGGGAGAAATCGTGAACCCCAGGGCCGACTCGAGGGTGTACCTCCCGATGGAAACAACACCCCTGCATCCGAGCCCGGTCCGGATCGACGGCCGGCGGGTCGGGGCCGACTTCGACTTCGTCGATATCGAGGTTGTCGATCTCCAGGTCACCGGTCCGAAGCCGCTCGCCGAACTGACCGAGCCCGAGGACAGCCCGCCGCCGTCCGCCGCGCACGAGCCGGACGGCGGTGAGGCGTTCGCCGCGTTCTACCGCGCCGACTACGCGAACGTCGCTCGCGCGCTCAGCTACACGCTCGGGGACACCGACCTCGGACGCGAAGCGACCGACGAAGCCATGGCCCGCGCGTATGCGCGCTGGTCGAAGATCGGTGCGTACGACAGTCCTGCGGGTTGGGTCTATCGGGTCGGCCTCAACTGGGCCTACTCCACGCGCCGACGCGTGATGCGCTCGCTTCCCTTCCTCGAGCACGCCAACGCCACCGAACCGCCCGTCTCCGACCCTGCAATCGCCGATGCCTTGCGGCGGCTCGACGTGAAGCTCCGGTCGGTAGTCGTGTGTCGGTTGTTGCTCGATTGGTCGGTCGACGAGACCGCCAAGGCGTTGCGTATCAAACCGGGAACGGTGAAGAGCCGCCTTCACCGCGCCCTAGCCACGTTGGAACGTTCACTCGGACACATGAGGTCGTGACCATGAAATTCGAAGAATCCCTCCGCGACGCGCTTCACCAAGATGCCGTCGATCTCGTTCCCGTCGGTCCCGGCCCGGATGACGCGCGACGCCGTGCGTTCCGGCGCAAGCGCCGCCTGCAGTCCGGTGTCGTGATGGCGAGCGCAATCGTCGTCGCGGGCGGGGCGCTGGCCGCGATTAAGACCCGTCCCGCGGGTCACGGTCGGGTGCAGTCGCAACCGCCGGCACCGACCGTCGATCTCGCGTGGCGTTCCGTCGCGGGCACGGTGTCGTTCCCGACGACGCACTTCACCGCCGCGAACGGCGTCACCTACGCGCTGTCGACCGCTCCGGGTGTGCAACCCGATTCGACCGACGCTCCGGTGCAGGGTCTGTACGCGACGCACGACGGCGTGACGTGGACGAACCCGTCGCTCGGTGCCACGCGGGTTGCCGCGCTCGCAGAGAACAAGGGCGTGCTGTACTCGGTCTCGACCGGGCCTGCGGTCGCCGGTTCCAGCGGCTACCAGCTCGCCACGTCGACGAACGGCGGCACGAACTGGGGGAGCGAGTCGGTCCCGGTGAGCTTCACGGCACCCGCGGCGAACGTGCCGCTGACCGTCTCGAACGGCGTGCAGGTTGCGAGCCAAGGTGACACCACGGTCGTCATGGCGGAGGCGAGCTACGCGGCCGACTTCGCCAAGGCACTCGACCTCGGTCCCCAGCAGTCGGCGCAGCAGACCGCGACCGGTGTCAAGGTCGTCGACTCGTCGGGCTGCGCGATTGTTGGCACGAGCGGGGCGATTGGGAAGGCCATCGCCGCCCCACCGAAGCGTCCGGCAGTGGGCTGCGAGCCGACGGTCGTGGCGACGCATCCCTTCAGCGACTTCGGCATCACGAACCCGGCCGGTCTGCACCAGCAAGAGGCGCTCGTGCGGACGGGCAATGGTGCGTGGCAGAACACGCTGGTGCCGATCGGTACGGACTCTCAAGTTACCGACCTGACCGCGACCTCGACCGGCTTCCTCATGGAAGAAAAGACGTGGTCGGACGCGCCCGGTCTGGGCACGACGCAGCTGTTGTCGTCGACCGATGGTCGCACGTGGGCGCCGCTGGCAACCGCGGTTCCTGCGGCGGAGTCGTACGCGATTGCCGGTGACCGGATCATCGCGGCGAACAACGACGGTTCGGCGATCTCCACTTCGACCGACGCCGGCGCCACGTGGCTCCCGACCGATGGCGTAGCGGGTCTCCTGCCCGCCGGTGCGAAGCTCACCCAATACGGTGCTGAGGTCGACGCCGGACCGCTCGGGTTCGCGGCGATCGTCTCCACGGGATCTGCCGACAGTCCGCACCGGTACCTGCTGCACAGCTCTGACGGCACGTCGTGGAAGGTCACTGACCTCGCGACCGTCGGTGCTCCGGCGAAGGGTGGCCTCGAAGGTCTCGTTGTCGGCGCCGACCACATCGACGTGACGTTCGGGTTGACCGACGCCACGCCGGCCGCCGGCACTCCCGCCCAACTCGTCACCTTGGTGGCGACGCCGAAAGCGTAGGAAGAACGTCCATGGGGGCCACGTCGGTTTGGCTGCGAAGGCCGACGTGGCTACCATGCCTGGTCCGCCGCGGGGTGGAGCAGTCTGGTAGCTCGTCGGGCTCATAACCCGAAGGTCGCAGGTTCAAATCCTGCCCCCGCCACCAACGAACATGCAGGTCAGCGCCGGTCCCGGTCCCCACCGAACCGGCGCTGACCTCGTTTTCGGGCCGAGTGGTGCCGAAAATGGTGCCGACATCGCGAATTCGCGTCGTGAGCGTGGTGCCACATAACCCGAAGGTCATGCGCGAATACTGCGGAGCGTGACGCGGTTCGAGCGCAGACGTTCGTGCTCAGCCGTCGTCGTTTGTTGACCGAGGACCGTTCTCGTCGTCGAGAAAGACGAGGTTGCCGAACGCCGACGCGGCGTCGGCCTGCATGCCCGGGATGACGTGCGCGTACACCTGCATCGTGAATGCGACGGTCGCGTGCCCGAGGCGTTCGCTGACCACCTTGGGCGGGACGCCGGCTTGCAGGAGAAGCGTCGCGTGCGTGTGCCGAAGGTCGTGCAACCGGATGCGCGGCACACCGGCGGAACGAGCCTTTCGTTCGAACGCCTGGCTGAAACTCTCCGGATGAATCGGCGAGCCGTCGATCTTCGCGAACACAAGTCCCGAATCTCTGTAGCCGCTACCGATCGCATCGCGCTCCTCGTGCTGCCTCGCCTGATGTTCATGCAGGACCTTGACCGTGCGCGCGTCAAGATCGACGACACGCTCACTTCGGTCCGTCTTCGCGTCACTCTCGACGATCTCGTAGGCGACCGAGAGAAGTGCCCGCCGCACCGCGAGCCGTCCGGCGTCGAGATTCACATCGCGCCACCGGAGACCGAGCACCTCGCCTCGCCGCATCCCCGTGTTCGCGGAGAGATACCAAGCAGCGAAATGAGGTGAGCCGAGCGCGGCGTCGAGGAACTGTCGCAGCTCACCCGCGTTCCAATAGCGCATCTCGCTCCGACGTGTCGCTCGGGTTCTGGGGACCTTGGCTGATGCCGCAGCGTTGCGTACGACGTAGTTCTGACGTACCGCATCCTCGAGCGCCTTGCGCAGAATCTGATGGATGTTGTGCACCGTCTTCGGACTGAGTCCGCCCGTCGAGTCGATCCTCCCTTCGCGCAGGAGATCTGCGTAGAACTTGGTGAGTTCGACGGGTCGCAGCTTCTGCAGCTTCAGCGTTCCGATGCGGGGTAGCACGTGGAGCTCGATACTTCGACGGTACGCATCGAAGGTGCTGCGCCGTACCTCGTGCTTCGTCGCAGGCAGCCACTCGTCGATGAGGTACTCGCTCAACGAAAGGCGCGACGGCTCTACGTAGGTGTCGGTTCGCTTCTGTTCCAGGAGCTCCGCCAGGAGGTGTTCGGCGGCGCGGCGGGATACCCCGGCGGCATGGGAGGTCCGCCGGCGAAGACCTGTGCTCCCGTCGATGCCCTCCTCGATGATGACGTAGTAGTTGTTGTTCTTCTTCACGATGCGGCCGCGCACTTCGTAGCCTCCTGGACGTCGTGGGTTCAGGTAGGCAGCGCGCGCTCAGCCGGCTGCGATCGAGTAGGCCGCGCATCCGCAGCGATGGAGCTCGTCGTCTCAGGGTCCTCCCGGATCCCGAGCATCGAGGCGAGCCGAGCGGTCGGCACGAGATAGCGACGACCGACTCGCACCGACGGTAGCGCGCCCGAACGCAGCGCGTCGTAGACCGTGTTGCGACCGAGGCCGAGAATCGCCGCCGTTTCCTCAACGCTGAGGGTCGGCCTCTCTTCGGGACTTGGAAGTGGAGAAGCGCGGTGACTGCGATCGAATGTCATCGCTACGGATAAGCGCGGCGAACCGGCAGAACGCGACATCAAAATCGTCACAGATTCGCCGCTCCCCGAGGGAGCGGACCGATCGGACCCGTGAGCACCGTCGTCCGTCGCGTTGACACTGACGTGTCAATCCCTCGGTCCTGCCACCTTTTCCTTGATTCTCACGCAATCTCATATTATATCTGAGTTCAGATCGGAGTATCCATGCATCCCCTTCCGCACGTCGCGCTCGACACCAGCAGCTGGCTCGTTGAGCACAATCCGCTTCCGGTGCGCGAGTTGTGCGACGCCTACGACTCGAGCGGGTTCGATGCTCGCAGCGTGTACGTCGAGACCTACTGGCTCCCGATCCTGGGCCCGTCGTGTGTCTTCGCGGCGCGTCGACTCGCGGCATGGCTCCAGGCCGAGCCGAGCGGGTTCGACATCTCGATAGCTGCGTTGGCGACCAGTCTCGGTCTCGGCTCGGGGGTCGGGCGGCACGCGCCGATCGTGCGGACGTTGAGCCGGTTGGTCGACTTCGGCCTCGCGAACATCTCCGAGACGTACGCGGTGCGGATGATGTTCCCGCCGTTGACGGCGCGCCAGATCGTGCGGCTGCCCGATCATCTCGCAGCCGCGCACGCCACTGATCGCACGGTCG
>JBEPUZ010000106.1:0-14222 GCA_041691275.1 Actinomycetota bacterium | reverse complement strand
AGCCACTGACTCGCCTCGGCCTTGGTCGCGAAACTGCGCGGCGCACGATGGCGAGCACCGTCGGGCGAGGTGTAGCGCGCCTGGTAGCGGCCGGACGACAACGTACGAATCAAGCCGAAGGTGCGGCGCCTGCTCATCGTCGGCTCCTGCGCCGGTCGACGTGACGAGGCGCCTCAGCGGCGCGATCCGGAGCCGGCGGTGCGCGATCGCGCGGAGCCGAGCTCCGTTTTGGGCATACGCGGAGGGTGTGCCAGCGAACGAGACGGTACGCGCGCAGCGGTGATCCAGTCCGCGATGTCGACGGGATCGAAGCGCACGAACCGGCCGACATTGACGTACGGCATCCGACGCTCCGCGACGAGCCGTCGCACGTGTCGCTCCGTGACGCACACACGCTCCGCCACCGCGCCGATGTCCAACAACGTCGAGAGCTCGTCCACATCTCTGAATGGCGCGTCGAACCGCGAAAACGCGACCAGAAACCTCGCGTCAAACCGAGTTCAAACCGAGTTCAAACCGAGTTCACACACGTTGCATCACGATGCACGGCTCGCCCGCGTTACGGTCGCGAAGAGCGTCACAGAAGCAAGTCGAGAAGTACGAGAGGTACAGAACGTTCGAGCCGTTCCACCGAATCAGCGCGAGTTCGACGAACAGCATCACGAAGCTGAGCAAGAACAGCCTCGGCGCGGGTTTCAGGCCGCGTCGTTCCCGCAACGAATCCAATTTCACCACGAGACCCCCGGTTCGGCGCGCATTCTTGCACGGGCGTCAGACTCGACTGCGGACTGCGGACCGCGGACCGGAGACCGACGATGCAGGAGTGCGCGAACGGTTCGTCATCGACACCTGACCGGCCCATCCGTTCGGTTGGACAGTGCCAATGAGCAGCGAGCCCGAACATCTCCGTCGCGTCGAATCCTCGTGCGCGAAGCTCCTGTATCGTTCGCATTGCCGTACGGAGACGTCCGCGGGACGTTCCGGAAACCATGCTGGCGGGCTGCAGCATGTCTAAGGGCGCGCGCTCTTACGCGCTGCCGAGATAGCTCTCGAGCGCGGCGGCGTGCGCATCCGCCGCCGCACCCGACCACGCGACGCTTCCCTGCACCAGCACGATCGCGTCGTCGGCAAGCTGGAGCGCGCGCTCCACGTATTGCTCGACGAGCAGGATCGTGACTCCTGCAGCCTTGGCCTGCTCCAGGCTCTCGAACACCATGTCGACCATCATCGGCGCGAGTCCCAGCGACATCTCGTCTGCGATCAGGAGCTTGGGCGGCGCCGCGAGCACCCGCGCCAGCGACAACATCTGCTGCTCGCCGCCTGAGAGCGTTCCCGCCGCCTGCTTGCGCCGCCGGCCGAGGAGCGGGAAGCGCTCGATCGCGCGCTCGAGCGCCTGCTCGCGGTCCGCCTTCGGCACCGCGTAGCGCAGCATGGCCCGGAGATTGTCGATCACGGTGAGGTGTGGATAAATCCCACGACCCTCGGGCACGTAGGCGACACCGGCCCGGCTGATGCGGTGCGCCGGCCAGCGGGTCACGTCGACACCCTCGAAACGGACCCGACCGCCGGACGGACGCAACACCCCGACGATCGCCGCCGCGAGCGACGACTTGCCGGCTCCGTTGGCGCCGAGCACCGCGACCGCACGGCCCGGTTCGAGCCGCAGGGACACGCCGAACAGAGCCCGGGCCTCGCCGTAGGCGACCGACAGCGCGTCGACCTCGAGCAGCGGTGCGCCGGGTGAAGACGGAACACGAGGTTCGGATGCCGCGGTCACGTCGCCGCCGTGCCCAGGTACGCGGCCTGCACGGCCGCATCGGAACGAATCGCCGACGCCGGACCGTGCGCGATCTCTTTGCCGAAGTCGAGCACCGTGACGTCGTCGGCCAGGCCGAGGACCATGGCGACGTTGTGCTCGACGAGCACCAGGGCGAGCCCCTCGTCGTCGCGGAGCCGGGCCAACACGGTTGCGAGCTCGTCGGTCTCGCGGGCGTCGAGTCCGGACGACGGTTCGTCGAGGAGCAGGACGCGCGGTTGGGCGGCGAGCGCACGCGCGACCTCTACGAGCCGGCCCGTCCCGAGACCGATTGCGCCGGCCGGCACCGATTGCACTCCCGTGAGCCCGAGCAGCTCCAGGATCCGGTCGACGGCGTCGCGTTCCCCCGGCGTCGGCCGATTCCCGAGCCCGAGGAGATCACGCGGAAGCGCTCGGGCGAGATCGAACACAGTACGGCGCTGCTTGGCGCGGTAGGCGACGACGAGATGCTCCCGCACCGTCAGCTCCCCGAACAGCTCGAGCCGCTGGAACGTCCGGGCCAAGCCACGCCGGGCGCGGTCCTGGGGCGAAGCCTTGGTCACGTCGACGCCGTCGATGCGCACGGTGCCCTCCCGCGGCCGGATGAGGCCCGACAGCACCCCGAAGCACGTGCTCTTGCCCGCGCCGTTCGGTCCGATGAGCCCGACGATGTTCGCGGGCGCCACCGCGAGCGAGAACCCGTCGAGCGCCACGAGCCCCCCGAAACGGACGGTGACGTCTCGCGCTTCGACGATCGCGAGGTCACTCACGTTGCCGCCGCCGGTTCCGGGATCGACCCGGCGGGGCCGCTCTGCCCGTCGGCGCGCCGGCGCCGGCGTTCCCGGCGCCGGGTTGCAAACGCGAACAGGATGCCGCGCGGCTCGCGGGCGAGCGCAATCGCGCCGAGCCCGAAGAGGAGTGTGGGCAGGTTGAGCCAACGGCCGGAGAAGTGGTCGGTCACGAGCTGCGGGATGATCGTGAACGACAAGCCTGCGAGCAACGCGCCCGTGATCGATCGGACGCCCCAAGTCACCACGACCGCCAACCACACCGCGCCGAGCAGAGCGTCGAACTGGTTCATGTTTGCCGCTCCCGCGTAGCTCGCGTAGAGGCCGCCGCCGATGCCGGCGATGAACGCGCTCAGCCCGAAGGCGACGAACTTCGACCAGACGATGTTGATGCCGAGCGTCGCGGTCGCAGTCTCGCTCGATCGCATCGCGGCCAGGTTCAATCCAGTGGTCGAACGGTCGAGGTTGCGTACGAGCAGTGCAACCACCACGAACAGCACGATGAGCAAGTAGTAGAAGGCGCGGTCGCCGACGAGCCCTCCGGGCCGGGGCACGACGACGCCCTGACCGAAATTGCTGATGCGGGGCGTCTGGAAATACGTGTTCTGTACGAGCTGGGAGAACGCGAGCGTTGCGAGCGCGAGATAGAGGCTGCCGAGCCGCAGGCTCGGCAGCGCGGCGAACATGCCGATCGGGACCACGACCACGGCTCCGATCAGTATCGCGAGCAGGACCGGAACGTTGTGATGCGTTGCGAACTGCGCGGTGAGTGCCGCCGCGATACCCGCGAACGTGATCTGGCACAGCGAGATCATCCCGCCGTCGCCAGTCACCACGACGTACGACAAGAACGCGATCGCGAGTGCGAGCCCGCTCGCGAAAATCGCCAGCCAGAGCCCATTGAGGAACTCGGGCGCCACCAACACGCCTACGAGGCACACCGCGATCGGCAACAGCCGGCGCCACCACGGAAGATCGGCGCGGCCGACCAGTTCCCGCGTCGGCTGTGAGAGCGCACGCGTGTCGATGGCGAAGCGTTCCTCCTGCAAGCCGTTGTAGACGAGCAGGAACACCAACATCACGATGAACGGGATGCTCGGGCGCACACCGAGCAGGATCGGGTTGGTCGGGCTCGCGAAGTGCTGCAGGAAGTGTTGAAACTGTTGGCTGGCCGACAGTTCCTGGAGCAGACCGATCCCCATCGAGCCCGCGAACGCGAGCGCAAGGCTGTGCATACGCGCCACGACGACCGCCGCGAACGACCCCAACAAGAGAAGGGTGAACTGGATGATCGTGAACCCGCGTAGCGCCCCGAGCAATACCCCGGCGGTGCCGGCGAGCATGGTACCGATCATCCACGACACCGCGGTTACGAATCCGGTGTTGACCCCGTTCGCACCGGCCATCGTGCCCGAGTCGACCGCGGCGCGCACCGAGAGTCCGTATGGCGTCGCCCGCAACAACACCAACAGGACGATCGCGATCAGCGCCGCGGCCACGACGACCGCGACCTGGTTCGAGTCGACGTGCACGCCGACGATCGTGTACTCGTGCGGGGGCGACCAGAGCATGCTCGGCTTCAGCACGGTCGAGGCGGTATCGGGAAACAACATGGCGGCGAGCGCCGGCAGCGCGACCGATAGGCCAATCGTCGAGACGAGCCGCACCGAGGGAGGCGTCTCGCCCAGGCGCCGGAACAACGTCGCCCACAAGAAGAGCCCGAGGAGCGGCGAGAACACGAAGATCGTGAGCACGCCGGCCACGTGCGGGTTCCATCCCCACACCGCAGTCGCCTGGTAAAAGGTCACCGCGATGAAGAACGCCAACGCGCCCTGGGCGAAGTTGAAGATGCGCGACGTCGTATACGTGAGGACGAGCCCGAGCGTCGCGATCGCGTAGACGCTCCCGACGACGATCCCCGCGACGATGTAGGTGGTCACGATCGCGGTCCCATCACCGGACCAGGGCGCCGGTGCGCGCCCGGGAGCACGCGCCGCCGCCGTCCGTTCACGAGATCAGAAGTGGATCGGCTTGCCGCACTGCTCTTTACCGCCGAACTGGGGCACGAACTTCTTGTCGATGACCTTCACGTAATACGCGCACGAGAACTCGTTCCCGAATCCCTTTACGAGATCGACGGGAGAGAACGCTCCCCCGCCGGTGTACGCGGTCTCGAGACGGAGGTTGGCGATGAAGGCCTTGCGGGTCGGGCAGGCGACGCCGGCGTCCTTGATGCCCTGCAGCGTGATCTCGCCGGAGAGCCAACCGATGTAGCTGACCTGATTGCGGACCTGATCCTTCGGCATCGCCGCGTCGAACGCGGTGTACGACGGCGGGTTCGACTCGAACGGGATGAATTCCAGCCCGAAGAACGCGCCTTCCATGCCCGGCAGGGCCAGCACCCTGGAGTCGTAACCCCCGGGGAACTGCAACTCCTTCATCGTCACGTTGTCCTTCGACAGCTGTGACGAGAGGTTGGTGTTCGGGATGAAGTCCATCCCGGTGAGGAGACCATCGGCACCGGAGTCCTTGATGGCCTGGGCCTCGGCGGTGAAGTCGGACGTCCCGGCGGGAACAGTCTCGTTGTCGTAGACGACCGGGATCCCGACGCTCTTGAAACCCTGCTTGTTGCGGGTCAGGAAGTCGACGCTCTGCGCGTTGCCGCCACCGATGAGGGCAACCTTGGTGACGCCCTCGTTCTTCATGATGGTCGCATCCCGGTCGTTGTACACGTGGCCCGGGTCGGCCGCGGTCGGCAGCCGGAACGTGAACATGTTCGTGTCGATGCTCCAAGCCGGGATCCCGACGTGCCAACCCGTGATCGGAATGCCGTGCTGCTGGGCGTAGGCCGCGCCGCCGCCGGATGCGCTGGTGACCTCGATGATCGCCCAGACCTTGGCGTTCTCGACGAGGTCACGGACCTGCTGCAGGTTCTTCGTCTGGTCGGCGGCGTCGTCGCGCACCACCAGCGTGATCTTGCGGCTCCCGGCCTCGCTGCTCGAATTCGCCTTGTCGACGCGAGCTTTGATGCCGTTGACCGCGTCGGAGAACGACGGAGCCTGCGGACCGGTCAGCGGGGCGATCACGCCGATCTTGATACCGGTCTCGGTGACGCCGGGATCCAGCACGCACGGATTCGGCGCTTCGACGTGCGCGAGGTTCGCGAACGGGCCCGACGCACCGGACTTGCCGGTTGCGGCGGTCGTGGACGAGCCTGCGTCGGACTTGCTGCTGTTGCTGCACGCTCCGGCGGCCACGACCATCAAAGCGGCGGCGACCGCCATCGAACGACTTCCCCGCAGACCGCTTCCGCGCGAACCGCTTCTGCACGATCGAGTACGGCGCACGATCGACTCCCCCCGGAGATCTGCCTGCAGCACGAGAACTGTGCTGCCCCTCGATGCGAAGGGCAAGTAGTTGTCCGCAGTGTGACACACGCAGCGAGGCGCGCGTCGCACCCTTTCGCTCAGCCGAGCGGCAACATCCCTGAGCGCGTGTCGGCCGGAGCCCCACGACGAGGCGCCGATCGGCGACCATCGCCGCGCGGTAGTCGTCCTGCTCGCCGGACGCGCCGCGGTAGTACGCCACGAGCTCCTCGACGGTCGCGTCGTCCGGACACGCGTGGCCACCGCGGTCAGCTCCACTTCGGCTTCGAGCACCGCATACGCGTAGAAATCGGCCCGGGTCACATGCAGGGCCGCCCACAGTTCGTGCAGCAGGTTCTTGTACCTGGCGCCGTCAGCCGTGATTCGCCGTTGTCTTCTCCACGGCCATAACTCCATCCTCGTTTCCAAGGTCAGGAGTGGTCTGCCCCGGGGTTCGCGGAGTCGTGTAATTGGATTCTGATGCTGTTTTTCCTTGGGAGGACAGCATGGGCCGGCAGGGTTATCCGTTCTAGCCAGCCACAGGGAGAGGTCGCACAGGTGATCTTCGTTAGCATCGCAGGCGCCCTTCTGATCGGGCAGGTGCTCATCTCGGCCTTCGCGCTGAGAGACGTACAGCACTACGCGCGAACGCTGGCGAGCATGAGCCCGGCCGGTCTTCTCCGCCTTTCGCTGCTCCTCAACCGGTTCCAGGGCTCTCGGTCTCTCTCTTCCTCGCCGCGTACGTCGCCGGCCTGTGCCGACTGATCGCCATCGGGCGGCGGCGTCATCGCATGCGCTCGGAGCTGACGTGCGACTGATCGCTCGTCGTTGTGCCGGCGGTAACGAGCGGACAACCGAGCCGTTGACCTGCACGAACGTCTGTACGGTGAAGGTCGGGCGGCACTTGGCCCGGCACTTCCCAGCTGCCGAGCCCGGTTCGATCCCGGTCACCCGCTCTCGAAGAGCCCTAGATCAGCCGACGCCTCGGGCCGTTGGGGTGAAGCGGACGGGCAGGCGCTTGATGCCACCGACCAGCGGGATGCCCATGGCTTCGAGCGGCACGGCCTCACCGACGACCTCGATGTCGGGCAGGCGCGTGAACAACTGGCGGAACGCGACCGCGACCTCGCGGCGGGCGAGGTGCGCGCCGAGGCAGAAATGCGGTCCGGGCCCACCGAAGCCGACGTGCGGGTTGGGATTGCGCAACACGTCGAAACGTTCGGGGTCGTCGAACACGCGCGGGTCACGGTTGGCGACGCCGTAGAGCAGGACGACCTTGTCGCCTTTCGTGAATTCGCGTTCGCCGACGCGCGCCGCTCTCGTCGCGGTACGCCGCATAAAGGTGACGGGCGACGCGACACGCACGATCTCCTCCACCGCGGTCGGCGACACACTCTCGAGATCGTCCTGCCACACTCGCCGTTGATCGGGATTCTGCGACAGCAGGTGCATGCCGCGGCTGATCGCTGTGCGGGTCGTGTCGTTCCCGGCGACCGCGAGCAGGATGAAGAACGGCGCGATCTCGTGCGGCGCCAGGATGTCCTCATCGTCGGGGGCGTTCACCAGCGCGGAGGTGAGGTCGTCGCGCGGGTCCTTGCGCCGCTCCTCCGCGATCTCGTTCATCAGCGTCGTCAGCTGCATGCCGGCTTCGAGCATCGCCATTATCGGGTCCCGCCCACCGAGCATGTCGGGGTCACCCGCACCGAGGATGACGTTCGTCGCGTCCAGCACCGTGCGGAATTCACTGCGCGGGATACCCATCATGTCGCATATGACCAACAGCGGGAACGGCTGCGAGAGCGCCTCGACGAGGTCGACCTCGCCGTCGCCCTGCTCGCACATGTCGTCGATGACCTCCGTGCAGATCGTCTCGACCGATTCGAGCACCGACGCGAGCTGTCGCGGCGTGAACGAGCGCGAAACGATGCCACGCTGGCGGGCGTGGCGAGGGTCGTCCATGTTGATGAACGACCCGAAGAACTCCAGCGCCTCCGCGGGCAGATCGGGGATTGAAACGGCCCCTTGCCCCGAGCAGAACTCCTCGGGCCGGCGGCTGATCTCGACGAGCTCCGCGTAACGGGTCGTGACCGAGAACGTCTCGGTCAGCCCGCTCATCGGGTTGTCGAACGACGCGGGAAGGAACGCGTCGACCTCGCGTAGCTCGGCGAACCGCGCCATGCGGTCCTCGAGCGGCATTCGCCAGAACTGCGGATCGATGAGCTCGGCAACATTGTCGGTCACGCTTGCGTCCTTTCGCGGCCGCCCGTCACTTCGACGTCGCCCATCGTTCGCAGCGTACCGGCGCAGTCAGGCTCGGCTCACCGCCGGGCGGCGACCGGCGGTACCGAGGGCGCGCACGATCTGCTCGAGGAGTGCGCGCGACGTCGCGAAGTTGAGGCGAACGTGTTGCTCGCTGCCCGCACCGAACGGCGGTCCGTCACTGAGGGCGACGTGCGCGCGGTCGAGAAAGAAGCGGGCCGGGTCATAGACCCCGAGCGCCGAGCAGTCGAGCCACGCGAGGAAGGTCGCCTCGGGGAGGTGGCACGTGATCTCGGGCAGCTCGGCCGCAAGCAGGTCGCCGAGTATGCGCCGGTTGCCGTCGAGGTACGCGACGAGCTCGTCGAGCCACGGCCCGCCCGCCGCGTACGCGGCCGTCGACGTGGCAATACCGAGTGGTGTCGGGCCGGCGACCTGGAAGACGGGAAGACTGCGCCATTGCTTCGCATCCGCGTGATTCGTCGCCACGACCTGCGCGCACTTCAACCCGGCGAGGTTCCATGCCTTCGATGCGGACGTGATCGTGAGCGTGTGTTCTGCGGCCGCGTCGGAGACGGTCGCGTAGGGCACGTGATGGGCGCCGGGGAAGACGAGCGGGGCGTGCACTTCGTCGGCGACGACCCGCGCTCGGTATTTCTCCGCGATCTCCGATACGGCGCGCAGCTCGTCGGTCGTGAAGACCCGTCCCGTCGGATTGTGCGGGTTGCACAACAGGAGGGAGCGTGCGCCGTTGTGAAACGCGCTATCGATCCCATCGAGGTCGAGGGTCGGTCGAGTGTTCTCGTCCAGAAGAGGTAGCGGAACGACAGTCCGCCCACCGAGCTCGATGATCTCGAAGAACGGCGGATAGGCCGGCGTCGGCACCACAACCGC
Organism: Actinomycetota bacterium; assembly: GCA_041691275.1. Taxonomy (GTDB): domain Bacteria; phylum Actinomycetota; class Acidimicrobiia; order IMCC26256; family PALSA-610; genus PALSA-610. The sequence goes on along the minus strand of JBEPUZ010000106.1, from coordinate 5,124 downwards.
CGAGCCGGGTTCGACGAAGACGTCGAGCGCGCCCTCGATACCGCTGAGCACATCGGCAACGAGGAAGATGCGAGACGCCGGCACCCCCCACCCGTACGCGCGCGCAAAGAACGCGCTGCACGCGGTGGTGAGCTCCGACGTGTCGGCGGTGACGTAGCCGAAGTCTTCGCGCTCGACCGCTTCCAAGAGCGCGGCGCGGACGGGCGGCGCCACGTCGAAGTCCATCTCGGCGACCCACGCCGCGAGCACATCCGGGCCGTACAGCGACCACTTCACCGTGCGCCGGCGTCGCAGTGACTCGACGTTCACGTCGTCGAATCGAGGGTTGCTCGCCACAGCGCGCACCTTAGATCCGCCTGTAGCGTCGAGCCGGAGAGAAGGAGACAATCCATCATGCACACTTCGACGCTCGGGCCGTTCACCGACGTGAGTCGCCTGACCCTCGGCGGCGGCGGTCTCGGGCAGATCTGGGGAGCGTCCAGCGACGAAGAGGCGATCGCGACCATCACCGCGGCCCTCGACGCCGGTATCAACGTGATCGACACCGCTCCGATGTACGGCGCGTGCGAGGCTGTCGTCGGTGCCGCGTTCCGGGGTGCGCTTCCGGCCGGCGTTCGCATCACGACCAAGTGCCAGCTCGGCGAACCGGCCGTCGGCACCATCGCCGCCAAGCTCGAGGAATCGCTCGACGCGAGTCTCGCCGCGATGCGTCTCGATCACGTCGACGTGTTCTTCTTGCACAGCAACATCTGCGAAGACGACGAGGTCTACGCGCATGGCAACGATGACCGGGCCGCCTTCGCGACGCCGTGGAGCCGGTACGTCTCCGAAGTGGTCCCCGCGTTCGAGGATCTGACGCGACGGGGGCGGATCGGGGCATGGGGAATCACCGGCGTCGGCGTCCCCGCGACGGTGGTCAAGGCGTTGCAGCACGACATGAAGCCGAGTGTCGTCCAGGCGATCACCAACCTCTTGGATTCACCCGGTGGGATCCGGCGCTATGCGGAACCGCCGCGCCCGCGCGACATCATCGTCGCGGCCGGGGCGAACGACATCGGCGTCATGGGCATTCGCGCGGTGCAGGCCGGCGCGCTGACCGCACGGTTCGACCGGCCGGTCAAGGCCACGCATCCGGACGGCGCCGACTACGAACGGGCCGCGCCGTTCCGGGCGTTGGCGGCCGAGCTCGGAACCGACCCCGCCCTGCTGGCCCACCGTTACGCGCTCGACATGGAAGGCGTGGCGACGGTCGTGCTCGGGGTCAAGAACCGAGCCGAGCTCACCCAATGCCTCGAAGCGGAAGCGCTCGGCCTGGAGCCGGAGCTGCGGATGCGGATCGACGGTCTGGGTCTGATCCGGTCCTGACCATCTCCCGGTAGAGATCGTCCTCGCGCTGCTGTGCGTTGCCGCGCTCGCGTGCGAACACCGGATCACGCCCGTTCCGACGACAGGTTCAGGTACGACGAGCGATTCCGACCCCGATCTGTCGTCGGGCCCGAATATCGAATCCAGGCCTAGTTTGAGCGGGTGGAGCATCCGCTGCGGCGCCCCGAGCTGTTGGTGTGCGCGTGGCGAGGGCACGTCGTTCCGGGCGCCCGCTTGAGCAGGCTCGACGACGGCTTCGAGGTGCTCGCCCGGGAGACCGTCGACGGGCGCCGGCTGGTCCAGTGCCTGCGGTGCCGGGACTGGATCGTCGTGTCGCCACCTACCGCCGCCGACCCCGACTACACCGTCGAGGACGTCGACGCTCTCGACCACCCGCGGCGCGGGCACGCCCTTCGCCAGGCGATCCTCGTTCGGGTCATCGCCGTCGACCGCACGCTCCACACCATCGCGTTCGCCGGGGTCGCGGCGGCGGCTCTGGCCCTGCGCTGGAACCTCGGCGCGGTGCAGGGGTGGGCAACGGGCATGCTCGACGCGCTCGAGAGCGCACGCAACGGACAGGGCGGTGCGAGCACGCATGGTTTCACCGCCGGCCTGCTCACGCGGCTGGGCCACCTGCAGCCGCACTCGCTCCTGGTGCTGGCCCTCGTTGCGACCGGCTACGCGGTCGTGTCCGGTTTCGAAGCGGTCGGCCTGTGGCGGGAGCGTCGATGGGCGGAGTACCTCACGGTGTTGACGACCGCAGGCTTCCTCCCGCTCGAGATCGACGAGCTCGTGAAGCGAGTGACGTTCGTGCGGGTCGGGGCCATGATCGTCAACCTCGCGATCCTCGCCTACCTCGTTGTGTCGAAGCACCTGTTCGGCACCCGCGGCCGACTGGAAGAGTTCCGGCCCGAACCACTCCAACCGCTTCCCGAGCTCCGACCCACCTTCACCGACCGAGCCGACGCGGACTAACGCATGCGTTCGTGGGCGTGGGTCTTAATCGCGCCAGACGTCGGCCATGTCGGCGGCGACGACACTCATGTCGCGAAACCCGATGCTACGGGTCGAGAGGTAGTCGACTGCCTTGGCCTCGGCCGCTTCCGCGGCTGCAGTCGCCACGGCCGACGGATCGTCTCCGCTCGCCCGTACCTCGACCCGAAACGTGAAGAATGCGACCGCGGGTTCGTAGGTCAAGGTTCCGGTCGTCGTGAACTCGGCGAGCACAACGTCGTGGTCGGTGGCCCCGGCGATGAGCGCGGCCCGCACATTTGGGTCGAGGTCGTCGAATCGCCCGCGCACCAGGACCCGGTATATGTGCAGCGCCATGCGCGACCTCCCTCCCGGCCGACACTAGGCCCCGCCGATAGCTTTGGGTCATGGCTCTGCGGGTCTTGGTCGCCGAGGACAACCTGCTCGTGCGCGAGGGCGTCGTGAAGCTGCTGAACGCCTGCACCGACATGGAAGTCATTAGCGCGGTCAGTACCTACGACGAGTTGCTTGCGGCGGTCGCGGCCGACGAACCCGACGTCGTCCTCACCGACATACGCATGCCTCCGACCGGCACAGACGAGGGCATCCGGGCCGCGATGACGCTCCGCCACTCGCACCCGAACGTCGGCGTGGTCGTGCTGAGCCAGTACTCGGAGCCGGCGTACGCGATTGCCCTCTTCGAGGAGGGCTCCGACCGTCGGGGCTACCTCCTGAAGGAACGGGTCTCCGACGCCACCCAGATCGTGCACGCGATCGAGGAGGTGGCACGCGGCGGCAGCGTGATCGATCCAATCGTCGTCGAGACGCTCGTGCAGTCGAGGCTGAAGCGATCGGCCTCGCCCATCGACCGGCTCACGCCCCGCGAGCGCGAGGTGCTCGAGGAGATGGCGCAGGGTCGCAACAACGCCGGCATCGCATCGGCCCTGTTCCTCTCGGAGCGTGCGGTCGAGAAGCACATCAATGCGCTCTTCTCGAAGCTGGGCCTGAGTGAAGAACCCGACACCCACCGCCGCGTCAAGGCGGTCCTTCTGTTCCTGGCCGGGAAGGGTGGCTAGCACCACCGCGAGTTCAGGGCTCCACCCTGGGTCGCGCGACCGGGAGGTGCGATCATCGAAGACGAGATGAGCGCCACGGACGGAACGACCAAAACCGTATCGGTGCTGATCGTCGACGATCAGCTGCCGTTTCGCGCCGTCGCCCGGACCGTGATCGGTCTCACCGCCGGGTTCGAGGTCGCGGCGGAGGCCGAGACCGGCGAAGAGGCTGTCGCCCTGTCCGCCGCGCGCGCGCCCGACCTCGTCCTCATGGACATCAACATGCCGGGGATCAACGGCATCGAGGCGACTCGCCGGATCCGGGCCGACCATCCCGAGGTCGCGGTCATCTTGTTGTCGACGTACTCAGAGGCTGATCTTCCCGACGACGCCCGCGACGTCGGCGCAATCGCCTACGTCCACAAGGAAGACTTCGGGCCCGCCCTCGTACGAGATCTGTGGCGACAGCACAGCCGTTGACGCTCGCCGGTAAGTCCGATCGGGAGTTCGACGCGGTCGTCGTCGGTGCGGGACCGAACGGGCTCGTCGCCGCGGCCACGCTCGGCGCGGCCGGTTGGCGCGTCCTCGTCCTGGAAGCAGGCCCCGAGGTCGGTGGGGGGACTCGTTCGGCGGAGGTCACGCTGCCCGGTTTCGTCCACGACATCTGCTCGGCGATCCATCCGCTCGCGGTGGCGTCGCCGGCCATGCGGGATCTGCCGCTGGCCGCCCATGGCCTGGAATGGATCCACCCCCACGCACCCCTGGCCCATCCGCTCGACGGCGGGCGCGCAGCCTTCCTCGAACGCAGCATCACCGCGACCGCGGACGGGTTCGGGCGCGACGCCCACGCGTACCGGCGGCTGCTCCAGCCGTTCGTCGACTCGGGCGACCACCTGATCGACGGGCTGATGTCGCCGCTCGACCTGCCCCCGCGTCACCCGTTCCTGCTCGCTCGCTACGGCGCCGTAGGCATACGGTCCGCGACGAACGTCGGACGGCGCTTCGACACCGACGGGGCCGCCGCGCTCTTCAACGGGGTCGCCGCCCACGCCATCTTGTCGCTCGACGCGCCCGTCACCGCCGGGTTCGGACTCTTCCTCGCCGTCCTCGCCCATCACGTCGGCTGGCCGATGGCGAAGGGTGGCTCCGCCGCGATCGCGAATGCGCTCGCGGCCGTCATCGTCGCCAACGGCAGCACGATCGTGTGCGATCACCGCGTCACGTCACTGCGTGACCTTCCCCCCGCCCGCGCCACGCTGCTCGATCTCACACCCCGCCAGGTGCTCGCACTCGACGACGGCCGCCTCCCCGCCCGCTACCGGCGGACCCTCGGACGGTTCCGCTACGGGCCCGGGGTGTTCAAGGTCGACTGGGCACTCGACGGGCCACCGCCCTGGACGAACCCCGAGATCCTGCGGGCCGGGACCGTGCACCTGGGCGGTACCGCCGCAGAGGTGGCCCGGGCCGAGCGCGAGGTCCAGCACGGCGGGCATCCCGCACGACCGTTCGTGCTGTTCGCCCAGCAGAGCCTGTTCGACCCCACGCGCGCGCCCGAGGGCAAGCACACCGCCTGGGCGTACTGCCACGTGCCGAACGGATCAACCGTCGACATGACCGACGCGATCGAGGCGCAGGTCGAACGGTTCGCGCCGGGCTTTCGCGAGCGCGTCATCGGCCGGCACACGATGGGCCCCGCGTCGATGGAAGCCCACGACGCGAACTACGTCGGCGG
>JBEPUZ010000105.1:0-14273 GCA_041691275.1 Actinomycetota bacterium | reverse complement strand
TCGACCCCATCAAGTACGACCTGCTGTTCGAGCGGTTCCTCAACCCGGGCCGCAAACAGATGCCCGACATCGACATGGACTTCGACTCCCGCTACCGCGGGGAGATGATCAAGTACGCGGCCCAGCGCTACGGCCACGACCACGTCGCCCAGATCATCACGTTCTCCACGATCAAAGCCCGGGCCGCGGTGCGCGACGCCGCGCGTGTGCTCGGCTACCCGTACGCGGTCGGCGACAAGATCGCCAAGCTGATGCCGCCGCTGATCATGGGGCGCGACACCCCGCTGCACGCATGCCTCACCCCGAACGAGCGTTACGCCGACGGCTACAAGATGGCGGCCGACCTGCGCTCGCTGTACGACATCGACCCCGACGCCAAGCGCGTCGTCGACGTCGCCCGCGGGCTCGAAGGGCTCCGCCGCCAGGACGGCATCCACGCCGCGGCGGTGGTGATCACTCGGGAGCCGCTCACCGAGTACCTGCCGATCCAACGCAAGCCCGAGCCGGGTACCGCGCTGGAAGACTCGCCGATGGTGACGCAGTACGAGATGCACGGCGTCGAAGAGCTCGGCCTGTTGAAGATGGACTTCCTCGGCCTGCGCAACCTCGACGTCATCGAGATCGCGCTCGACCTCATCGAGCGCACGACGGGTACCCGCCCCGACATCGACAATGTCCCCCTCGACGACGAGAAGACGTTCGAGCTCCTGCGCCGGGCCGACACGATCGGCGTGTTCCAACTCGAGGGCGGGCCACTGCGTTCGCTGTTGCTCCGGCTCGCCCCCACTTCGTTCGAAGACGTCGCTGCCGTCATCGCGCTGTACCGACCCGGGCCGATGGCGCAGAACTGGCACACCGAATACGCGGAACGCAAGAACGGCCGGCGCGCGGTCACGTTCGACCACCCCGACCTCGAGGAGATCCTCGGCCCGACCTTCGGGTTGATGATCTATCAAGAGCAGCTGATGCGGGTGTCGCAGAAGCTGGCGGGGTATTCGCTCGAGGAAGCCGACAACCTCCGCAAAGCCACGGGGAAGAAGATCCGCGAGCTCATCGCGAAGGAACGCTCGAAGTTCGTCGCCGGGTGCGTGAGTAACGGGCACACCAAGGAGTTCGCGGAGGCGTACTTCACGACCATCGAACCGTTCGCCGACTACTCGTTCAACAAGTCTCACAGCGTCGGCTACGGCCTCGTCACGTACCAGACCGCGTGGTTGAAGGCGAACTACCCGGTCGCGTACTTCGCCGCGCTTCTCACGAGCGTGAAGACGAACCTCGACAAGGCCGCGGTGTACCTGGGGGAGTGCCGTCAGCTCGAGATCCCGGTGCTCGTCCCCGACGTCAACGCGTCGCACAGCGACTTCTCGTGTGAGGGTCACGCGATCCGCTTCGGGCTGTCGGCCGTGCGCAACGTCGGGGAGGGTGTCTCCGCGCTCCTCATCGAGGAACGCGAGCAGAACGGACCGTTCACCGACTTCCACGACTTCTGCGACCGCGTCGACGCGAACGTGCTGAACAAGCGCACGATCGAGTCGCTCATCAATGGCGGCGGCTTCGACTCACTCGGTCATCCCCGCAAGGGACTCCTGAACGTGTTCGAAGCCGCGGTCGACGCCGCGTTGCGGCGCCGGCGCGAGCGCGACGCGGGCACGATGAGCCTCTTCGATGTCGGTGGCGCCGCCGACGACTCGCCCGTGTTCGACGACCGCCTCGCGATCCCCGATGTCGAGTTCGACAAGGCCGAGCGGCTGCGCGCGGAGAAGGACATGCTCGGCCTCTATGTGAGCGACCATCCGCTCATGGGCGTCGAGGCGGCACTGCGGCGCCTCACCGAATGCTCGATCGCCGACCTGAGTGAGATGGAAGACGGTTCGATGAAGACCGTCGCGGGTGTTGTCACCGCGCTCCAGCGCAAGTACACCAAGCGCGGCGACCTCATGGCCACCTTCGTGCTCGAGGACCTTGCGGCATCGATCGAGGTCATGGTGTTCCCGAAGACGATGCTCAACTACGGCGAGCTGCTCGCCTCCGACGCGATCGTCACGATCCGGGGGCGGGTCGACGGTCGCGACGACGTGCCCAAACTCATGGCGATGGACATCACTCGGCCCGAGATCCACGCCGACGCGGGCGCGCCGCTCAAGCTCCGGATCAAGGCCGCGGTGCTGAACGACGAGCGGGTCCAGAAGCTGCGCGAGATCCTGGCCGCGAATCCCGGCCCGAGCCCCGTACTGCTCACACTCATCGGGCCCGACAAGGAAACCGATCTCCGGTTGGGCGACGAGTTCCGCTGCGAGACCCGCAACGGCCTGTTCGCCGAGCTCCGGATCCTCTTCGGCGCCGAATGCATCGGCTAGTGCGGACGAAGCGAAGCGCAGCGGAGCCCGAGGGAGCCATGAGCACCGTGCGGACGAAGCGAAGCGCAGCGGAGCTCGAGGGAGCCATGAGCACCGTGCGGACGAAGCGAAGCGCAGCGGAGCTCGAGGGAGCCGTAGTCGTGTCCCGTCTAGTCTCTCCGGATGCGTATCGGGATCTTGGGGGCGACCGGGCCGGCGGGGCTGGGCCTGGCGGCGCGGCTCGCGAGTGTCGGGCACGAGGTGTTGTTCGGTTCACGGGCGGTCGACAAGGCTCGTACCGCGGTCGACGAGCTCGAGAAGGTCTGGGGTGATCGAGTCGCCGGTCGGCTGATCGCCTGCGACAACGCGTGGGCGTGTGACGCACCCGTCGTGATCCTCGCCGTGCACGCGGAGTCGGCGATCCCGACGGTGCAGGAGCATGCCGACCGGCTGCCGGGGAAGATCGTCGTCTCGATGGCGAACAATCTCGTCAAGCACGGCAACGAGTTCAACGCGGTGTTGCCGCCCCACGGGTCGGTCGCGGCCGAGATCCAGGCCTTGCTGTGGCGTTCGCGGGTGTGCACCGCGTTCCATCTGGTCCCGGCCGCGGAGTTCGCCGAGCTCGACCACGAGATGGAGAGCGACGTCATCGTTCTCGGCGACGACGACGACGCCAAGACCACGGTGATGGAGATCACCAGCAGCATCCCGCGCCTGCGACCCCTCGACGGTGGATCGCTGCGTAACGCGGTCGGGATGGAGACGTTCGCCGCGGTGCTGTTGACGGTCAACATCCGGCACAAGATGCGGGCGAGCCTCCGGCTGACGACCGTCGCGTGATTTGGTGTCGCGTGACTTGCTATCGCGTGATTTGGCGTCGCGTGAGCGGAGCCGAGGCCACCGGAACGGGAAGTAGGGTTCGGCCGTGAGCCTGCGCCTGTACGACACCGCCCGGCGCGCGGTCGTGCCGTTCGAGCCGCCGCATCTCGTCCGTATCTACGTCTGCGGGATCACCCCGTACGACTCGACCCATCTCGGGCACGCGGCGACCTATCTCACCTACGACATCCTTATCCGCCGGCTCGAGGAGCTGGGCCACGAGGTCAGCTACGTCCGCAACATCACCGACGTCGACGACTCGATCCTTCCCAAGGCGCGCGAGCTCGGCGTGCCGTATCTGGAGCTCGCCGAAGCGGAGATGGCGCGGTTCCACAGCGACATGGACGCGTTGGAGATGCGCGCCCCGGCCGCCGAGCCTCGGGCCACCGAATCGATCGAGCTGATCATCGAGCTGGTCGGGCAGCTGCTCGAAGCCGGCAACGCGTATCTCACGCATGGCACCACGTATTTCGATGTGTCGAGCTTCCCCCGGTACGGAGAGCTGTCGCACTACTCCGAGGAACAGATGGTGCGCCTGGCCCGGGCCCGGGGCGGCAACCCCGACGATCCGCACCGGCGTCAACCGCTCGACTTCGTGCTGTGGCAGCCCTCACTCGCCGACGAACCGGCATGGCGCGCCCCGTTCGGGGTCGGCCGGCCCGGATGGCACATCGAGTGCTCGGCGATGTCGATGCACGAGCACGGCCCCACGATCGATCTCCACGGCGGTGGGACCGACCTCATCTTCCCGCATCACGAGTGCGAGATCGCGCAGAGCGAGAGCCTCACCGGCAAGCCCTTCGTCACGCACTGGCTGCACTCGGCGATGGTCAACTTCGAGGGCGAGAAGATGTCGAAGTCGCTCGGCAACCTCGTGTTCGTCGACGAGCTGCTGAAGACGGCCGACCCGCGCGCGATCCGGCTCGCGTTGCTACGCCATCACTACCGGCACGGGTTCGAGTGGTACCACACCGACCTCGAAGAAGGCACCGCGTTGTTGCACCGCCTCCTTGCCGCCGCGGAACGCACCGCGGGCCCGGATCCCACGCAGTTCGCGCGGCGCTTCCGCGACGCGATCGACGACGACCTCGACTCGCCGCGCGCGCTCGATGCGCTCGACGATCTCGCGAGCGCCATCCTCTCCGGTGGCGACGACCCGACCGCGCGTACCGTGCTGTGCCAGCTCGGGAACCTGCTCGGAGTCGACCTCGAACGCCCGATCGTCGTCGGCATCCCGTGAGCGCCGGTCGGTAGAACGGCACGTCGGAAAGGGCACGGCCGGGAAACCGCCCGTTGGTAGCCTCGTTCGGCATTCAACCGACACCCATGCAACCGACATTCAACCGACGCGGTTGGCGACGATAGAGACCCCATGAGCGAGCAGATCACGGTCAAGCTCCCGGACGGATCGAGTCGGGAGTACGCGTCGGGGACGACGCCGGCCGACGTCGCCGCCTCGATCGGCAAGGGGCTCGCGAAGGCCGCCATCGCGGCCCGGGCCGACGGCGAGTGGGTCGACCTCGATCGCCCGCTCGACCACAGCGTCGACCTGCAGATCGTCGTACCCAACTCCGACGACGGGCGCGAGGTGCTGCGGCACTCGACCGCGCACGTGATGGCCGAAGCGGTGACCCGGCTGTTCCCGGGGGCCAAGGTCGCGATCGGCCCGGCGATCGCTGACGGCTTCTACTACGACTTCGATCTCCCCGACGCCACGACGTTCAGCGACGACGACCTCGGCCGCATCGAGGACGAGATGCGCCGCATCGTCAAGGCGAACCAACGCTTCGTGCGGACGGAGCTCAGCTACGACGACGCGCTCGCGCTCTTCGCCGATCAGCCGTACAAGCAGGAGATCATCGAGAAGGTCCGCACCGGCGCGGCCGACGCCGAAGACGCGGGCGAAGCCGGGAGTGACGGCACCGGTGTCTCGGTGTACCGCAACGTCGTGAAGGGTGGCGCCCACGACGGCGAGGTCGCGTTCGTCGACCTGTGTCGCGGGCCGCACGTCCCCTCCACAGGCAAACTCGCCGCGTTCAAGCTGCAGAAGGTCGCGGGCGCGTACTGGCGCGGCAACGAGAAGGGCCCGATGCTCCAGCGCATCTATGGCACCGCGTGGGAGTCGAAGGACGCGCTCGACGAATATCTGCACCGCCTCGAGGAAGCCGAGCGCCGCGACCACCGCAAGCTCGGCGTCGAGCTCGACCTGTTCTCGTTCCCGGAGGAGATCGGCTCCGGCCTCGCCGTGTTCCACCCGAAGGGTGCGCGCGTGCGCCGGATCATGGAGGAGTACTCCCGGGAGCGCCACGAGGCCGCGGGGTACGAGTTCGTGAACTCGCCGCACATCACCAAGTCGAAGCTCTTCGAGATCTCGGGTCACCTCGACTGGTTCGCCGACGCGATGTTCCCGCCCCTGCACCTCGACGAGGGCGGTCAGAACAACGAGGGCACGAACTACTACCTGAAGCCGATGAACTGCCCGTTCCACATCCTGATCTTCAACCACCGGACCCGTTCGTACCGGGAGTTGCCGCTGCGGATGTTCGAGTTCGGCACGGTGTACCGCTACGAGAAGTCCGGCGTCGTGCACGGGCTCACCCGGGTACGGGGCATGACCCAGGACGACGCGCACATCTTCTGCACCAAGGAGCAGATGGCGGCCGAGCTGTCGAGCCTGCTCGACTTCGTGCTCGACGTGCTGCGCGACTACGGACTCACCGACTTCTACCTCGAGCTCTCGACCAAGCCCGAAGGGAAGGCCGTCGGGCGCGACGACGAATGGGAAGAGGCGACCGAGGCGTTGCGCGCGGTCGCGTCGAGCAAGAGCCTCGACCTCGTGCTCGACGAGGGCGGCGGAGCGTTCTACGGACCGAAGATCAGCGTGCAGGCCAAGGATGCGATCGGGCGCACGTGGCAGATGTCCACGATCCAGGTCGACTTCCAGTTGCCGCAGCGTTTCGGCATGGAGTACACCGGCGCCGACAACGAGCGGCACCAGCCGATCATGATCCACCGCGCGCTGTTCGGCACGATCGAACGGTTCTTTGCGATCCTTCTGGAGCACTACGCGGGCGCGTTTCCCGCGTGGCTCGCGCCCGTGCAGGTCGATGTGCTGCCGGTCTCCGACCGCAACGACGTGTACGGCTTCCGCATCGTCGATCGCCTGAAGGCCGAGGGATTCCGGGCCGAGCTGATCGACGGTTCGGCGGGCAGTCTCGGGTCGCGGATCCGCAAGGCGAAGACCGACAAGCTCCCGTACATCCTGGTGGTCGGTGACAGCGACGTCGAGAACGGCACGGTCGGTGTGAACGCGCGCGGGAGCAACGATCCCGAGCGCGACGTCACCGTCGACGTGTTCATCGAACGGCTCGGCGCCGAAGTTCTCGAGCACCGGTAGCGCGGGAGTGGGCCTCGAGCGGCTGTGGGCCGACTGGCGCTCCGCGTACGTCTCCAGCGCCGACTCCGAACGAGAGAAGGTCGGTTGCGTGCTCTGCAACCTCGTCGACGCGGCCGACGACGCCGAAGCGCTCGTGCTCGAACGCGGTCCTGAGACCATCACGGTGATGAACCTCTATCCGTACGGCTCCGGGCATCTGATGGTCGCGCCGACGCGCCACGCGGCCGCCTTCGACGACCTGAACGACGACGAGAACATCGCGATCGCCCGGGCCCAGGTGCGGGCGCTGCGCGCGATCCGAGCCGCGTACTCGCCCGACGGGGTGAACGTCGGCGCCAACCTCGGCCGGGCCGCGGGCGCGGGGGTTCCGGGCCACCTCCACGTGCACCTGCTCCCGCGGTGGACGGGCGACACCAACTTCATGACTTCGATCGCCGAGGCTCGCGTCCTCCCCGAGAGCCTGCGGGCCGGCTACGACAAGCTCAAAGCGTCCTGGCCCGGGTAGCGTCCGCCCTGTGAACGACGGGCCCCAGGACGGCGAGCACGCGGACGACGAACTTCGGAGTGACCAGCTCCCGGAAGATCTCGACATCACCGCGTACGTCGGGCCGTACGTGTTCCCCGACATCAAGCGCCGACGCATCGCGGGGACCGTCTACCTCGTCATCGCCGCGTTCGTGTTGTGGGCCGCGATCGCGAGCGCCAACGCCGGACTCGTCTTCGGTGCCGCGCTCCTCGCCGCAATCGCGGCGTACCACTTCGTCGCGGGCTGGTCGCTGAACATCGACCAGACCGAAGCGCTGGCGGTCGCGAGTCGGACGGTCGGGTTCCCGGTCGGGCACGCGTCGGCGCAATTGGGTTGGCGGGGGCTGCGGTCGCGACCCGCGTGGCGAATCCTCGTGTACAGCGCCGACGAACCGCCGAGCGTGCGGGGTCTCGTCGAGCTCGACGCGGTCGACGGACGCGTGCTCGGTGAGTACACCGAGAACAACCCCGAAGATTGGAGCACGTACTCCTAGACCGCGTGCGCGCGCCTCGGCGGAGTGCCACAGGTACCGAGCCGGCGGCACGTGTTCCGTGCGACGGGCGTACCCCGAATAACCCGCGCTGGCACCCGCGCTAGCACGCGTTTTACGCGACCTTCGTCGCGCGGACGGGAACGCATGCGAGCAGGGCGCGACGTTCGGGCAACCGGGCCGGTCCAGGCGGTGAATACGATCACCAACCTTGGGCCACGGGCACTAGCCGTGGTGGATGACGAATGCTCCGGACTGCAGCCCGGGGGGGATCGGCGGAAACCCGCCGACCACGAACGGGGGGAAGCCGAAGTCGAGCGGCGACGGGCACGTCGTCGCGGGAGCGCTCAGAGCCTCCCGACCCCACTCTCCCGGGGTGACGAATCAACTGCGGCGCACTCACCGTTCCGTCACCGCCGGGCGGATAGCCGATGAACCCGATCGTTGCCTCGATGCGCAGACACGTCACCGGGCCGACGTCAGGGAGCCGGAAATAGAAGGAGCCGGGAGAGATCGTGGCGGTGCCGGTGGCGTCCGATCCGTCCGGCTCACTGCTGGCGTCGACGAAGGCGCTGATCGTGTATCCGATCTGCGGGGAGGGGTCGACCCATGTGACGCCGCCACCCGTGACGGACTTCCCGACGGTGCTGAAGGGCTGGTCGTACGAGCACACGCCGTGCGTGCCGGCGTCGAGGGCGCACAACCGGCTGTGATACTCCCGCCCGCGCAGAAGGTCGGTGATCGGTTCGTTCACCGGGTAGCCCGTCGTCGTGTCGGCGACATCGACCGACTTTTGCGGCGTCGACGCTCCGTAGTCCGTGGTAAGGCCGTACTCGAACCAGTACGCGGTCGGGCCCGCGATGGTGTTGTGCACGGAGCCGGTCAGCGTCGCACCGGTCTCGGTCACGCTCGTTGCCGGCGTCGAGACACCGAACGCGCACGACCCGAGCAAGGCCGCGAGACCAACGACGACGAACACACGCCGAGCGGTTCGAGACCGCCGGAACAGTCGGAATCCCATGGCCGTCACGCCCGCACGGGTTCCGGCCGGTGCCCGGCGATTCTCTCCACGAGATGCGCGGGTACCGGGTCGTAGTGCGAGTGCGAGATGGTGAACCGGCCCCGGCCGCCGGTCATCGACCGCAGGTCGATCGCGTACCGCAGCACCTCCGAGGTGGGCACGTGCGCGGTGATCTCGACGTCGCCGCCGCCGAGCGACGCACTGCCCTGGATGCGGCCGCGCTTGGCGTTGAGGTCGCCCATGATGTCGCCCTGACTGACCTCGGGGACGATCACGACGAGCTCACTCACGGGCTCGAGCAGCACCGGACCCGCGTGCGCGAGCGCGTCGCGAAGCCCCATAGCGGCCGCGGTCTTGAACGCCATTTCCGAGCTGTCGACCGGATGGTGCTTGCCGTCGAAGCATGTGACCCTCACGTCGACGACCGGGAAGCCCAGCGCGCCGCCGTGCTCCTCGGTGTCGACGACACCCTTCTCCACCGCGGGGATGAAGTTCCGGGGGATCACGCCGCCGACGATCGCGTCGACGAACTCGTCGCCGGCGCCGCGCTCGTTCGGTTCGACCCGTAGCCACGCAACCGCAAACTGGCCGTGGCCGCCGCTCTGCTTCTTCAGTCGGCCTTCGGCCTCCGCGGTACCGCTGATCGTCTCCCGGTACGCAACCTGCACGTCGTCGGTCTCGACCTCGACGCCGAACTTCCTCGCGAGCTTCTCGGTCGCGATCGACAGGTGCGTCTCGCCCATGCCCCGCAACACCGTCTGGTGCGTCTCCGCGTTCCGTTCGATGCGCAACACCGGATCCTCTTCCTGCAACCGGTGCAGCGCGTTCGCGAGCTTGTCTTCGTCGGTCTTGCTCTTCGCGTGGATGGCCATCGCGAGCAGAGGCTCGGGCGCGGGCAGCAGGTCGACGTCGATCGACGCTCCCTTCGCGCAGAGCACGTCGCCGGTGGCGGTGTGGCCGAGCTTGGCGACCGCGGCGATGTCGCCCGCCGCGACCTCGGTCACCGCGTCCTGTTCCTTTCCCCGCATCGAGAACAGCTGGTGCATGCGCTCGTCGGTCTTGGAACGTGCGTTCGTCAGCACGTCGTCGTGCCGCACGGTTCCTTGCAACACCTTGAACAGGTTCACGCGCCCGACGTACGGGTCGACGATCGTCTTGAACACGAGCGCGCCGGGCTGGTCGCCGTCGAGGGATGGCGCGGGTGCCTCCTCGACGAGGAACTTGGCGAGGCGGTCGATGCCGACGAGCTTCGTCGCGCTGCCGCACAACACCGGGAACACCGTCGCCGATGCGACGCCGGTCGCGAGCGCGCGGGCGAGCTCGGCGATCTCGATCGTCTCGTCGCCGAGGTAACGCTCCATGAGGTCGTCGTCACCCACGACGATCCCCTCGACGAGAGCGTCGTGTACCGCGTGTTCCTCGGTCTCCATCTCGTCGGGGACAGGTGCCTCCGAACCCTGCGGGGCGCCGCCGGAGTAGTTCACCGCGATGTCGTTCAGGAGATCGACGACGCCGGAGAGCGCGGCCTCCTCGCCGATCGGGAGCTGGAGCGGAGCCACGCCCGCGCCGAACTTCGCCTTCAGCTCGTCGAGCGTGCGCGCGAACGAGGCGCGCTCACGATCGAGCTTGTTCACGAAGATCGCGCGCGGCATGGCGCGCAGCTCGGCGAGCCGCCATGCGATCTCGGTCTGCACCTCGACGCCCTCGACCGCGGAGACGACGAACAAGGCGAGGTCGGCGGCCTGCAACGCGGCAGCGACATCACCGACGAAGTCGGCGTACCCGGGCGCGTCGAGAACGTTCACCTTGTGACCGTCGAGCTCGAACGGCGCCAGCGCGAGCGATACCGAGATGCTGCGCCGCTGTTCTTCGGGGTCGAAGTCGCAGACGGTCGAGCCGTCCTCGACTCGGCCCAGGCGGACGATCGCCCCCGCATTGAAGAGGAGGGCCTCGGCCAGCGAGGTCTTCCCGGCGCCGCCATGCCCGACGAGTGCGACATTGCGGATGTTCGCGGTCGGAAACGTCCTCACCGATGACCTCCCGAGGCAGGCTCCCTGGTAGAGCGATTGTACGAACGGGCATCGGGGGAAACCAGGAGGGATCCCGAGCCGAGAAGCCCGGGGCCGTCCGGGGGGTTTGGTACCGTGGTCGGACTGCTCGCGAACGCGAGCGCGGCATTCCTGAGGAGCACGCATGCTCGACCGGCGCTGGCGCAAAGGCGTCGAGCAGGGCCTCGGCCCGATCGGCGACGGCTTGCGCCGCGTCGGCATCACCGCCGACGCGCTCACGGTCTTCGGCCTCGCGTGCTCGGTCGCGACTGCGGTCCTGATCGGCTCCGGCCACTTCGTCTGGGCGGTCGTCGCCCTTGCGACCGCAGGGGTCAGCGATCTGCTCGACGGCTCCATCGCCCGAGGGAGCGGCCAGGCGAGTCCCCGGGGCGCCTTTTTCGACTCGGTAACCGACCGGGCCTCCGACGCCCTCTTGTTCGGCGGCGTGGCCTGGCATCTCGCACACCGCTCGTCGTACCTGCCGATCCTCGCGTTCGGGGTGGCCGCGTGCTCGATGTTGATCTCCTACGAGCGGGCCCGGGCCGAGTCTCTCGGGCTCGACGCCCGGGGCGGCCTGATGGAACGGGCCGAGCGATTCGTCCTGCTCGGCATCGCGCTGGCCTTCCCGATTCTCGTCCCGATGCTCTGGTTGATGCTCGCGCTGACCGGCTTCACCGCGGTCCAGCGTTTCGTGCACGTGTACCGGTTGGCGGCCCGGCCGCCGGAGGCGTCGGCGCCGCCCCCTCGCCGTGCGTCGGCGGCCAGTGTGCCGGGATCAGGCACGGGACCCGGCACCGGATCGGAGACGCCGTTGCGATCGTGGTGGACGGCGCGTCGCGTCGAGGGCCAGCGGCCGCGCTCGCGTCCCCGCTCCGAACGGCGCGGCGCCCGGCCCTAGCGCGCGTTCGTGGCCGGAATACGAGCACAGTTGACGACGTTCGCCTACCGAGGCGCGGCTCGCGCCGCGCAGCTCGTACCCGCGCCCATGGTCCCGGGATTGGGGCGGATCGCGGGCCGGGTCGGGGGTTGGCCGCAGCGCGCGAACCGGCGGATGTGTGCGCGCCATCAGCGCCGCGTGCTGGGCGTCGACGATCCGCGCGCGGTCGATGCGGTGTTCGAGTGGTACGGGCGGTACTGGCTCGAGATCTTCCGGCTGCCGGCCGAGGTGAGGCACGGAGCGGTCACACCGAACTTTACGATCGAAGGTTTCGAGCACGTCGAAGCCGGCCTCGCGGCAGGGAAGGGGATCGTGCTCGCGCTCCCGCACCTCGGCGGCTGGGAATGGGCCGCGGCGTGGATGGCCGACCTGGGCCACCACATGCTCGCGGTCGTCGAACCCCTGCAACCGCCGGAGTTGCTCGACTGGTTCGCGCGCCAGCGCGAGGGCTTCGGCCTCGAGGTGGTACCGATCGGCCCCGACGTGTCGAGCATCGTGCTGCGGGCGCTGCGCGACAACCGCATCGTGTGCCTGTTGAGCGATCGCGATCTCACCGGTGACGGTGTCGACGTCGAGTTCTTCGGTGAGCGCACGACGCTGCCGGCGGGCCCGGCCACACTCGCGCTGCGCACCGGCGCCGCCCTCCTGCCTGTCGCGGTGTACTTCGAGCCGGGACGGGGTCATCGTGGGGTGGTGCACGTCCCGATTCCGGTCGAACGCTCCGGACGACTGCGCGACGACATCGCGCGCATCACCCAGGAGATCGCCAAGGAGTTCGAGGTGTTGATCCGCGTCGCGCCGCAGCAGTGGCATCTGCTGCAGGCGAACTGGCCGAGCGACCGCCTCGCGGTATCGGCGGGGAACGCCCGATGAGAATCGCCCGATGAGAATCGCCCGATGAGAATCGCCCGATGAGAATCGCGATGATTTGCCCGTACTCGATGTCGCGCCCCGGCGGCGTGCAGGGTCAGGTGCTCGGTCTCGCTCGGGAGCTGCGCAAGCTCGACGTCGACGTGCGCATCGTCGCGCCGTGCGACGGCCCACCCCCCGACGCGACGATCGTGAGCGTCGGCCCCACGGTCGAGTGGGAATCGAACGGATCGGTCGCGCCGATCTCGCCCGGGCGCGCGACCGCGCGCCGCACCGCGGAGGCGTTGCGCATCCTCGAACCCGATGTCGTGCATCTGCACGAGCCGATCGTCCCCGGCCCGACGGTGAGCGCGCTGATCGGGTTCAACGGCCCGATGGTCGGCACGTTCCACGCCGCGGGCGAGGTGCCGTACCAATGGCTGCGGCCCGCGCTGAGTTCGTTGATGATGCGGCTGACCTTCCGGGTCGCGGTGTCCGAGCTCGCGCGGGAGACCGCCGAAGCCAACTGGACCGGCGCGCAGTACCAGGTGCTGTGGAACGGCATCGAGATCGAACCCATCGCGGCGACCGAGCCCGCGGTCGGGCCACGCCCGACGGTCGTGTTCATCGGTCGGCACGAGCCCCGCAAGGGACTCGAGGTGCTGCTCGACGCCTGGGCCGGTATCGACCGTGACGCCCGGCTCCAGATCATCGGTGTCGGACCGCAGACCGACGAGCTGAAGCGCAAGGCCCGCGGCGACGTCGAGTGGTTCGGGACCGTCACCGACAGCCCTCGTAACGCGCTGCTGCGGGGCGCGACGGTGTTCTGCGCGCCGTCCCTGCGGGGCGAGTCCTTCGGGGTGGTGCTGCTCGAGGCGATGGCGGCGGGCGCCGCGATCGTGGCCTCCGGGATCGAGGGCTACCAGAACGTCGCCCGCCGCGACCGAGACGCCCTCCTCGTGCCGCCCGGCGATGCCGACGCCCTGCGCCACGCGCTCCGGCGCCTGCTCGACGACGAGGCGCTGCGGGACCGGCTGGTCGCCTCGGGGCGGGAGCGAGCCGAGCAGTTCTCGATGCGCCGACTGGCCGAGCGCTACCTCGAGCTCTACGAGAGGGCCCTCGTCCCCACTGGGTGAACATGTCCCGACTGGGTGAACAAGTTCTCGCTGGGTGAACACTCGTCGGGCGACCGCTCCGTACAATGACGGCCTACCCCCTTGGGAGGTCTTCCGGTGGCTGCAGTCATCATCATCGTTGTGATCATCGTCGTGGTGATCTTGTTCTTCGTCTTCGCCTTCAACGGCGCCGTCCGCCTGCGCAACCGGGTCGACTCCGCCTGGTCGCAGATCAGTGTGCAGCTCCAGCGCCGCCACGACCTGATCCCGAACCTGGTCGAGACGGTCAAGGGCTACGCGGCGCACGAGAGCGGCACCCTCGAAGCCGTCACCGCGGCCCGCACCAACGCGGTCGCCGCGCAGAAGGCCGGTCCGGAGCAGCAGGCGCAGGCCGAGAACGCACTGACCGGCACCCTGCGCCAGTTGTTCGCATTGTCGGAGAGCTATCCCGACCTGAAGGCGAACCAGAACTTCTTGAGCCTGCAGGAGGAGCTGACCTCGACTGAGGACCGCATCTCCTACGCGCGGCAGTTCTACAACGACAGTGTTCAGAAGTACAACACCAAGATCCAGACGTTCCCGACAGTCATCGTCGCGGGCATGTTCAACTTCTCCAAGCGTGAGTTCTTCGAGGCGGAGCAGGGTTCGGCCGAGGTGCCGAAGGTTCAGTTCTGA
>JBEPUZ010000104.1:0-14480 GCA_041691275.1 Actinomycetota bacterium | reverse complement strand
AAGAGACAGCAGACACGATCATCGTTCAGTACATCGCCGGCGGCCTCGGCGGGCGGGTGCCCGCCGGAGCACCCGTAGGCGATGTCAAGGTCATGATCGTGACGGCCGGCGTCGGGTCGATCTCGAACCTCGACTACACGTGGGCCATGTTGGCGTCGTGACGTGACGGCTGTCCCCTGCTCGCGCGAACCGGCGGATCTGCGCGGCTCGGCGGCCAATGTCTCGGACCTCGTCGGGTGACGGACACCGGATCAACGCGCGAGCTGCACGTCCCCGCCTACGCTCTGCTAAGCCATCTCCAATGGCGCGGGTGATGGTTCCCGGATACGAGCTTCTTCGCCATTTGGGCGCCGGGTCCGCGGGCGTGGTGTTTCTCGCTCGGGACGACGTCACCGGCGAGCTCGTCGCAATCAAACAGCTCCGCACCGACATCGAGAGTGTGGCGGCATGGCGACGTTTCGAGCAAGAAGCGAGCATCATGCGGTCGCTTCGACACTCGTCGTTAGTCGAAGTGCGCGATGCGTTCGAATGCGACGGCGGGTATTTTCTGGTGCTCGAATACGTTGAGGGTGCGACGCTGGCGGACGCGATGCCGCGGCTGGATCTTGCGGTCGGAGTCGCCCTTATCGAGGATCTGGGCCGCGTCCTCGACGTGGTGCATGACGCTCGAGTTGTGCATCGTGACGTGAAGCCGGCGAATGTGCTGCTGTCGCTGCGCGGTGAATGCAAGCTGACGGATTTCGGCGTTGCCCGTTTCGTCGGAGACTCGATCCATGCCGACGCCCGGAACGCGATCCGCACCAAGACCGGTACCACACTCGGCAGTCCCGCGTACATGTCGCCTGAGGCCGCGGCCGGACAGCGCGACATTGATCGCCGGACCGACGTGTACAGCCTTGCGGTCGTCGCGTATCGACTTGTCGTCGGACAGTTGCCATTCACGGGGGACCCGTACCGGGTGCTGCGGGCACACATGAACGATCCGCCACCGATTCCGAGTGAACTGAGACCGACGCTGCCACGCTCGGTCGATGAGATCCTTTTGCGTGGCCTCGCGAAGACGCGCGCCGGGCGCTACCAGACGGCCGGCGCATTCGCGCAGGATTTCGCGACCGCGATGAAGCCGTCGTCGGACGTCGATGAGCAGGCCCCGGACGAGGCACTCGCGGTGCTCGTCAGTGCGGTCGTGAACACGCGGTCAAGAGACGTTCCGAGAAACATCGCTCGCGATGAGGAGGATGAGACTCGGGACTCGACGGTAGACGCGATCGGATCGACAGACGGGATCATGATGTTGCCGCGGCTGCCAGCAGCGGGCGTGCCCGTGTTTCGGCCGCGCGCTCGGTACCGGGTCCGCATCGTCTTGTTTGCGATCGCGACGGTGATCGGTGTCACGATCGGCGTCATCGCCGTCCTTGTTCGTCACTGAACAGGCCGACGAAATGACCACACGAGAGGGTCAACTCGACCGATACCCGTTGTGAGCTTGTGTCTCGATACTCGTGGTGGGACCTACCCACTGCCGAGGAGGCACATCATGAAACTGAAGCTCTCGTTCAATCTGCGTCGGCGGGCCGTCGCCACGATCGTCACCGGTCTCGCGCTCACCATCGTGAGCGTGCCCATCGGGGTCATGAGTGCCCCCGCCGCAGGCGCGCTGACCGGCTACAAGGTTGTGGCATCACCATCGCTGAATGCCCGGAGTGGTCCAACCACCGGATACGGCATCGTTGGCTCCCTCGCCTACGGCACCTCGATCGACATCTCATGCCAACAGCAAGGCGGCACGAACGTCGGGGGCAACGCCACCTGGGACCATCTCTCGAACGGCTGGTGGATCGCCGACTACTGGACCAACACGCCCAGCTTCAACAGTTACATCCCGGGCGTCTCGGCTTGTTCGACGGCACCGCCGCCGGTCTCGGTCGGTGTCGGGGAGCAGGCTGCCCGGTGGGCGCTGGCACACGTCGGGCAGGTGTACACCAACGAGAACCCCAACGCCTCCTGGTGGAGTGGCTGGTGTGAAACGTTCGCGTGGCTCGCGTACGGACGCCATTTCACCGGCTTCTACTCGGCACTCGTGAACTACAACGCGTGGCACGCAGCGGGCTACATCCACGGCGGTGTCCCGCCCCGCGGCGCGCTGGTCTTCTACAACTACGCCCCGTACGGCCACGTCGCCGTCGCGGTCGGAAACGGCCAAGTCGTCTCAACGATCGGATACTCGAACCAGCGGCTCCCGATCGCGCAACACGCCTACAACTACTTCTCGTACTACCTCGGGTGGGCCATGCCACTCGGATGATCGACGGAGACGGCGATCAGCAAGCGCGGTGGGGGGCCACAACGACGTGGCCCCCACCCGCGCCCGACGAAGCTCCCGCACTGGTCTGTCGAGAACGCAACGGCGAAGGGAGTGACGTCAAGGTCCGTGTCGGATCCGACACGTCTCGCACCACGACTCCGTGCTTCGTACTCCGTCTTGACGGCCGCCTCGATGCGATGAACAGTCGCGTCCGTGACACATCGCAAGGAAGGCCGGTGCGCATGATGACAGCCGTCGGGGAATACGATCTCGAATCCGAGCTCGGACACGGGGCGACAGGCAAGGTATATGTCGCCCGACGGTCGGGGAACGGCGAACCGGTCGCACTGAAGGTCCTGTCACCTGCTCTCGCAAGCGACCCGGCATTCCGGACGCGCTTCCGACGCGAAGCCGAGATCATGAAACATCTCGCCGACTCACACTGCGTCGCCGTCTACGACTACGGCGACGACAATGTCCCGTGGATCGCGATGGAGTACGTACACGGCGCGACGTTGCGCGCAGTACTCGACCGCGCGGGCACGCTCACGGCGGCTCAAGCGTGCGGTGTCCTGCTCGGTGCGCTCGCGGGGCTCAGCCATGCCCACGACCTTGGTGTCGTGCATCGTGACGTCAAACCCGAGAATGTGTTGGTCGACGCGCACGGCGAATCGAAACTCGCTGACTTCGGCCTGGTCGCCGATCGCGCCGAGGTGAACGACTGGCGCGCCATCGAGGGCAGTCCCGCTTATATGAGTCCCGAGCAAGTGCGCGGCGAACCACTCGATCCGCGCAGCGACCTCTACGCGTGCGGCGCAGTGCTCTTCGAGCTCCTCACAGGACACCCCCCATATATTGCCCAAAGTCCGCTTGGCATGTTGCACGCTCACGTCGACGCGCCCACCCCAAACACAGCATCATTACCCGACCGCATCGCCGCCGTGGTCACACGCGCGCTCGCCAAAGACCCGGACGCACGCCCCGCAACCGCAGCCGAGTTCGCCGGCGCACTCAGCGACGCCGCCGAACACGATCTCGGACCGCTCTGGCTCGCAAGTGCCGGCATCGCGGGCATCGTTGCCGCCGCGACGACGGTCGAGGTGGCCGAGCATCCCCACCGGCGCACGTCGCGCCGAGTGCGTGTCGGGGTCGCCGCCGGTCTCGTCGCCGTACTGGTCGTGGTCGGCGCGATCGTCGTCGCCGCCTCGTCCTCCAGCCACACACACCGCAGTGCGACACGTTCCACCGGTACCGTCATCCCTATAGCAGCGACCTCGACTACGGCGACGCCTACAACACGAGCGACGATCATCCCCCTTGTTGATAGATGTGTCGTCGGACACTGGCGCACGACGTCCGCGACCGGCTACTACAAGAACTTCGACAGCGGCAAAACAGACCCGACGGTCGGTGGCGCAGGCGCGACCGAAACCGTCGACGCGGCTGGACGATACGTCGTGGACGACGCCGCAGCAGCCCCCTACGACGGCACGGACGCCGGCCGCGTGCTCGTCATGACGTTTCGCGGAGACGTAACCGGCACGCTGACGGCTCGCCACGGTGTCGAGCACGCGACCACAACCATCTCGACGTTGAGTCTCGCAGTGACGATCGGCGGCCGACCCATCAACAACGCTCGCGTGTTACCCGGCGCGAGCACAAGCAGCTACACCTGCAACGCCTCCAGTTACATCGAACACAGCAGCGACGGCACCCAAACCACCTGGGTGCGAAGCTGAACCTCTCCCACAAATGACGCCGCCCGTTCGCTGGCCGCTCTGAGCCTCGCTCCATTCCCAAATACTCCGAGGCCCGCGACGACGTCCGCCCTCGCTGCCTAGGATCGGCCCATTCCGATCCCATTCTCCGCGAAGGTGGTGCTGGCCGTGGCGCATCTCGAGGGGCACAGCGCGCAAGGCAAGAAGGTCTTCGCGCTCTCAGCCGACCAGCTCACCATCGGTCGCGCCGCCGACGCAGGAGTCCGTCTCGACGGCGACCCAGCCGTCTCGCGCCTACACGCCCTGTGCGAACGACTCGACGGCGGCTGGCGCGTCAGCGACCTCGGCAGCCGAAACGGCACATATATCAACGAGAACCGCATCACTGGTCCTGTCGCACTCCGTCCCGGTGACCAGGTACACATCGGCGCCTGGCGCCTCACCTACCACGACGACACCGCCGACGCAGAAGGAACCCTCCTCGACGACAACCACAACGACGCGAACCCACTACCCGAAGCAGAACCGGTTGTGGAACTCTCGACCCGAGAACAGGAAGTCCTCGCACTCGTCGCCAAGGGTGAAACCGACGAACAAATCGCGGCCTCCCTCTTCATCGCAGTCGCGACAGTCCGATCACATCTCGAGCGGATCCGCGACAAAACCGGATGCCGTCGTCGGCCCGACCTGACCCGCTTCGCCGTCGAGCAAGGCATCGTGCCCGCCACACGACGGACCGATCTCACGTAACCAGGCAGGGACCCAACCCAGCCTCCCCCGCAGCCCCGACGGATTCACAACTCGCACTCCCTGCGCGCTGCGACACCGCTTTCAGTCGGCTCCTCCGCGTCGCGAAACCTCAGCACCGAACTCGCCGGTAAGTGTTCTTCTGTGCGCTATTCGAGCCACTCACGAGTGTTCCACAACTGCGCGGTTGAGACCGCGCGCGGGCATCTCCGAGGTGTTGCTATACGCGTGCCTCGCGAGCACCAGCCGGGATGGCCCGGCAGGTCCCGCGCGCCCGAACTGCCGTCCTAGCGCACCCGCTGATACGTGGACCCGAGCAGAACGTGCGGCCCATAACGCGCGCCGATCAACTACAGGGCGAATCCTCGAGGTGCCGGTCGGGGCCAACTCATAACGCGCGCGGGAACGTCACGGTCTCCCTCGATGAAACGCACCGAGGGTCTCGGCCGTCGTGCACGATGGCGATTCCTCGCGACGGATGACGGCGACCGCGTGAGGCGGCGTCAGCGCGCGATCGCGCGCGAGGAACGTGGCGGCTGGCCGAGCCGTTGGGTCTGCGAAATGCCATCGAGCGCGTTGGTCGCGCGAGCGCCGCGTTGCCGCGTCGGCTACACGAACAGCGCGCTCGCGTGTCATGGCTGTGTCAGGCGGGCCTGACCAGATCGCAAAAGACCTGGTCAAGGCCTACAAGAAGTGGTGGTGGAGGTGGCGGGAGTCGAACCCGCGTCTCCCAAGTTGTTGGTGGGACTTCTCCGAGCGCAGCCGCTGGTCAGTGTCACCCACCAACAGCTCAACGGCATGCTGTTGGCGGGCCATCCTCGTTTTCATGTCCCGATAAGCCCCGGGGCCTTACTTACCGGTGAGCCATCCTGGATGACGCCTCGGCGGAACGAATGACGAATCCCATCCGGGCGGGCAACCTATTTCTAGGCAGCCATTGCCATTTGGTTATTGGCGTGTATTGGTTGTGCCGACTCTTTCACGACGATTCGGCGACGTCGGCTCGCTTCCCCCACCTCGATCCTCGAGATCGAAGCCACGCACCCCCTTGTCAATCCGCCGTCGGCCGGTGCGTGTTCCCAGAGTGTCCGGTGGCCTCGAGCGGGAGACGAAGTGTACCGGGCCGCGAGCCGGGTACTTTTCGAGTTATGCGACCCCATCCCCGAGTCGTCATCGTCGGAGGCGGCTTCGGCGGCCTGCAGTGCGCCAAGGCGCTGCGCGACAAGCCCGTCGACGTCGTCCTCCTCGACCGGCACAACTACCACCTCTTCACGCCGCTCCTCTACCAGGTCGCCAGCTGCCTCCTGAACCCGTCGGAGATCACGGCACCGCTGCGCAAGGTCTTCCGGGGCGCCGCGAATGTGCGGTACCGGGAAGGCGAGATCACCGGCGTCGACTTCGAGCGCAAGGTCGTGAAGCTGGTCGGTCCCGGTGTCGAGCAGCCGGTCGAGCTCCCGTACGACTACCTCGTGCTCGCGACCGGCAGCCAGACGAACTACTACGGCAACGACAGCGTCCGCGACCACGCGCTGGGTTTGAAGGATCTCGGCGAGGCGCTGCAGCTGCGCAATCACGTGCTCGAGTGTCTCGAGCGGGCTACGACCGCGTCCACCGAAGAGGAACGCCTCCGCCTGCTCACGTTCTGCATCGTCGGCGGCGGTCCGACGGGAGTCGAGTATGCGGGCGCGCTCGGTGAGCTCGCCCGGCTCGTCCTTCCCCACGAGTACCCGGAGATGTCGTCTTCTTCGCTGCGCATCCTCCTGCTTGAAGGCGGCGACCGACTCCTGCCGCAGTTCGTTCCCCGCCTGTCGGACTACGCACGCCGCGAGCTCGAAGGCCGCGGTGTCGAGGTGCGCACGAACACGATGGTCGCCTCGGCCGACGACATGGGCGTCGTGCTGCACGACGACTCCGAGATCCCGACCGCGTCGATGATCTGGACGGCCGGCGTCCGCCCGAGCGACCCGGTGCACGAGCATCCCGTACGGCTCGAGGTTGACGAGCACCTGCGCGTCGTCGGGGCCGACGGCGTGTTCGCGATCGGCGACGTCGCCGCCGCCCACGACAAGCACGGCGTCGTGCTGCCGATGGTCTCGCCCCCCGCGATGCAGGCCGGGAGGTACGTCGCCCGCCACATCGTCGACGGCGACATTCGCCGCAAGTTCCGCTACCGCGACAAAGGGACCCTGGCCACGATCGGGCGCCGATCCGCGGTCGGCCAGGTCGGACCGCTGCGATTCCGCGGGTTCCTCGGCTGGCTTGTCTGGCTCGTGGTGCACCTCTACTACCTGATCGGTTTCGAGAACCGGATCCGGGTCATGATGCGCTGGGCGTGGTACTACGTGCGCTTCGATCGCCCCATTCGCGTCATTGTGGAGGCCGATCGACCCAAGCCCTCCTGAGCCCGCGGGCCCGTCGGCCTAACGGCGGGAATGACTTCGGGGCGACTTTCGTTGGAGTTTTGCATGGCGACGATCCAACTCACGACCGACAACTTCGACCGGACGATCACCGAGAACGACATCGTGCTTGTCGACTTCTGGGCCTCGTGGTGCGGCCCCTGCCGGCAGTTCGGCCCCGTGTTCGAGGAGGCGTCGGAGAAGAACGCCGACCTCACCTTCACCAAGGTCGACACCGAAGACCAGCAGCAGCTCGCGGCGACGTTCAACATCATGTCGATCCCGACGCTGATGGTGTTCCGTGAGAACGTCCTGATCTTCTCGCAGCCCGGCGCGCTTCCGGCCGAGGCGCTCGACGACCTGATCGCACAGGTGCGTGCACTCGACATGGACGAAGTGCACAAGGCCGTGGCGGACCACGAGGCCGAGCACGACCACGCCGGGCACGACCACGAACTCGCTGGCCACGATCACGCGCACTGATCGAGCGCACGCGTTCGCACCGCGAAACTGGCCACGTGAACACTTTGCTCTAGCAACTTCTGAGTGTCGAAGTGGCACACCGCGCCGGTAGCGTGCGCGCATGCTTCCGAAGCTTGCCTCTTGGTGTTACCGCCGTCGGCGCGTCGTCGTCATCGCGTGGATCGTGTTGCTCGTCGGCGTCAACGTGTTGGCGAAGTCGTCGGGCGGCGACCTCGTCAAGTCGCTGTCGTTGCCCGGAACGGAGTCGCAACGCACGTTCGACGTGATGCGCGAAGATTTCAAGCAGTCGGGTGACACGGGTTATCTCGTCTTCAAGTCGAACGCGTCCGACGGTGTGCAGTCGCGCGCGGTCTTCGACGAGATCCAGAACACCCTCGCGCCCGAGCTGCGCAAAGAGAAGCACGTCGCGTCGGTGATCACGCCGTACGAGCCCGGCGGCGCCGGCTTCTTCTCCTCGGATGGGAAGATCGCCTACGCCGAGATCCAGTTCGACGTGCAGGCGAACGATGTTCCGGTCGACGTCTCGAACCACATGCGCTCGATCGTCGAGAAGGCGAACTCGTCGTCGCTGCAGGTCGAGCTCGGCGGCTCGATGTTCACCGACCAGACCCAACCCAAGAGCGAAGCGATCGGCATTCTCGCCGCCGTCTTCATCCTGCTGATCGCGTTCGGCTCCGTCCTCGCGATGGGCCTGCCGATCATGACCGCGCTGTTCGGTATCGGCATCGGTCTCGCCGTTGTCACCTTGCTCGCCCGCTTCACCGACGTGCCGTCGTTCGCACCCCAGGTGACCGCGATGATCGGCATCGGTGTCGGTATTGACTACGCGCTGTTCATCAGCACCCGCTATCGAGAGGCATTGCACGAAGGGCTCGAACCCGAGCGCGCGGTGGTGCACGCGATCGACACGAGCGGTCGGGCCGTGCTGTTCGCGGGTGGCACCGTCGTCATCTCGCTCCTCGGCCTGTTCCTGATCGGCCTGTCGTTCATCCGCGGCCTCTCGATCGGAGCCGCGCTCGCGGTGCTCCTCGTCATGGCCGCCGCGGTCACGCTGCTGCCGGCCGTCCTCGGATTCGTGGGCCACACGATCGACAAGTGGTCGCTCCCGACCGCTAAACAGCCCAAGGACCCCGAGCAGACGATCTGGGCCAAGTGGGCGCGCATCATCCAACGCCGTCCGTGGCCGGTCGCGATCACCGGGCTCGCCATCCTCCTCGTGCTTGCGGTTCCCGCCATGGGTCTGCGCCTCGGCATCGCCGACGCCGGGAACGATCCCACCAAGCTGACGACCCGGCGCGCCTACGACCTGCTGAGCGAGGGCTACGGACCCGGCTTCAACGGTCCGCTGATCATCGCGAGCCAGACGCACTCTCCGGGTGACGTCGCCGCGATGTCGCGCGTCGCCGACGCGATCAAGGCCACGCCCGGTGTCGCCAGCATCGGTCGCGTGATCCCGAGCCCGAACGGCAAGGCCGTGTTCATGCAGGTGGTGGCGTCGGGCTCGCCGCAGGACGAGAGCACGACGAAACTCGTGCACAACCTGCGCGACAACGTGATCCCCAACGCGGAGAAAGGGAGCACGCTGCAGGCGCACGTCGGCAGCCAGACCGCGGTCGGGGTCGATCTCGCCGACACGATGGGGTCGCGGTTGCCCTACATGTTCCTCGCGATCCTGCTCCTCAGCTTCGTGCTGCTGATGCTCGTGTTCCGATCGCTGCTCGTGCCGCTCAAGGCCGTCATCATGAACCTGCTGTCGATCGGCGCCGCGTACGGCGTGATCGTCGCGATCTTCCAGAACGGCTGGCTGAAGAACCTCGTCGGGATCGGTAAGGAAGGGCCCATCGAGGCCTGGGTGCCGATGATGCTCTTCGCGATCGTCTTCGGCCTCTCGATGGACTACGAGGTCTTCCTCCTGTCGCGAATCAAAGAGGAGTACGACCGCGATCACGACAACGCCACCGCCGTCTCCCACGGGCTCGCGAAGACTGCGCGCCTGATCACGGCCGCGGCCGCGATTATGATCTGCGTCTTCGGCAGCTTCGTGCTCTCCGACCTGAGGGTCCTGAAGCTGATCGGTTTCGGGCTTGCCTTCGCGGTGTTCATCGACGCGACAGTTGTCCGGCTCGTGCTCGTGCCTGCGACGATGGAGCTGCTCGGCGATCGCAACTGGTGGTTCCCGAAGATGCTCGAGTGGCTTCCCCGGATCCACGTGGAAGGTACGCCTGCGGTGCCGCCTGAAGCTCCGGAGCGCAAGCCGGAGCCGGAGCCGGCGATGGGTAACTAGTAGCGGTATCCGTCGGGTCCGGCATCGGGAGCACATCATGGCAATGGACGACATCGCGGGACGTGCCGGCCGTCGCGCCGGTCGGGTGATCGGCGTCGCCCGTCGCCTCGCGACGACCCGCGCCCCGTCCGCGTCGTCGCCCCGCTCGCCGGCCGGCACCGATGCCGGGCCGGGCATCATGTTCGTCGAGAACGAGGCGATCGACGGCGAGCTCGACTACCAGCTCGCCGACGAGCCGCTGCTCGTGCCGCCCGTCTCGCTCATGCGGACCGAAGGCGTCGACGTCATCGAGACCTGGTTCCGGACCGCAGAAGAATGGAGCGTCGTCCTACGCTTGTTCGGCGGCGTCGGGGCGTCGAGCGATGTGCTCGAGATCGGTTGTGGGCTGGGGCGGATCGCATTCCCGCTCCGCAATGTGCTCCAGAACGGCACCTACTCGGGCTTCGACATCTCCCGCGACAAGATCGATTTCGTCACCTACGCCTACCGCGACCCGCATCCGAACTTTTCCTTCCGCTATGTCGACCTGCGCGACCCGTACGCGAATCCCGAAGGCACAATCACTCACGCCGACTTCGAGTTCCCGTATTTCGACCAGTCGTTCGACGTCGTGTTCGGTACGTCGGTGTGGACCCATCTCCTACCGCAGTACGCGCCCCGCTATTTCGCCGAGATCCAACGGGTGTTGCG
This sequence comes from Actinomycetota bacterium, assembly GCA_041691275.1. Lineage (GTDB taxonomy): Bacteria > Actinomycetota > Acidimicrobiia > IMCC26256 > PALSA-610 > PALSA-610. Next base: position 3,854 of record JBEPUZ010000104.1, on the reverse strand, counting down.
CCCGGGCGGAACCGTGCTCGTCAGCGCGTTCCTGCTCGACAACTACGAGCCCGGTCGCAGCCGTCCCGGGCCGTACACCGACGCGCGCTTCGACATCGTGCACGAGTTCGGAGATCACGGCGCCGACTTCGCGGTGAGCAATCCCGCCAACCCGGAGATGGTCGCCGGCTACCGGCTGCGCCTGCTCGAGGAGTACGCGAACCACGCCGGACTCGTGCTCGACCGTCCACCACTCGTAGGGATGTGGTCGGGACTGAATGACTCCTGGGTCGGCGCGCAAGACCTCGTGGTCTTCCGGCGCTCACCGAACCCCTAGCGGCGCTGGCCCATCTCCTTGAGGTCGCGCTCGGTCTCGCGCTTGGCGTCGCGGGTCGCGATGGCCTGGCGCTTGTCGTAGCGCGCCTTACCCCGTGCGGTCGCGATCTCGACTTTGCAGCGCCCGTCCTTGAAGTAGACGCGGAGCGGAACGAGCGTGACGCCCTTCTCCTCGGTCGCCCGCGCGATCTCGGCGATCTCCCGGGCGTGGAGGAGGAGCTTGCGCTTGCGGACGGGATCGAGCTCGCCCCGGGAGAACTCGTACGGCGACACGTGCATGCCGTACATCCAGACCTCGCCGTCCTCGACCCGGGCGAATGCGTCTTGGAGGTTGGCCCGACCGTTCCGGATCGACTTCACCTCGGGACCCTTCAGCATCACTCCGCACTCGTAAGCGTCCAGCACGAAGTAGTCGTGCCGGGCCTTCCGATTGGAGATGACGACCTGGTCGCCGCGTCGGGACATGGGCATACGACGGTAGTGCAGACTGTCGCCGTGACCGTCCCGATGGATTCCAGTTGGTTCCGGAAGAGCCGTTACGGCATGTTCGTGCACGCGAACATCGCCACGGTGCCCGCGTTCGCGCCCCTGCACGAGTACGCCGACTGGTACTGGGGCTTCCTCGAGACCAAGCCCGACATCGTCCTGCACCCCACCTGCCCGATGCCCGAGATCGTCGCCTGGCACGAGGAGCAATTCGGGAAGCGGGGGTTCGACGAGTTCATCCCGGAGCTCACCTTCGACCGCTTCGACGCCGACGAGTACGCGCAGCTGCTCGACGACGCCGGCATGCGGTACCTCGTGCACGTCACCAAGCACCACGACGGCTTCTGCTGGTGGGACGCGTCGCACACCGCCCGGAACTCGGTGCAACTCGGCCCGAAGCGCGATGTGGTTGCCGAGCTCGCCGACGCGGTCCGGCGCCGGGGCCACCAGTTCGGCTGCTACTACTCGCTGCTCGACTGGAGTCACGCCGACTATCCCGATCCGCAACGCTACGTCGACGATTTCATGCGTCCGCAGATCCGCGAGCTCGTCGAACGCTTCGAGCCCGCGCTCCTCTGGGGCGACGGGCACTGGGGGCACCCGGGCGGGCATTGGCGCGCCGACGCCATCGTGGACGAGACCCGCGCCTACGCGGCCGCGCACGGTTTCGAGACAGTGTTCAACGATCGCTTCTTCGCATCCGATCCCGACTTCGTCACCTTCGAGTACGACGTCCCCGCGTCCGCGCCCGACCGGCTGTGGGAGGTGTGTCGGGGTCTCGGCTCGTCGTTCTGCGTCAACCGCAACGAGACGATCGACGACTTCCTGAGCGCGGCCGAGATCGTTGCGATGCTCGTGGAGACGGTCGCCAAGGGTGGCAACTTCCTGCTCAACATCGGTCCAAACGCCGACGGCACGATTCCCGACGACCAGGCCCGGCTCCTCCGTGAGTCGGGGGAGTGGATCCGCGCCCACGCCGATGCGATTCACGACTCGACCCCGTTCGACGTCCCCGGTTCCGGCGGTCGCTGGTTCACGCGCACCGGCGACGTCGTGCACGCGTTCGATCTCCTGTCGGCGCCGGAGCCGGTGTTCGCGGGCGTCGGGGGTGTCGTCGCGGTGACGACACCTGCGGGCGAAGCCGTGCCGTTCACCGCGTCCGAGGCGGGAGTCACCATCGACGGACGCGTGCTCGAGCGTCATCGGTTCGGAACCCGCTACTGCCTCCGTCTCGCGGGAGACCGCCGTCCGGTCGAGGTTTCGGGCCCGGCCCCGACCCACGGGGTGCTCGCCGGGCTCCTCGCGAGCGCCGCGTCCGGAACCGTTGTCGACGTTCCCGCCGGTCGTTACGACGACGAGGACTTCCCGATCACGATTCCGGCCGGCGTGACCCTGCGGGGCTCAGGCGCGGGCCGGGTGACGATCGACGCTGGTGGCGGTGTTGGCGTGGTCTTGAACGGCGACGACGCGACCCTCGAGGGCGTCACGGTGACGGGCGCCCAACCCGGCTACATGATGATCCCACCGACGTGTGTGACCGGGCAGGGTGGCGACCGCTTGTCGGTGCGCGATTGCCACGTCGAGTCGATTGCGATCTTCGGCGGTCGCGGCCATGTTGTCGCCGGCAACGTGATCGCGGGCGGAAAGGTCTGGATCATGGGTGCGAACGCGTGCGAGGTGCGCGCGAACTACCAGCACGGACTGCGTTGGGGTGCCGGTATCGAGCTGCAGGGCGGCGAAGGTCATGTCGTAACCCAGAACGAATGCCGCGACGACCTGTGCGCGATCAAGTGTGTCGAGACGATCGGTGCCCGGATCGAGCGGAACCGGTACGAGACCCGGTGGTTCGGCATCCACCTCGTCGGCGCGAGCGCGTCGTTGCTCTACCGCAATCGGGCCTTGCGCACGATGCGCGCGGTGACGGTCGAAGGTGGGACCGACAATCACGTCGAGAAGCAGCTGGCCGAGCACTGCGACAGCGGCGCCGTCGTGGAGGGAGGGGCCGCCGGAACGGTGATCTCCGACTCCTGGTTCCACGACTGCCGGATCGGCATGTTCGTGTGGGGCGCGGACGAGATCACGCTGCGCCAGAACGCGATCAGCGCGCCGCGCGAGCACGCCGTCGTGACCGATCGGGTGCTCGACCTCACCGAAAACGATGTCGACGGCGACACGTGGGTGCGGCCCACGTAGTCTCGCCCCGTGGAGCATCTGCTGGTCGCGCTGTGGGCAACGCCGGAGGCCGACGCGGAGTCGCTGCTCCAGTCGTGGATCCCGCTCGCGCTGCGCGATCCCGGCGTCGAGGCGTGCACGATGAGCTTCGCCGACCCCGACCAGGGCCGGTTTCCGGGACCGCCGTGCGACGTGCTCATCGAGCTCGGGCTCAGTCGGGCGCAGGATCTCGACGACCTCCCTTCCCGTCACGAGCTGTACGCGATCGCGCGTGAGGTCAACGTGTTCCGGGTCGATCCGCACCGCGTGATCACCCGGGACCGCACCTGGCCCGACGGTGAGTTCGCACCCGGCATCAAGTACGTGTCGTTCGTGCGCCGACTCGAATCCCTCTCGCACCAACAGTTCGTGCGGCACTGGGCCGAGGTTCACGGCCCGATCGCGCAGACGCACCACGTCGGGCTCGTGGGCTACACGCAGCAAGTCGTCCGCAGCACGTACACACCCGGAGGCGCCGGCATCGACGGCGTCGCCGAGCTGCAGTTCGCCACCCGGGCCGACTTCGAGGACCGCTTCTACGACTCCGACGAGGGCAAGGCCGTGGTCCGCGCCGACGTCGCGCAATTCATCGGGCGGAGCGGGATCTCGCCCACCCTCATGCGCGAGCTCCCGCTCCGCACTCCGCAACCCTGATCTAGAGGGTCTGGTCGACCGAGCTGGGGTCCTGCGCGCCCAACAGCTGCAGCAACGCCTGGGTTGGATCCGTCGTCGCGCTCGTCGATGTGCTCGATGTCGAGCTGCCGACCGGCGCCGCGCCGCCACCGTGGTGATGGTGACCACCGCCGTGCTTATGGTTTGCGACGCGGTTCGCGATGTTGGTG
>JBEPUZ010000103.1:0-14572 GCA_041691275.1 Actinomycetota bacterium | reverse complement strand
ATAAGAGACAGCGCCTGCGTACTCGACCCCCGTGATCTGCGAGCCCATCGCTCCGAAGAATGCGTTGGTGGGTTCGAGCTCGTCGGTGATGTCGTGGCCGAGGCGTCCGCTCCAGCGTGCGATGTCGCGTGCCACCGCGGTCGACAGAACCGTGACGTACGCACGGTTGAAGCTGCCGTCGAGCGCCGGAATCGCGGCCGGTTCGACGTCGTGCCCGAGCGTGTTCAACAGCCGCGCGGCCGACTCGACGGCCGTGACCACGTCGGGGTGTGACGCATCGTCCTCGAGCGTGAGGGTGCGAAAGCCGATGCGGAGCCGACCCGGATCGGCGCCGACCTCGCTCCGATACGGCCGGCTGGGCGCGGGTGCGGTGTAGGGGTCACCCGTGCCCGCGCCGCACACCGCGTCGAGCAGCGCCGCGGTGTCGCGCACGGATCGGGTGAGCACGAACTCGTGCGTCAGCGGACCCCAGTACTCGCCGAAGTCGGGCCCGAGCGTGGTGCGGGCGCGCGTGGGCTTGAGCCCGACGATGCCGCACATGCTCGCGGGGAACCGGATCGACCCGCCCATGTCGTTGCCGTGCGCGACAGGAACGAGACCGGCCGCGACGGCCGCCGCCGAGCCTCCGCTCGATCCGCCGGTACTGCGGGTCAGGTCCCACGGATTGTGTGTCGGACCATACGCAAGCGGTTCGGTCGTGACACTCGTCGCGAGCTCGGGGGTGTTCGTTTTGCCGACGAACACGAATCCGGCGGCACGGAAGCGCTGCGCGAGCCACGTGTCGTCGGTCTCGATCCAGCCGACGTCCTTCAACGCGCGCATCCCGGCGTGGAACGGATCGCCGGCGGTGTGACACACGGCGTCCTTGACGAGGAACGGCACCCCCGCAAACGGTCCGGTCGCGGTGGGCGCCTCGTTCCGGGCCCGATCGAACCGGCGGTGGATCACCGCGTTCAACTGCGGATCGATGCGCTCGATCCGTTCGATGGCGCCGTCCACCAGATCGCGGGCGGATACCTCGCCCCGCGCAACCAGTTCGGCTTGCGCGGTGGCGTCGAGGAGGGCGATTTCGTCGTTCACGGTTGCGGAGCGTACGCAGCCTGGCGCGGGTGCGGAAGCGAGGGCGAGACTCGGTCCATGACGACTCCACGAATCGAAGACGGTGGTGCCGACGAGAGCCTTCGCCGCCGGGCCCGCACGCTCGCGGCGATGCTCGAGCCCGTCGTCGGGCAGGTCTTCTTCTCGCCGGAATGCCACCGCGCCTACGAGCAGCTCGGGTTCTCGCCGAGCCCGGCGACGTTCGGCAACGGTGTCGCCGCCCCCGACGGTCCCGCGTACTTCACGAGCCGCGGCGCACTGCTCGGCCAGGTCGAGCCCGAGGTCGTCGCGTCGGCGTTTGGCGTGTTCAAACCGGCGGTCGTCGTCGCCGGGGTGCGTTTCGGTTGGGGGATCACCGACGCGGCCACGATCTTCGCGGCGCGGCGCGCGGGGGCGACCGCACAGTTGGAGCGCGTGTGCGGACCCGGTGGCGCCGAGGTGGAAAGGGTCGCCGGGCTCCTCGAGCGCGCGGTCGTGCCGTTGGCGGAGCCGGGCCGGCCCCTCTTCTCGGGTCTGCGCGCGCAGTGGGACGACCCGAGTGCACCGTGGACGCGCCTCTTCCATCTCGGCGACATGCTGCGTGAGTACCGAGGTGACGCGCACGTGTGCGCGTGGTCGTCGTCGGGAGTCGACGCGGTCGAGATCGGGTTGCTGACCGAGCTCTACATGGGTCTTCCGTTACGGAGCTACATCCGGACCCGGGGCTGGGACGACGGCGAGCTCGATGCCGCGGTCGGGAGGTTGCAGGAACGAGGCTGGCTCGATGGTTCCGAAGCGTTGACGGTGCGGGGGCGCGAGGAACGAGAGGCGATGGAATGGGCGACCGACCGGGCGATGACGCCGGCGATCACCGCGCTCGGCGCCGACATCGATGTCGTCGTCGACACCCTGCGACCGTGGGGCGAAGCCGTGCGCGCCGCAGGCGGATACGTCGGCGGCCCCGTCGATCTTTGGCCGAACCGCGATTGAACGGGTGCGCCGGGTCACGTTCGCACGAATTGCGGAGTTGGTACAAGAGGTACGGACGTATCCGCGATAGCCGGCGGAGCGTGAGTCACACTCTCGCCGGTGACGTCGGCCCTGCTGTTCGTTGCGCTGCTCATCGTGGTCGATCTCTCGTACCGCCGTTGGGCACGTCGGTACGTCGCGCGTCGACTGAAACGCGCGCAGCACGCGTCGCCCGTCATCGACCTGACAGACCCTCGGGCCGATGCCGATCCCGCGCGTCCGGACCGCTGGCCCCGCTAACGTCGGCCGCCTAGCGAAGGAGATCGCTGTGGGCGACATCACCGAATACGAAGCCGATCAGATCAAAAAGGCGAATGCGTCGGGACGGACCCCGATCGTGTTCGTGCACGGTTTGTGGCTGCTCCCCATGAGTTGGGACCGCTGGCGAGCGCACTTCGAGTCGGCCGGCTTCTCGACGATCTCTCCGGGATGGCCCGACGATCCGAACACGGTCGAAGAGGCCAACGCGCACCCCGAGGTCTTGGCTCACAAGACGGTGGGGCAGATCGCCGATCATTTCGAGGACGTCGTCGGCAAGCTGACGAAGCGCCCGGCGGTCGTCGGGCACTCCTTCGGCGGCCTGCTCGCGCAGATCCTCGCCGGTCGAGGCGTCTCCGACGCGACGGTTGCTATCGATCCGGCGCCGTTCCGCGGGGTGCTCCCGCTGCCCATCTCCGCCCTCAAGTCGGCGTCGCCGGTGCTCGGCAACCCGTTGAACCATCACCGGGCGGTTCCGCTCACCTACGAGCAGTTCCGGTACGCGTTCGCGAACGCGGTGACTGAGGAAGAGGCGCACGACCTCTTCAACACGTACGCGGTTCCGGGTTCCGGCGCGCCCCTGTTCCAGGCGGCGACCGCGAATTTCAATCCCTGGACCGAGGTCAAGGTGAAGACGAAGACCGCGGCGCGCGGCCCGCTCCTCATCATCGACGGTGAGAAGGACCACACCGTGCCGTGGGCGATCGCCAAGGCGTCGTTCAAGAAGCAGAAGCGGAACAAGAGCATCACCGAGATCGTGAAGATCGATGGTCGCGGGCACTCGCTCACGATCGATCACGGCTGGCAGGACGTCGCCGACACCGCGCTCACGTTCGTGCAGCGCTTCGTCAAGCCCTGACGGCCTGACGTACAGCGCGACACGCGCGTCGTCAGGGGCGGGGCAACCTCGATGCCGATGCCGATGCCGATGCCGTCGTCGGCGACGGGCTTGGCGTTGTTGCATCTGGACGCAGTAACCGAAGACGCGACGGCGGCAAGGGTCTGGTCGAAGTGGCGCACGCTGTTCGGGCCCACGTCAACCGTAAGGGCCTCGACTGACGCCCCACCATGATCCGGTCCGAGGTCGCCACGGTCACGGGTGGATGCCGTCCGGGCGTGCGGTCACGAGCAGCGACTTGCCCGGTGGCGCGTCGGCGTCGAGCTCGATCTGATCGACCGTGCGTTCGACGCGCCAGCCCGCGCCCCGCAGCAGCTCCAGGTGCGCGTCGACGGGAAGGATCGTCAGCCAGGGTTCGGTCGCTCCCACGAGGCGCTGAGTGTTCGCGACCTGCTTGAGCCGTTCCGAGTCGATGCCAACCGCGTGGACGGCGAGGCTCACTGCGAGCGCGCTCCGGGCGGGAGCGCGGTTGCGCACGGCACCGAGGAGTCCGACGATCGTCGGTTCGTCGAGGTACACGAGCAGCCCTTCGCCGATGAAGAGCGTCGGCCGGTCGGCGTCGTGCCCGGCCGCGTGCAACGCGGCATCGACGTCGTCGTTGGCGAAGTCGGCCGCGACGAATGTCGGTCCGTGGGCGGTCCGCTCGCCGAGGAGACCGTGCACACGGCGCGTCTTGTCGTCCTGCGTCGCGGGATGGTCGACCTCGACGAAACGCACGCCGGGCGTGCGGAAACGCAACGCGCGGTCGTCGTACCCGGCGCCGAGGATCACAATCTGGCGGGTGCCTTCGTCGATGGCCGTAACGACGGCGTCGTCGAAGAAGCGCGTGCGGGCCCGCAGCGACGGGACGCGCTCGGCCGATACCTGCCTGCGCATGCCATCGCAGAGCCGCGCCTGCGCGTGGGGATCACCGGTCGGCGTGTTCGGTCGCCGGAAGTCGGCACGGGTCAACGCCACCGCCTGACTCGTGCGCGACGGGCGGGGAGCGTCCGCCGGCCCTGAACCGCTCACGGCGCCGTTCACGCGGTGGGCTCGTCGTCGGTTGCGAGATCGATGAGCGCGCCGAGGGTCGCCCGCGTGCGCTCGACGTGTTCCGCGCCGACGCGCGCTGCGAGCGCCGCGTCGATCCGATCGACCGCGCCGCGCGTGGCCGTCGCCGCGATGCGCCCGCGCTCGGTCAACCCCAGGGTCATGCGCCGACGGTCGCTCGGATCAGGACTTCGATCGAGGTAACCGCGGATGACGAGCGTGTCGACGACCTGCCCGCCGGCCTGCTTGGAGACCCCCAGACCGCGGATGACGTCGCCCATCGAGGCGCCGGTGCGCGCGATCGCACCGAGGACGAACGCTCCGTTCCTCGGGACGTCGCTGCAGCCGATCTCGACCAATGCGGCTCGTATCGCCGAGCCGTACGTGGTCCGGGCGGCCCGGAGGAGTGCGGGAAACGCGATTTCGTCGTACCAGGGACCGCCCATGCGCCCAGCCTATGGACAACATCTGCGATAGTCCAGTATCAGGACTAGTTGCCGGATCCGAACCTCGACGTCAGTGCGGGCAACCGACGAGGGGGCCGTGCGTGTTCGGGTCGATCGGTACGAAATGGGGATCGATCGTGTATCCACCCACGGGGCTCGACGTCGTGGTGGTCGCGGGACCGGCGCTCGGCTTGCCCTCCCGCGCCGCGGGGGTCGATGCCGAAGCCGGGGAAGTGGGCGCGAACGTCGAGAGGCGGGCGATGACCTGCGCGGCAGGAGTCGCGGCGACGAGCAGATGGCCGCGCCAGTGGCCCCTCGTGATGGGCACGTTCGGCAGCGTCGACATCGCGATGTGTTGCGGGCTCAGCCCGACGAAGGTGCGGACCAGCGTTTTGAGCTCGCTCAACGTCAGGGTCTGGTCGTGCGTGAAATTCGCCTGAACCGCATCGAGCAGACCGAGCAGTTTCGTCGGATTGCGCGTGGTCGCCTTCAGCGCGGCGGCACTGATCGTGCGGAGGAAGTACTGCTGCCGCGGGATGCGGTCGATGTCCTGGAGCGGATCGAGCAGCCAACCCGGCGACGTGTTCTTCTTCGGGGCCGGTTGCCACCGCGCAGGGTGCTCGAGATCCTGCGGGATGTTGTATTCGCGTGACCGGGCGTACGCGAGAGCCGCGTCGCCGTCGAGCGTCTGGCATCCGGCCGGCTCCGCGAGCCCGGTGTTGTTGTCGCGCGCCGGGGTCGGGAACCAGAGGTCGATGTGCCCGACGGCGTTCACGATGTCGCGGAAGCCCTTGAAGTCGACCTCGACGTAGTGATTGATCGTGAGCGGGCCGAAGTCCTGCTCGATCGTTCCGATCGTGAGCGCCGCACCCCCGAAGTTGTACGCGTCGGTGAGCAACGAGGTGCCGTGGCCGGGGATGGCGACAACCAGGTCGCGCGGGAACGACACCAGGAACGCCTGGCGCGCGGCCGGATCGAGATGCAACACCATCATCACGTCGGAGTGCTGGCCCGACTGTTCCTGGGCGCCTCCGAATGCCTGGGCGTCCTGCGCGGACTCGCCGTAGGAGCGCGTGTCCGAACCGATGAGGAGATAGTTCGCCGGGTGTCCGGCTTCGACCTGGGTGAGGAGCCCGCGCGGAATCTGGATCCGATGCGAACCGTCGAACGCCTTCCGTTCGTAGCTGTTCCCGACCGCGACCGTCACGATACTGACGACCGCGACCGCGATGGTCGCGATCGCCAGCCGTCGAGCGAATTGCTCGCGCCGTAATCGTGCACCGGGCCGAGAGCATCGCCTCGCGCGCAACCGTCTACCGCGCTAGGGCCGGTGGGAGCCGTGCACGCGCAGGCGAGGTGATCGGCGCGACGTGCGTACCGACCGGACCGCCACGGACAGTAGGAGCGCGGCGGGCATGATGACGGCGACGGCCGCGCCGGCCACCGTGAGGTCGAGATTGCGCGTGCTCGGGCCTGCCGATCGTGCGTAACCGAGCATCGCGAGAAGGAACGCGATCGTCACCACGCATTCGGTGACGGCGAGCGCGGCGGCCGCAACCGCGAGCCGCGGCGCCCACGATGATGTCGCGAGCGCCGCGAGCGAGAAGCCGACCACGAAGATGCTCAGGGCCATCCCGAGCCGCAGATAACCCTGATGCCACCATTCGTGTGGCTGCGGCGCCGCGATCATGAACGCGACGAAGGCGCCGAACGCGGCGGTCGCGACCCAAGCGGGCGGGTAGTGCACGACCGGCGCGGAACCGAACAACAGGAACGCCGGCCACAGCCCGACCGCCACGAGTAGGACGACCCACGCGACGAGATTGACGTCCTTGTAGCGCGCGTAGTCGAAGAGCCAACCGCACTGCATGAGCGCGCCGATCGCCGCCACGCCCGCGGAGGTGCGGGCAAAGCCGGCGACGAGCAGCGCGAACGCACAGATGAAACAGACGCTGGCCACCGACACGAGCAACCGCGTCGGGGCCGCCGCGCCGGGGATCAGCATCTCGCCGCGTAGCCCGACATGCAGCAGCAACGCGGCGCCGATGATCGCCTCCAGCGACAGCGCGATCCCGCCACCGAACCCGACGCCGTCCTTCCACGTTTGCGCGCCCGCACGCGATCGAGCCCGGGCGTAGTGCGCGCGTCCCGCGACGACGAGCAGGTCGGCCGCGTCGCGCGGTGTCGGACGGCGCCGGGAAGGCGGCGCGACGTCGAGCATTGTCGCGATCAGCTCCTCGGCACGACCGCCGCGGTCGGCCCGCGGAAACAGCACGACGAACCTTCGGTAGCGCCGCTCGAGCACGTGCGGAGCAAGGTCGCGACTCACGTCGGCCTCGGCCGCAGCTTGGCCGCGCCGATCCGCCGGCGTGCTTCCCGGGCGAGTGACTCGAGCCGCCGGGTCTCGTCGTCGAGCATCGTGGCTCCAGCCGCGGTGAGGCGGTAGTAGCGGCGCAAGCGGCCGTCGACGTGTTCCTCGCGGTCGATCTCGACGAACTGGTCGGCCTCGAGCCGGTCGAGCGCGCCGTAGAGCGTGCCCGGTCGGAGGACGACCCGACCCGCGGTGGCGGCCTCGACCTGTTTGATCAGCGAGTACCCGTGGCGGGGCTCGTCGGCCAGCCCGACCAGGATCAAGAACGACTGCTCGCGCAAGGCCATTGCTGTGACGATAGTCAGTTGTACTGAGTATGGCAAGCACTGCCGGACGCGTGGGGACGGGCCGCTCGGGTGGTTCCTCTCGGCGGCGGGGCGTGCGGCTGAATCCGGCGTAGCGTCGCACCGTGCACGGTCTGCTCGGGGTCGGCGTCGGCGCGGCGCTGCTCGCGATGGTGCTGAGCGCGGCGGAGTGGGTGAATCCGGAAGCACACGCAGATCCGCGGTCGCGTCGAAGGGTCGCGGCCGGCGACTTCGGATGGTTCGTGGTGTACGTGGGGTACGCGCCTCTGACCGCGGCAGCCGTCTCGGCCTTCGTCGCAGTCGTGGCTCCGCACGGTCCGGGTCACCTCGTCGTCGCCCATGCACCGTCTTGGGCGCAGTGCGCAGGGGCGTTCGTGGTCGCCGACGGGTGCGCCTACTGGCTGCATCGCGCGATGCACGCGGCACCGGTGCTGTGGCGTGTTCATCGCGTTCATCACGGAGCGACGAGTGTGCGCTGGTGGACGACCTTTCGCTTCCACCCGGGCGATGGTGTCCTGGCGCACGCGGTCCCACTGACGGCCGCGGCGCTGTGCGGCTTCGGTCCCGATGCGCTCGCGGTGTACCTGGCGTTCGTCTTCGTCGTGACCCTGTTCGCCCACGCCGACGTATGGATCCCCGCCACGTGCGCGAGCCGGATCATCGTCCTTCCGCGGTTTCATCGGACCCATCACGCGGTCGATCGCGAGCACTCGAACTTCGCGTTGGTGCTGCCGGTGTGGGATCTGGTGTTCCGCACCGCGTCGTTCCACACGGCGTCGCTCGGAACGGAGGTGTTCGGAACGGAAGTGTTCGGAACGGAGGATCGTCAGTGGAGGATGGCCAGCCCGATGGCGAGCGACCCGACGTTGGCGACGCAGCTCGCAGCCAGTGCACCCATCGCGCCCGTGCGCCCAACGCGCCACACCAAGCCCGCCTCCAGGTAGACGACGCCGATCTCGACCGCGACCAGCGCCGGCAACGTGCCAATCGCCGGCGCGAGGAGCGGGAAGGCGACGAGAAAAGCGAGTGGGTGCGAGACGAGGTTGACCCGGAGACCGGTCGCGCCGGCGCGGGGCCAACGAGTGTTGCCGACGGCCGCGAGCCCGAGTGTGTACACCGGGACCTCGACCGCAAGCGTCAGCGCGAGCGCGACGATGTAGAGAGGAGGCGAGGGAAAGGTCAACGGCCCCGGTGCCGCCGGCGGCGACGCAGCGCGAGGACGGCTCCGGTGACGATGAGCACGAGGGCGATGCCGACGACCACGAGGAAGATCACGCTTGCGACCGAGACCGACGACGATTGGCCCGGAGCCGCGTCGCCGAGCAAAACGTGCAGGTCGTCCATCGGGAGCTCCTCGGGCGGCGGCGAGCGATGAAGGATACGCAGGTTGTAGCGGCGCGGTTGGCCGCACAGATGTTGAGCGCGGGGCCGGCGTTCGTTCACGTCCTGGTGGCGGCATCGCGGCAGGGTGAGATCGTCCGGGGTCCGGTGCGAGGCTCCGAGCACATGTTCGTCGCGGTTTCGCAGTGGCTCGGCGCGGCCCCCGATCCGCGGCCCGGACCCGACGCGCTCGTGCAGGACGATCTTGTCGAGCGATTGCAGCACGACGAAGGTGTTCCGTTCCCGCCTTTCATCCGATCGCGGCCCAAGCCGCCGGGGCACGGGTTCGGGGCCACCGGCCGCCCGGCCGCGCGGCCGCCGATCCATGCGCTCTCCGTGCGCTCTGCCCTGGTATCGACCACTAGGAGTAGTGGCGGGTAGACCGCTACGATGCGCTCGTCTCTGGGAGGGACCGATGAAACGTACGATCGTCGTGGTTGCCGTGCTCGCGATGCTGTCGTCGCTCGCGGCCTGCGGAAGCGACAAGAAACCGGCGAGTCTCGAGCCCCAGACCAGCACGGTGTCCGTCATCACCGGCTCCGTAGTGGGACCGGTCGTGACGAAGCTGGCGGCCGCGTACAAAACCGCTAATCCAACCGTGAAGATCACGGTCACCCCCGTGCTCCCGGCCACCGTCAAGGCGACCATCGCCAAGGGTGTCTCCGAGGTCGCGATCTCGACCTCCGACCTGTTCACCGCCGCGAACAAGCCCCAGACGTTCGGGCGCAACCTGGTGGTCATCGCGGTCCCGGCCGCGAATCCGAAGCACGTCGCCAGCCTGTCCGTATTCGCCGCGAAGAGCGGCTTGCGCACCGCGGTCTGCGGCCAGACCACAAGTCTGGGGAACTTCGTGCTCGGGGTGCTGGCCCGGGCGAGCGTGACCCCAGCGCCGGGCACGGTGCACGCGGGTTGCGAGGCGGCGTCGGTGCAACAGATCGGCACAGGCACGCTCGACGCCGCTCTCATGTTCCGGACGAACGTGGTGGTGCCGACGACGGTCAAGCTGATCATCGTCGACGCCAAGACCAATCTCGTCTTCCCGTTCTCGTATGTGACCGTGGGTACGTCGGCGGCGACCGTGGCGTTCGGCAAATATCTGGCGACCGCGCCGGCTCGCGCGATCCTGACCGCCAACGGTTTCCTGCCCTGACCTGGTCTCGACGGTCCTGAAGGGAGGATTCGGGAGTGGGGCGCAAGACGAAGCACGACCCGATCGCCATCACCGGCATGCACCGGTCAGGCACGTCGATGATCACGCGCGCGCTGCACGACTCCGGTCTGCACCTGATCGGCGCCGGCGCCGAGGACCTCATCGATGCCGCCGAGGACAACCCCGAAGGGTTCTGGGAGAACAAGGCGATCGTCGCGTGTAACGACGAGCTCCTCGAAGCCACGGGCGGCTCGTGGGACAACCCTCCCGACCTACCGCCGGGCGCGGTCGACGATCCGCGCGTGATGCACGTGAACGACGCGAGTAGTGCGGCACTCGCGGCGTTGAGCGAGCACGACCACTGGGGCTTCAAGGATCCGCGCACCTGCCTGACCGCGGGCTACTGGCTCGACCTGCAGCCCGATCTCCGGTTCGTCATCTGCGTGCGGCACCCCCTCGAGGTCGCGCTGTCGCTGAAGCGCCGCAACCAGAACTCCTATTCGCTGGGCCTCGCCCTGTGGGAGCGCTACTACGCCACCGTGCTCGACCTCGTCCCGCCCGAACGACGGATCGTCACGCACTACGACACGTTCTTCGTCGACCCCGCCGGGGAGATCGAACGCCTGTGCGCGTTCGCCGGGCTCGATCCCGCGCCGCCGCGCGTACGCACCGACCTGCGCCATCACACGATTCAGGTCAGCCTGGTCGACGCCGGGGTGAGCTCGTCTCTGCGTTCTCTCTATGCCGACCTGTGCCGCCAGGCCGGAGTGGCGCTCGGGCCCGAGCCCGCATCCGACGAAGGCCGGGTGCGCCGGCTCGTGCTGGACGGCGCCGTGGCACAGCGCCACGCCGATCAACGCCAGGACGCCGTCGACCGATTGCAGGAGCGTGAGCGGGAGCTCCGCGACACGTACGCGGCGAGGGAGATCGCGCTGGCCCAGCGGGTGCGCGAGCTCGAGCAGCAGATGCTGCGGGAGCGGAATGCCGCCGAGGCGCAACACCGTGAACGGATCCGCGACCTCGAGACGCAGTACACCGCTCGGCTCGAGCGACTGCAGGCCGAAGCCATGCAGACGATGCAGGGCCTCACCGAATCGGTGACGCGCACCGACGCCGCGGTCGCGAACATCGACGCGCGCACGCGCACCACCGCGACCCGGCTCGAGCTCGTGGTCGCGGCCACCGAGGCCGGACCGATCCGGATCCAGGCTCGGCGTACTGCCGGCCGCGCGGTGCGCGGGTTTCGCAGGTTCGTCAGCCGGCCCGGCCGGCAGGTCGTCGACAAGGGTCGGAAGTCGGCGGCGCCGGCGGCCCGGATCGCAGTCGAGCAACTTCCGGCTCCGGCTCGGGTACAGCTGCGGAGGGCGCGGAACCTGTTCCGGCGGGGTGTCGCCGATCCGGTTCCGACGGCCCGGGCCGTCGGGCGCAAGCTCGCGCCGAGGGTGCGTATCGCGACGGAGAGGCTCCCGACGCCGGCGCAAAAGACGGTGCAAGCCGGTGTGGTCCGGGTGCGCCGCGTGCGCAAGGATCCGAAGACCGCGGCGCGGACGGCCTCCCGGCGGCTTCCCGCCCCCGCGCAACAGCTGCTGCGCCGGTCGTGGCGCGCCGCGAGCCGGTTCCGGATCACCGGTGCCGCGAGTGTCGCGGCCGAACCCGGGCCCAAGGCCGCGCCGACGCCCAAGGGACCGGCGCTGCGGGAGTGGCGCGACGCGTACGAAGCCATGGTGGCCGCCGCGGTCCCTTCGGGTGTGCCGTGGCTCGTCGTCATGCCGGGCAGCCCGAAAGAAGTGGGAGACGTCGCCGCGAAGTCGACGACGTTCCCGCACACCCGCCAGGGCAAACCGTTCCCCGACGACCTCGCGCACATCGCCCATCTCGAGGCGCTTCGCTTCGGTGGGCACCGGTACCTCGTGCTCCCGGAGGGATCGCGGCCGTGGTTCCGTCAGCAGGCGGAGCTGCGCGACCACGTCGCGCGCACGTACCGCACCGTCGTCGATCAGGAGGGCGCGGGCGCGGTCTTCGATCTCTCCGAGGCCGCGTCGGCGGGGTCGCGCTCGTTGCTCGGCGAGGTCAACCGGCTCGCGTCGGGGATCGGGCACATCCCGGCGGTGCTCGACTGGACCTCGTTCGGGGTGGCCGGCGAGCTCACCGGCTTTGCGACCTTCCGTTCCCCCGACGACGTCCGGCTCCCGTACCTCGATCACAGCGTCGACGTCGTGGTGCTCGACGCGACGCACGACCTCGACGAGGCGCGGCGGGTCGCGAGCCTCGGCGTGATCGCCGTCGCCGCGAGCGGGTCGGGCGCGGAGGTCCGGGACGTCGAGATTCGAGAACCGGTCGCCGAGGGCGCGACGCCGGCGGCCGGACTCGTCGAGTCGAGCGCCCTTGTCTGGTCGGGTCCCGGCAACGACGACACGTGGACGACGCGTCTTGCCGAGCGCGTCGCCGCGGCCGGAGCAGAGCTCCACGTCGGCGAGATCGATGCCGCGATCGCGGGGACACTCGGTCGTCACGACGTGGTGGTGTTCGTCGAGCCAAACGTCATGCCGCTTCCCGGCGCGATCGAAGCCGCGGTCGCGCTGGCCGCCGCCGATCCGATGGTCGTCGTCGCGGGCAAGGTCGTACGCGACGACGGACGGTTGGAGAGTGCCGGCGGCATCGTGTTCGCCGATCGCTCGGTCGGGCTCATCGCGGCTGCGTCCGCTGACGTGCGCGCGCCCTGGCACGACTACGTCCGCGCGGTGTGTTGGGCGCCGGGAATCGTCGCCGCGTCGGCGGCGCTGATCGCGCGGGTTCCCGGACCGGAGGCGCTCACCGGTCGGGCGTACGTCCGGGAATGGTGTGCCGAGGTCTGGGCGAGCGGCGGCGCGGTCGTCTATCAGCCGACGGTCGCGGCGGTGCGCGTCACCGGCAACGGTGCCGAGCCTTCGGTGCCGCTGCGTGACTCGGCCTGGCAGCGGGTGCTCGATCTCCGGCCCCAGCGCCCGGGCGACCTCAGCGACGGCGCCTGGCGCTACCTGATCGCGCGCGACGACGTCGAGGCGTGCCGAGGATGAGTCGTCGGCGTGTGCTCGTCGTCCACACCCGGATGCCGGCCTTCGACCGCGACAGCGGTTCGCAGGACATCGACAACACCGTGCAGTTCTTGCTGCGCGCGGGATGGCAGGTCACGTTCCTCGCGCGCGAGGAGCAGGCCGAAGAGCGGCATGCGCGCCGGCTGCGGCAGATGGGTGTCGCGACGCACAGCGGTTTCGGCGCGGCCGAGCGGATCATGCGATCGGGCGGCTTCGATCTCGCGTTGATCGCGTTCTGGGAGCCGGCCGCCGAGCTGGTCCCGCTGATCCGGAAGGTCTCCCCGGAGACCCGCATCATCGTCAACTCGATGGACATCCACTTCTTGCGCAACGCCCGGGGCGCGTTCGGCCAGCGCACCGCGCTCGGCGGCGCGTTCGGCACCGACGCGACGCGTGAGCTGAACACCTACAACGCGGCCGACGCAGTGATCGCGGTCTCCGACAAGGAGCGCGATCTCCTGGCCGACTTCCTCGGCGCGGGCCGGGTGTTCACCTTGCCGCTGGCCGAGGACATCCAGCGTTCGCCGCATCCGTTGGGACAACGGCGCGGCATGTACTTCGTGGGGAACTTCCGCCATGTCCCAAACCGCGAAGCGGTCGAGTACCTCTGCGCGGAAGTGCTCCCGCTGCTCGACCCCGAGCTCCTCGAGCGGCACCCCCTCACGGTGCTCGGCAACTGGCTCGACCAGGTCACACTCGACATCGACCCCGCGACGCCCGGTGTCCGCCAGGTCGGCTGGGTGCCGTCGGTGCAACCGTACATCGAGCAGTCCCGGTTGGCCGTGGTGCCGCTCCTCCACGGCGCCGGGGTGAAGCGCAAGGTGATCCAGTCGATGATGGCCGGCACGCCGGTCGTGACGACCCCGGTCGGCGCGGAGGGACTGGGGCTCGTGCAAGCGGAGCACGCGCTGATCGCGGCCGACGCCGCCGACTTCGCGTCGGGTATCACGCGACTACTGACCGAGGACGATCTCTGGCTCCGGCTCGCGAAGTCCGGCGCCGATCACGTCGATCAGCGTCACGCGATCGACGTCGTCGAGCGCCAGTTCGGTGACATCGTCGACGAGGTCATGGCGCGCCGGGGCCGATCGGTCGCCGACGGGGACGAACGGCCGGCGCGCTTCACCGGCGTCGACGACGAAGGCCTTCGTCATGTCATCCGCCGTCGCATCCAGATGATCGGTCGTCCGGGCGAGATCGTGTTGGTCGCGTCAGGTGGCGACGAGGATCTCGTCGACGTCGGCTCGCACCCCGCCTGGCCGTTCCCGCAAGGCCGCGAAGGCGGATGGGCAGGCTACGACCCCGTCGACGGGTTCGCCGCGGTCAACCATCTCGAAGCGCAGCGCGTGCGAGGCGCACGGTACTTCGTGGTGCCCAAGACGGCGTTCAGCTGGCGTTACCGCTACCCGGAGCTTTTCGAGCACCTCGAGTCGCAGTACCAGCGCAGCCACTCCGACGAGCATCTCGCCATCTACGACCTCGCCGGCGATGCGGTGCAGGTCGCGCAACTCGATCCCACGCCGGCAGCGCGGGTCCGCGTGATCGGGACGTACGC
>JBEPUZ010000102.1:0-14595 GCA_041691275.1 Actinomycetota bacterium | reverse complement strand
GGGCGTGGACACCCACCGCGGCGGCGACATCCCCGGCGGGGGGGGCCCCCCGCGCGCGGCGAGGCCGGGGGGCGCGGAGACCACGGCTAGGGGCGGCGACGCCGTCGCCGACGGCGAGAATGTCGCCGACTTCGCGGGCGCGGGGCGCATGATCCAGCGCGCGATCGACACCTTCGGTCACCTCGACACGCTCGTCAACAACGCGGGCATCCTGCGCGACCGCATGCTCGCCAACATGGAGGAGAGCGAGTGGGACGCGGTGATCGCGGTCCACCTGAAGGGCGCGTTCTCGCCGATGCGCCACGCGGCCGCGTACTGGCGCGATCAGTCGAAGGCCGGCACGCCGATCAAGGCGCGCGTGGTGAACACCTCGTCGCCGTCGGGCATCTTCGGCAACGCGGGGCAGACGAACTACGGCGCGGCCAAGGCGGGCATCGCCGCATTCACGATCATCTGCGGACTCGAGCTCGGCCGTTACGGCGTCTGCACGAACGCGATCGCGCCGGTGGCGCGCACCCGCATGACCGAGAACCTCGGCTTCAATGCTCCCGCCGCGGGCGACTGGGACGCGCTCGACCCCGCGAACATCTCGCCGCTCGTCGTCTGGCTCGGCTCGAACGACAACGAAGACGTGAGCGGCCGCGTGTTCCTCGTCGACGGTGACCGCGTGTCGGTCGCCGAAGGTTGGCACCGTGGGCCGACCGCGACGAACAACAAGATGCGGTGGGAGCCGGCGCAGCTCACGAAGGTCGTCCCCGACCTCGTGGCCAAGGCCGCCGAGCCGTCGAACATGATGTCGTGACCGCAATGAACAACGAGAACCGCAAGGGAGCAACACCATGCCGATGAACCTGGATGCCGTTGGTGCGGTGTCGAACCCGGCTCGCCACTCGTGGACGTCGAAGGACGCGCTGCTCTACGCACTCGGTACCGGCGCGGGCCAGATGGACCCCACCGGGTTCGAGCTCGAGTTCACGACCGAGAACTCGCAGAACATCGAGCAGCGCGTGCTGCCGACGATGCCTGTGGTGCTCGGTATGGGTGGCGGTCCCGGCCTCCCGAGCTGGGGTGAGTTCGACTTCCGCATGCTCCTGCACGGCGAGCAGGGAGTGACCGTGCACGGCGCGATCCCGGCCGAGGGCGAGGTCGACTCCGTCACCACGATTGTCGGCATCTACGACAAGGGCAAGGCCGCGGTCGTGCGGCTCGAGTCGGAGTCGACGTACGTCGGCTCGGGCAAGCCTGCGTTCACCACGCGCTTCGCGGCGTTCATCCGCGGCGAAGGCGGCTTCGGCGAGAGCCGCGGTCCTGCGATCGCGGATCCGCCCAAGATGCCCGACCGCAATCCCGACCACACCTCTACGTACGCGACCCGGCCCGACCAGGCGTTGTTGTACCGCCTCTCCGGCGACCGCAACCCGCTGCACTCCGACCCCGAGATCGCCAAGTTCGCGGGCTTCGAGCGCCCGATCCTGCACGGTCTGTGCACCTACGGCGTGACCGGACGCGCGTTGCTGCACGAGCTGTGCGGCTCCGACGTGGCGAAGTTCGGCAGCATGGACGCGCGCTTCTCCAAGCCCGTCTACCCGGGCGACACTCTCACCGTGAAGATGTGGGACGAGGCGGGCGGCGCGTCGATCTTCCAGACGGTGAACCAGGAAGGCGTCGTCGTGATCGACGGCGGCCGGTTCCAGCTCCGGGGCTAGTCAACCATCGACAGTGCAACGGCGGCGGCCCCCACCAGGGGGCCGTCGTCGCGTAGGGCTCCGGGCACCACGTGGGTACTGCGCGAGAAGTCGAGGCGGCAGCGCGCGTCGATCTCGGCCTGGGCCGCGTCGAAGAAGGTGTCGCCGTAGCCGAGCGCGACCGATCCGCTGACGACGGCGAGTTGTAGGTCGAGCAGATTGGCGACCGACGCGATCGCGCGTCCGACGAGCCGACCGGTGCGTTGGCGGACCTCAGGTGAGGCCTCCGCGGGAGGACGGCCCGTGCTGCGCTCGATGGCGGTGCCCGACGCCTCGGCCTCCACGCAGCCGTGCGCCCCGCACCCGCAAAGAGCGCCGTCGGGCTCGACGATCACGTGGCCGATGTGACCCGCGTTCCCGTCGGCGCCGCCGAGAAGGCGACCATCGAGCACGATGCCGCCGCCGACGCCCGTCGAGACGACCATCGCGATGAAGTCGCGCACGCCCGCAGCCGCGCCGAACCGGCCCTCGCCGCGGGCCAGCGCCTTGGCGTCGTTGTCGATCCAGACCGGCAGCCCGCAGTGCTCCGCGAGCCGGGTCCGCAGCGGGAACCCACGCCAGGCCGGGATATTGAGGGGGGAGACCGCCTCGCCGCCGGCCGTCATCGGGCCGCCACAGCCGACGCCGACCGCCCGGGCGGACGGGGTCGGGCCGCCGAGTTCGTCGATCGCGGCCGTGAGCGTCGCGAACAAGGCGTCGGCATCGACGTCACGCGGGGTCGGCACGGTGCGCCGATCGAGAATCCGGCCGCCGGCATCGACGAGCCCGACCGCGAGCTTGGTGCCGCCGACGTCGACGGCGACGACGGTGTCCATGGCGCGGAGCGTAATCGGCGTCTTCTGCGCAAGAGGCCGGCGGCGCCGTGCAGGTAACTTGCGTTCGTGACCCTCGACAGCTTCGGAGCCCGCGCCGGCCTGACCGTCGGCGACAGTACCTACGACCTCTACCGGCTCGACAGAGTCGTCAGCGACCCGCACACGTTGCCGTACTCGCTGCGCATCCTGCTCGAGAATCTGCTGCGACACGAGGACGGCGCGAATGTCGACGCCGACGACATCGGCGCGCTCGCCGACCGTTCGCGCGCGTCGGCCGAGGCCGGGGTGCGCGAGCTGCAGTTCATGCCCGCGCGCGTTCTTATGCAGGACTTCACCGGCGTACCCGCGATCGTCGACCTCGCGGCGATGCGCGACGCGATGGCCGACCTCGGCGGAGATCCTCGCCTGATCGAGCCCGGCATTCCCGTCGACCTCGTCATCGACCATTCGATCGTCGTCGATGTCGCGGGCGTCGCCGACGCGTTCCGCCAGAACGCCGAGTTCGAGTTCGCTCGCAACCGAGAGCGCTACACGTTCCTGCGGTGGGCGCAGTCGGCGTTCCAGACGCTGCGCGTGTTCCCGCCGAACCGCGGCATCTGCCACCAGGTGAACCTCGAGTACCTCGCACAGGTCGTGTTCCGAAACGAGAGCGGGCTCGTGTATCCCGACACGCTCGTGGGCACCGACTCGCACACGCCCATGGTGAACGGGCTCGGCGTGCTCGGTTGGGGAGTCGGCGGTATCGAGGCCGAGGCCGCGATGCTCGGTCAGCCACTCTCGATGCTGTTGCCGCGCGTCGTCGGTATCGAGCTTGCCGGCGCGCTGCCGATCGGTTCGACCGCGACCGACCTCGTGCTCACCGTTGCCGAGCTCTTGCGCCAGCACGGGGTGGTCGGCAAATTCGTCGAGTTCTACGGCGAAGGTGTGGGCCGGGTACCGCTCGAGAACCGGGCCACCATCGGCAACATGTCGCCCGAGTACGGCTCGACGTGCACGATCTTCCCCGTCGACGACGAGACGCTCCGCTATCTGCGCGCGACGGGTCGTCCCGAGGAGCAGGTCGCGCTGGTCGAGGCGTACGCAAAGGAGCAAGGGCTCTGGCACGACCCTGACGTGCGGCCCGTCTACGACGAGACGATTTCCTTCGACCTGTCGACGGTCGAGCCCTCGCTCGCGGGCCCGTCGCGTCCGCAGGACCGTGTGTCGTTGCCGGGTGCGCGCTCGAGCTTCGAGCACGCGCTGCTCGCGTTCCGGCGGGAGGAGACGGCCTCGGCGCCGACGCCCGCAGTGGGCGCCAAGCGGGCCAAGGCCGACGAGCCCTCGCTGGAGTCGTTCCCGGCGAGCGACCCGCCCGCGCCCGCGCCGAGCACGCCCGTGCACGAAGAGCCGCCCGCCGGCGAAGGCGCGGGGCCGCTTCCGATCATGCTCGACCGTAAGAGCTGCCCGGTCACGCTCGCCGACGGTCGTCAGTTCGAGCTCGTCGACGGTCACGTCGTGATCGCCGCGATCACTTCGTGCACCAACACGTCGAACCCGTCGGTGATGATCGCAGCCGGCCTCCTCGCCAAGAACGCGGTCGACCGTGGTCTGACAGTTCCGCCGTGGGTGAAGACTTCGTTGGCGCCGGGTTCGTTGGTCGTCACCGACTACTACGAGCGCGCGCAGCTCATGGAGCCGTTGCACCAGCTCGGCTTCGATGTGGTCGGGTACGGATGCACAACGTGCATCGGAAACTCGGGGCCGCTCGCGCCCGAGATCACCGAGGCCGTCGACCACGGCGATCTCTCGGTCGCGGCGGTGTTGTCGGGGAACCGCAACTTTGAGGGTCGCATCTCTCCCGACTGCCGCATGAACTATCTCGCGTCGCCGCCACTTGTCGTCGCGTACGCGCTCGCAGGAACGATGGACGTCGACCTGTCGACCGATCCGCTCGGACAGGACCAGAACGGCGCGCCGGTGTACCTGCGCGACCTGTGGCCGTCGGAAGCCGACGTCGCCGAAGTGGTCGGTCGGGTGTTGGACCGGGCCATGTTCGAGGAGAGCTACGCGACGATCCTCGACGGTGACGAGATGTGGCGCGCGCTGCCTGCGCCGACCGGCGACCGGTACGAGTGGGATCCCGACTCCACGTACATTCGCCGGCCCACGTTCCTCGAAGGCATCAGTGCGGAAGCGCCCGCACAACACGACATCCAGGGTGCGCGTGTGCTCGCGCTCCTCGGCGACAGTGTCACCACCGACCACATCTCGCCGGCCGGCGCCATCCGGCGCGACGGTCCTGCGGGTCAGTGGTTGCAAGAGCACGGGGTCGCGTACAAGGACTTCAACTCGTACGGGTCGCGCCGGGGTAACCACGAGGTGATGGTGCGGGGGACCTTCGCCAACATCCGGCTCCGGAACCGGCTCGCACCGGGTACCGAGGGTGGCGTCACTGTCCATCTGCCGAAGAGCGATCCCGCGACGATCTACGACGCCGCGATGGTGTACGCGAAAGAGGGCGTGCCGCTGGTGGTGCTCGCGGGCAAGGAGTACGGCTCGGGCTCGTCGCGCGACTGGGCGGCCAAGGGTTCGCAGCTGCTCGGTATTCGAGCGGTCCTGGTCGAGAGCTTCGAACGGATCCACCGCTCGAACCTGGTCGGTATGGGGGTGTTGCCGCTCGAGTTCGTCGACGGCGCGACTGTCGCGTCGCTCGGCCTGACCGGGCACGAGGTCTACAGCGTGGTCGGGCTCGAAGCGTTGGCGCAGGAAGGCGCGTTGCCGCGTACGGTCACCGTCACCGCCGATCACAAGGAGTTCGCGATGAGGGCGCGCATCGACACGCCGTTCGAGCTCGACGTGTTCCTCGAAGGCGGGATCCTGCCGTACACGTTGCGCCGGCTGGTCCAGTCGACTGCGACGAAGGCGTAGGCGGCCCGTTCGCTGCTTCGCTACTTCGGTGAGCCGAGCGCGACGAGCATCGCGGCGCTCTCGATGTAGAACTCGGCGCCGACGATCTTGCCGTCGCGCAGCGTCCATACGTGCGTCTCGGGGATGTCGAACGTGGCGCCGGTTGCGTGCACGGTCCCGCTCGTGCGGCCGCACTGGATCACACGGTCGCCCGCCTCGAACAGCGCGTCGACCTTCACCGTCGACGCGATCGCGCTGCTCAGGTTGATGCCGAAGGTGGCGACGCCGTCGTGACCGACGTAGTGGCCTCCCCACGGGAGCGCCGGATCCTGGGTCACCGTGCATGCGGGGTCGCAGAGGTCGAGCACGGTTGCGAAGTCGCCCGTCTCGAATGCTTCGTACACCTGCTGGATGACCGCGAGGTTCGACACGTTGTTCAGGCCTCCTGGTTCGGCAAATCGACCGCGACCGCGGTGTTGCCGTCGACCGAACGGTACGCCGCGTCGACCAGTGCGTGCGCCGCGAGCGCGTCCGAGAACGTGGGCGAGGCGGGTTGCTGGTCGCGCACCGACCGCACGAAGGCGCGGGCGGCGGGGTAGAGGTACACGATGAAGTCGCGCCGCTCGATGCCCTCGTGTTCGAAGTGGCGATCGCGGAGGGCGGCGACGTCGAGTCGCTCCGGTTCCTGGTCTGGTCGCTGAATCAGGAATCCGTCTTCTCGGGCACCGACCAGGAAGTCGGTGGTGACTTCGACCGCACCCCGCTCGAAGAACACCTCCAGCCGCCGTTCTTCGCGGCCGCGTACGCCGTTGAAGATCGAGATCAACGTGCCCACCACCCCCGACGCGTGCTCGATGGTGCACACCGCGGTGTCCTCGACGTCGTAGCCGAACACGTTGCGGGTGCGGGCGTAGACGTTCGCGGCGGGACCGAAGAGCCACGTGAGGATGTCGGCGCTGTGGATCGAGTGTTCGAGGAGCGCGCCTCCGCCGGCGTGCGCGCGTTCCGAGCGCCAGGAGCTGTGGCCGGGGACGACGTCGCCAGTGGGCCAGTACTGGTCGTCGCGCAGCGTGTAGCCCATGGGCGCGCCGAGCTCGTTGCTCGTGACGAGTCGCGCGAGCTCGTTGACGAGCGGGTGGAAGCGGGAGTGGAAGCCGACCTGGGCGGTGAGACCCGACGACGCGACGAGTGCGCACATCTCGGAGACGATGTCGAAACGGGTCGCGAGCGGCTTCTCGCAGAGCAGTGGCTTTCGGGCTTCGACGACGGCTCGGACGAGCTCTTGATGCGTTGTGGTGGGGGTGACGATGACGACCGCCTCGACGTCGGGGTCGTCGATCACGGCCCGGGAGTCGGGGGCGATGCGTTCGAACGGGCAGATGGCCCGAGCCGACTCCACTGCTTCCGCGGAGAAGTCGGTGATCGCGACGGGCCGCACCTCGCCGTCCTCGGTCAGCAGTCGCAGCGCGTAGGCGTGCCCCTGCCCGATCATTCCTGCGCCGATGAGGCCGATCCCGATGCGTTTGGTCATCATCCGGATGGTGACCCGCCCGACCGTTGTCGATCAACACGCCGTGGTCGATCCGGGACGTGTCACAGGCTCGTGACGGGGGTTTGCGAATCTGTCTGCAGTCGGGACACCTGCGCGGCCCCCTACGGCCCGGGTTGACCCCTTGGTGATGTCTCCCGCCTCCCCGTCGGGAGCATCGCCGCGCTTGCGCCTCCCAAATCCGTGTCGGGGAATCCCCCGACACGGGTTCTCCGGACAGGGTTCCTCGACTCGGGTTCCTCGACTCGGGTTCCTCGACGAAGGTTGCGTGGCACCTGGCGGTGGGGGCCGATGTTCAGGGATTCCTGACCTGGTTCACAGCCCCTGCTCATCCCTGGCGCCGATACTGATCTTGCACAAAGGTCTCCAGCTCGGCCGGGCTCTTCTCCCCCCAGTGAGTCCGGCCGATAAGGCCTTTGTGACTTTCGCCCCTCGGCGAGCTTCTCGCTTGACGATGAGGCCTCCCGTTTGCCACGCTTCGTGCTCGGGATGGCGTTGGGGGGCAGGGATGCGTTGGCTCATGTTTTGGTGCGTGCCGGATCGTGCATTGCGCGTGAGCATCGGCTGAGCCGTTTCGCGACGAGCGCGGGCGGCAACGTCGCCGGCCGCGCCCAGTCGCGCCCGGGTTCGGTCTGTGGGGGGAGAACCCGGGGCGCTCCCTGACGTCATTCCGGCCAAACGCCGGTCGGGCGCGAGCCTGAGCAGGGGTTATGGGCGGTCGGCAACAATGACCGCGAGATCCCGGCGCGCCCAGCGCACCGTGGGTCGCAGCCCCGCGTCGAGCAGCCACTGCAGCTGCTCGTCGACCCGGCTCGGCTTGTCGTAACCCTCGTCCAGCGGCACGACGATGTCGCCGGAGTCGTCGGGAACGACCACGTCGCCGAGCACGAAGCGACCACCCGGCGTGAGGCGGGCGGCAACTTCGCGGAAGAGCGCGGCCTTCTCGTCACCGTCGAGGTGATGCACGGCCAGTGCGGAGAACACGAGGTCGAACGGGCCCTGCGGGAGCGGGTCCTGGAGCATGCCGATGCGCAGGTCGGCGCCGGGAACGACCCCCCGGGCGACGGCGAGCATCCCGTCGTTCTCGTCGATGCCGATCACTTGTGCGTCCGGGTGCCGGGCGACAACGTGGCGGAGCGTCTCGCCCGTACCCGTCCCGAGCTCGAGGATTGTGCCGGCCACAACTTCGTCCGTCGCGGCGGCGATCGTCTCTTGGAGCTCTTCGTAGTCGGGGACTTCGGAGTGGACCATGTCGAGATAGGTGTCGGCGTCGAAGTGGAACTGATCGGCCATGCGCTCGACGATACCGATCCTCCGGAGCACCGATGAGGAAATTCCGCCGAGCCCGACGAGAGAAATCAGTCGTGATGGATGCGGGCCCGCCACAACGTGTCGAGCGTGCGGTCGAGCGGGTTGGCTTCCGTGACTGGACGCCGGCGCAGCACCCGCACCCGCTCGATGTGCTTGAAGATGTCATCCGACGTCGATGCGACGACGCAGTGACTCGCGCCGGCGGCCTCGGCCTGCATGATCACTTCGGCATCGACGACGATCGGGAACACGACGAGTACCGCCGCGTCACCGCGCCGGCGGACATCGGCGATCGCGTCGACGAACTCGCGGGACAGGTCGCGCTGATCGGGAACGACCAGCACGACGACGTCCATCGCAGTCTCGAGCACGTCATCGACATCGCCGGGGACGACGGCGTCGGCGGGGTGCGGAACCGGGTGTTCGGCCAGCATGGTGATCCTCCTGTGGAGCTCATGCCGCGCCGCTGGTGAGCGTCACGGTGGCTTGTTGGGATTGCCCGGAACTGTCCGTCCACCCGACGGAGATCTTGTCGCCGACGTGCGTTGCCGCCATCGTGTCGTCCAGATCTGAGATCGAGCTGATAGAGCGTCCGTTGATCAGCGTGAGGGAATCGCCGGAGCCGATTCCGGCGGCCGCGGCCGCGGACCCGGACTGCACGTCGCCGACGATCACCGAGATGTCGCCTCCGAGTCCGTTCGACGTCTGGACCTCGATGCCGAGAAGCCCGTGCTCGCCGATGTGGATAATTCCGGTCTCGCTTCCGGCTGCGATCTGTGCGGCGATCTTCGACGCCGACTCGATCGGGATCGCGTACGCGGTGGTGGCGCTCACGTCCGACGACGTCGACATCGGCCGGTAGCCGCTGCTCGAGGCGGCGGTGGTCATGCCGATGACCTGTCCGTACGCGTTCACGGTCGCGCCACCGGAATCGCCGGTTGCACGTCGGCCGCCAGCTCGATGAGGCCGTTCATCGTCTCCTGCGACGTGCCACGCTCATCCGATGCGGTGATCGTCTGGTTGACCGCGGTCACGACGCCATGGGCGGCGACAGGTGTGCCGCCCTTCTCGAGCGTGTTGCCGATCGCAACGATCGCGTCGTTCGCGGAGGCGGTCGACGCGGTCGCGGTCGAGATCGTCTTCAGGCCGGACAGGCCCGAGAGTTGCAGCACCGCGACGTCGTGACTGACGTCGTAGCCCACGACCGTCGCCTTGTACGCGGTGCCAGTACCGCCGATCTTCACGGTGATGCTCGTGGCGCCGGAGATGACGTGGTTGTTGGTCAGGATCTCACCGACCTTGTGATCGAGTAGCCGCCGACACCGCCGAGCGCCATGGCGAGGACCAAGAGCGCGGCGACGAGGCGGCGGCGCGGTCGTGGATGCGGGGGCGCGGGCGACCGGAGGGGCTCGAGGGGTTCGAGGGGTTCGAGGGGTTCGCGGGATTCCAGGGGGATGTCCATGAACCGAGCATGCGGGCCCCGCCTCCCGGTCTTGTTGGAGTCAGGCGAGAACTCGTTGAGAGCCGCCGTGCCGGGCCGCTCGCAGGCTCACGTCACCCGCTGTTCGACGCCGGTACATCGTGTGTTGTGGTGCAGCCGTGCGCTGTTGGCCTTCGCGATCTAGGGTCTCGCCGTGCCGAGCTGTGATTTCACCCGACGGGATTTCCTGCGCTGGTCCGGCGTCGCCGCCGCGTCACCGCTGTTCGCCAAGAGCGGCATGCTCAGCGGTGTCGCGCTTACGCCGAAACATCGCGACGACGTCACCCCGGTGAACCTCGAGCTGGTGACGCTGACCGAGGATCGTGCCATCATCACGTGGTACACGGGTCTCACCGGGACCGACGACGGGCTTGGCCGCATGCAGCCCGCGCCCGCCGACGGCGAGGTGTATTGGGGTACGAGCCCGACGCGTCTGCACCGGGTCGCGGGCGACCTCCGGCGCAACACCCCGTACCACTACGTCGAGCTGCGCGGGCTCGAGCCCGGGCAGACCTACTACTACCAAGCGCGCTCGAACGGGAAGCTGGTCCCGCCCACGCCGTTCACGCTCATCTCCGGGAACGCGGTAGGGACCTCCGACTTCGGACTCACCACCGGCGGGCCGTACAGCTTCACCGCGCCGAAGCCGCCGCCGGGCCGGTTCCTGTTCTCGATGGTGTTGTGCAACGACTTGCACATGGGCGAGACGAACGCCGGGCTCGTCGGCGGGTTGCCGTTCGTCGGCATCCAACAAGAGCCGGGCCTGCCGCCGTATCCGGAAGTGATGCTCGAAGCCCTCGTGCACGACGCGAGCGCGCTCGACGCGCAGTTTCTGCTTGCGGCGGGCGACATCTCGGCAGAGGCCGTGCCCGTCGACCTGAGCAAGGCCGGCCAACTGCTCACCGATTTCGGTAAGTACAAGCGCGACTTCTTCGTGACTCGCGGTAATCACGATCGCGCGCATGCCGGCACCGCGTACGCGACGTGCACGGCCGGGGAGTGGCAGGGGAACGACTGTTTCCATGACCACTTCTTCCCGAGGGGCAAGGCGACCTACTTCACGCGCGAGCTGCAAGGCCTGCGCGTCATCGGCATCGACACCTACGACAAGCCCGGCAACGGTGGCGACGAGGGTGCACTGTCGCCTGACCAGTTCGCGTGGTTCCGCGAACAGCTCGCGCGCGACAAGCATCAGCCGACCATCGTGTTCGGCCATCACCCGCTGATCGTGCAGAACTCGGCGTTCCCGATCACCGCGGGGAGCATGCTCAATCAGACGCAAGCGACCACGATCCTCGGCGACTACGCCAAGATGCCCGGCCTCTTCCTGCACCACGCGGGTCACACGCACCGCAACAAGCGCACGGTCAGCCCGATCGCGCCGAAGGTGCTGCACCAGGAAATCGCGGCGGGCAAGGAGTACCCGGGCGGCTTCTCCCTCCTGCGCATCCACAGCGGTGGGTATGCGCTCAACTTCTACAAGACGCGCAGCGACCTGGCGCGGCGATGGAGCGAGCGGAGCCGGCAGGAGATCGGTGGCTTCTGGCCGCAGTTCGCGCTGGGCAGCAGCGTCTCCGACCGCAACGTGGTCGTGAACCACGACCTGTCCGGGTTGCAGCCGGTGCGCCACGACTTCCACTCGCACGCGGGCCGGCCGCCCAGGGAGCTGACCGCTGTCAACTGATCGGCCGTAACGCGGCCCCTCCTCGTCGACGCCCTCGAAGACCTCTCGCGCACGGTGCCGATGGGGCATGATGCGACGTCGAGGAACCAGGGGGGTTCGATGCACAGGCGTGGACGATGGGTCGTAGCGGTTGCGTTGGCCGTGACAGTGGTGGCGGCCGGATGCTCGTCGAGCAGCTCTTCGAGCAAGTCGGCAGGCACCGCGAGCAGCGTGCGGACGCTCAATGTGCCCGGCCAATACAAGACCATCCAGGCCGCGGTCGACGCGTCGAAGCCGGGTGACCTCATCCTCGTCGCCAAGGGCACCTACCACGAAGCCGTCGACGTCACTCCCGACGCGAAGAAACAGACGAACCCGCACGACATCACGATCCGCGGCGTCGACCGCAACGACGTGATCCTCGACGGCCAGTTCAAGCTGGAGAACGGCATCCGCGTGCTCGGTGCGGAAGGCATCGTCGTGGAGAACATGACCGCGCGCAACTACTTGAGCAACGGTTTCTTCTGGACAGGCGCGAAGCGCTACCGCGGCTCGTATCTCACCGCGTACCGCAACGGCGACTACGGCATCTACAGCGTCGACAGCTACACCGGTCAGCTCGACCACGACTACGCGGCAGGAAGCCCGGACGCGGGCTTCTACATCGGCGCGTGCTTCCGCTGCAACGCGGTGATCTCGAATGTCGTGTCGGAGTACAACGGGCTCGGGTACTCGGGCACGAACTCCGGCGGCGACCTCTACATCGTCAATTCCGAGTTCGCACACAATCGCGCGGGCGTCGTGCCGAACTCGGGCTCGTATGAGCTGTGTTACCCGAGCCGGGAGACGGTCGTGGCGGGCAATCTCGTTCACGACAACGATTACACAGC
Organism: Actinomycetota bacterium; assembly: GCA_041691275.1. Taxonomy (GTDB): domain Bacteria; phylum Actinomycetota; class Acidimicrobiia; order IMCC26256; family PALSA-610; genus PALSA-610. Next base: position 2,256 of record JBEPUZ010000102.1, on the reverse strand, counting down.
GGGTGGCGGCATCTCGGCGTCGCTGCTCGCGCAGGGCAACGGCATCCTGCTGGCGGGCGCGGTCAAGGCGATCGTGCAGCACAACCTCGTCTACAACCACAGCCGCACGGGTATCGGCCTGGTGCCGTTTCCGGAAGCCGACGCGAACGACGTCCCGCCGGCCAAGTCTGCGTGGGGCGATCCGTGCTCCGCGCATCACGTACCGGGTACCGGTGTCCCGGCGAGTCAGTGCAAGAAGCTGTCGGTCATCGGGCCGGGTTGTGTGATCCTCTGGGACGCGCAGGACAGCAAGATCCAAGACAATGCGGTTTCGAGCTCCGGGCTGGTCGACGTGGGGGAGGCGACGATCGACCTGACGAACAGCGGCGGCTCAACCGACAAGCTCGGCAACTGCTTCTCCGGTAACACGTTGACGACGACGTCGCCGACGAATCTCGAAGCGCTGGCGCCGTGTAGCGGTAAAGCGACGGCGACCGACTGGACGAAGAACACGCTGGATCTCGTCAAGTTGATGACCGACACACCGTCGGCGCCTCCGAAGACTGCGTACCGGACGACGCCGGTCCCGCCGGCCCAGCAGAACATGCCCGACGCGGCGACCGCGAATGCGCCGATCTTCACCCGGCCGATGACCGTCGACCTCTCGAAGATCACGACGCCGACCAAACCCTCGTGAGCGGGCGGTCCCGCGTCCGCATTCGTGGCACGCGGCCCGCCGTCGTCGTCGCTGCGGTGGTCGCGGTCGTCGGGCTTGTCGTCGCGGTCGCGTTCACCGGCGGTGAGCCGAGTGGTGCCGTGGGTCCGACGGCGGTCGCGTCCGTGGGCCTCGGACCGCCGCCGCGCTGGCCCGACGGCCGGACAGCCGTGCCGACGCGCTACTCCGGACCGCAAGGAGCCGTCGGCCAGTTCGTCGCGAAGTGCCTGTACTCGCACTCCGCTCTCGACGATCCGATCGTCTCGCGTGGTCGTCCCGGCCGTTCGCATAGTCACGACTTCTACGGCGCGATCGGCGCCTACGCGAACTCGACGGCGCAGACACTCGCGGGGAAAGGCAGCACGTGCGACAAGCCGGGAGACGACGCGGCCTATTGGCAGCCGACCCTCTACGACCACGCCGTGCCCGTCGTCCCTCTCGAGGCGCACGCATATTACCGCGCCGCGCCGGGCGTGAACCCCGCCGATCTGCAGCCGTTCCCGTTCGGCTTCGCGCTCGTCGCGGGCGATCCCACTGCGACCCGGCCCCAGGTCGGCGAGGCCGCCGGATGGACGTGCGGCGTGCGGACCGCGCTGGACAAGACGCCACCCGCGTGTGACCGGACCGCTTTGCTCCATCTCGTGCTCACGTTTCCCGACTGCTGGGACGGCACGCACACCGATACGCCCGATCACCGCGCCCAGGCCACGTACTCCGAGCACGGCCGCTGCCCGAGCCCGCACCCCGTGCACATCCCGCAGCTCACCTTGACCGTGACCTTCCCCATCTGGGGCAACGGCCACGACCTACGGCTGGCATCGGGCTCCATCTACTCCGCGCACGGCGACTTCCTGAGCGCGTGGAACCCGGCCGCGCTCGAGCGCGAGATCGATCACTGCCTCCGCAACAGTGTGATGTGCGACGTCGCATCCGACCGCGAGCAGATGCCGCCGTTCTTCACCCAGTAACGGCCCCCGTGGTGGTCACGGGACCACGAGCAGCGATCCGTGCATGCCGGCGGTCGCGCTGCCGTGCAGCGAACAGAAGTAGTCGTGGGTTCCAGGCTTGTCGAATACGACTCGTACCTTCGTGCCCGGCGCGAAGGCGTCGGTCTCGATGTCGTGAAACGATCCGTCGACGGAGATGACGTTGTGCTGATTCCGTCCGGCATTCTCGAAAACCACCGTGGTTCCGGCGCGGACCTTGATGTACTGGGGCGTGAACAGGTCGTCGCGCGCGTCGATGGTGACGGTCCGCGCGGCCGTCTTGTCGGTGTAGCTCGCGGGGTCGACGGTCGTAGCCGTCGTGGATGCGCTCTTGCTCGAGCCGGAACTGCAACTCGGCAGGGCCAGGGCGGCGATGGCGACGAGGAGGACGACACCGGCCTGTACACGCATCCCGGCGAGGCTAACGAAGGCGACATCCCGGACTGGGAACGCGACCGATTTCTCTCGGGGTCGACGGGGGCGATGACGCTCGGCGGTACGCTCGATTTCGTCCGGCGATAGCAGCTCCGATGAAAAGGGGGCGGCCTCATGGGCGCCGATACGGAACCCCGGGAC
>JBEPUZ010000101.1:0-14618 GCA_041691275.1 Actinomycetota bacterium | reverse complement strand
AGGTCAAACGCGACAAGAAAATCGCGAGCAGAGCGAGAATCACACACGTTGCATCCCGATGCCGTCGCCGTCGAAACCACCCTTGCGAAAAGCTGCACGAACTTGCATTCGACGAATCGCGACGCACCTCACCGCGAATCGGCCCCGTCGAACCGGTGACCCTCCGCACGTCTGTACCGTCGCTGCGACCCCCTTCCCCGAGCTCGGCAAGCTTCTCGTTGAAGCCTCAAGTTCGAGGCCCGAGACGCTGTCCAAGATCGGCACAGATATGCCGCTTCCGCTAAACGGAAGCAGCAGAGATCCGTGCAGACCCTCGCCAAGGTGGCGTCCTCGCCCCGCCCGAAGCCACTTCGGAGGTCGTGGGTTGTTGACCCGAACGACAGCGGACAACCACGCGAACAGCCCGGTCGACTCCGGTGCCGAAGCACGACCGTTCGCGGCGTGCCATAGCGGCTCAGGCGTCGTGGACCCAACCACCCAGCACTTTCGGCTCGAGCACGCCGCCCCCAACACCGGGCAGTACATGCCCGAGCGGTCGCCTTCCGCCGCCAGCGGAATCGGATCCTTGAGGATCGACCGCCAAGACCAGCCGCTCCGAGTGACGTCGCCCATATCCGGGAGTCTGCACGCAACCTCTGCACGCAACCTCTGCACCGGCCAAGTTGACACCTACGTGACGCCGAGTTGTCGCAGGCGCGTCGTCACGAGCTTCTTCACGAGCCGTTTGGACAGCGGCTTGTCGATCGGGAAATGGAGCGAGCCCTTCGTCTGCTCGTAGCGGGCCACGTCGTCGCCGAGCGCCGGGAGCACCGAGCCGCTGTGGGGCAAGTAGCTGAGATGCCGCTTGAACGCCGCGAACCCTGCTACGACCTTGCCGTCGACCTTGAAGGCGGGCAGCCCGTAGGAGATGCACTGCTCTGCGTTGGGCACGACTTCGAGGATCGACTGCCGGAGCGCTTCCAAGGTGCTCCGCTTCGGCTCGTCGAGCCCCGCGAGATAACGGTCAATGTCTCGCTCGGACATGACCGCGAGTCTCTCACCCGCGCACCGACCCAACATCTCGCGGTGGTGCGCTGTGTACCCGATCGGCAGCTATGCGCTAGTGCGGCGTGGCGGCCCTTGGCGATGCGAGCGACGCGCCGATGACCGCGACCGGGACTCCGACGATGTCACTTCGTTGTTCCGCGGTGACGAGAAAGTCAGCTTCTCTGAGAAGGTCAATGACGGGCACCGGACGGCAATCAGCCAAGCGGGGCATGAATCGGTGCGCGAGGAGATAGGCCCGTTCCATCAACGCGGGTGGCGCAGTCATCGTGAGAGAGACGACCGCGACTCGACCGCCGGGCCGCAGCATGCGGCGGACTTCCCCCAGAACCGCTGCCAACTCCGGGGTATCAAATAGTTCGAGCGTGAAGCTCATGAAGACGGCGTCGATAGACCCTCCCCGCAGTGGAAGGCTCGCCCCGTCAGCGACGACCAGGGAGACAGACTCTGCAAGTCCGGTGCTACGGAGTCTTCTCGCTGCAACGCGGTGCATCTCGGTAGAAATATCGACTCCGATCACGTTGCCGTCGCGACCTGTACTGCGTGCGAACGCGACCAGACTCTCGCCGGGACCCGAACCGATTTCCAGGACATTCTCGCGGGGGTTCACCGCAAGAAGTTGTTCGCCGGAAATGCGGGCGCTCCGTTCGAAGCGGCCCTCGATGCGCTCGTATCCGCGACTGCGGCGGTCGTAGTTCTCTCGCGCCTGAACCTTCGTTCGATTGACACGACTGACGTTCGGCACGCTCGACCTCCGAACGCAACGGCCCGACTTCGTTGCAGGTACCCGGTCATGCGCATATTGCCCGCTCTGGCGGGTTATTTCCAGTAGCCAACGGCACCGGCTGCGTCGTCGTAGCCGGTGCGAGCGCCGACAACGGACATCGCCGTCGTACGCTCGCCGCGATGGAAACCGAGGAAGAACAAGTCTTCAAACGCTACGAGATACGCGGCTTCGTGTGGAGATGGGCCAACGCCGTCGAGAACCAGGCGGCGCGCACGATCGCGGCAAGGGAGCACGCCGACCGCGAGATTCAGGCCCACTACTTCGCCGTAGCGTTGACGAATCTACGCACGGCAGTTTGGTGGGGTCGCGGGTACTGCGACAAGGTGAAGGACGGCGAGCGCAGTAAACGCCTCACCCCGGCACTCGACGCGTTCGATTCGGCCGTGCCACACGCTCGCGACGTGCGCAACATCGGGGAGCATTTCGAGAAGTACGCCGAGGGCAAAGGCGATCTACAAGAAGACCAAAGGGAGAAGAACAAGCAGAGGCGTGCGCTGAACCTGGACGAGATCCCGTCGTCGCTAGCAATCTGGTGGGACGCCTCCGAAAACACCGTAGGTGTGAACGTTCTGGGTCGCCGCCTCGACGTTGCCGAAGGCGCGGCGGCAGGCGCAACACTCGCCGAGGTCGCGCTCGAAGCGCTGAACTAGAGAAGCAGTGCGGGCCATCCCGTTGGAAATAATGCGCCAGAGCGGGCAATCTGGCGCGCGTGAACCAACCGCTGATCGTCTCGACGGAACGACTCGGTACGCCCGGCGAGGAGTCCGGGCGCTTCGAGCGTCGCGGCATCGTTCAGCGGCGACTCGTTTACCCGACCAACTCGGATACGCCTACCGCGACCTGCCACCTACAGCCTGCGGACAACGAGCCCGCTCTGTGCGGCTACGAGTGGGAAGGGCTTGTGCGGGTCCCCAATGTGGCGTCCTTCGACGACATCGCCGAGCCACTGCGGTGCCCGCGCTGCGTCGCGCGGCTGGCTGGCAGCCACGCATAGCTGTAGATATTCCGGTGATCGAGGCGCCGACTTGATGTCGACATTCGCGACTGTTCGACGCGGCGGTCGAGCGGCTCGCGCTCGCCCGCTCCGCCGGCATCTTCGCGACGCTTCGGTGTTCGCGGGCCGGAGTGTCGGCTTCATTGGCCGACAGCGCGGCGTGCTTCCATGGCGCGTCCATGGCACAGGCGCGCGTGTCTGTTGCCATGCGCATCCGTTCGCCGCTGTCGAGGCGGCGCGCTGACCTGCGATTTCGCGTCCGTGCCAATCCGTGGTCGTGCGTAGGAAAGCCTTTGTAATCAGCAGGTCGTCGGTTCGATCCCGACACCCGGCTCTGGTGAATACGCAGGTCACGCGGGTTCCCCGTCAACTTCGGTGCCGAGGTACGACCGCTCGCGACGTGCGAAAGCGGCTCAGGCGTCAGGCGGTTCGCGCACGCCTGCTCCGCCGCCATCTCCCTGACGCTTCGGTGCTCACGGGTCGCAGCATCGGCTTCATTGGCCGAAGTTGCGTCGTGCTTCCATTGCGCGTTCAGGGCACAGGCGCGCGTGTCTGGTGAATTCGCAGGTCACGCGGTGACGTGGGCGGCCACAGCGGGGTCGCCCCTGATGACGGCGATCGCATGTCGCCGATGCGCCGGGATGCGCGAGTCAATCTGTACTCGTGCGCCTGCGATGCCGTGTTCGATGATTTTGGCTGCGGATCGCGGTCTTAGCCTCTGCGGCCTTGGTGGCTGCACCGTGAAGACCGATTGGAGTGGAGATGGCCAAGCTGATTTACGCGGCGATAGCGTCGCTTGACGGGTATGTCGAAGACGAGGAGGGCAGGTTCGACTGGTCGGTGCCGGATGAGGAGGTGCATGCGTTCGTCAACGATCTCGAGCGGCCGATCGGCACCTACCTGTACGGGCGCCGGATGTACGAGACGATGGTGTTCTGGGAGACCGCAAACACTGGGGCCGATGAGCCGGCCGTGTTTTCGGACTACGCCGAGATATGGCGCGCCGCCGAGAAGATCGTGTACTCCCGGACGCTTCAGGCGGTATCCAGCGCGAGGACGCGGATCGAGCGCGAGTTCGATCGAGACGCCGTCCGGCGGCTCAAGCAGTCCTCGGGGGCCGACATCGCAATTGGGGGCGCCGAGCTCGCTGCCAACGCAATCGGCGCGGGGCTGGTCGACGAGTGCCATCTGTTCCTGTGCCCGATCGTGGTGGGAGGCGGCAAGCGCGCCTTGCCAGGCAACGTCCGCGCGCAACTCGAACTCCTCGATGAACGCCGGTTCCGAAACGGCGTCGTTCACCTCCACTACCGCGTAGGCGTCTGATCGAGCCGGCAACGCCGCGCCGGGAAAAGACCCGCTCCAGCGATCGCGCGAGCACGAGGACGAAGACTGGTCTCGATCGCTGTGGTGGTGACGCACCTCGATCCCGCTTGGGCGACATTCCTCGAGAGGTCGCGAACAGGACCGTCGTTGCTGGGTCTACTGGTCCCGGGCGGCGAGGAGCAGCGTGGCGATCGGTTCTAGCGTGGCCATGAGTTCGTCGAGCTCGCCGGGCTCGAGGCTCTCGTAGGGCTTCGCTGCGAGGTCGTCAGTGAGCGCCTCGACGCGCTGTTTGATAGCGCGACCTGGTTCGCTGAGCCAACCGTCATCGGCGATCAGACCGCGATCACGCATCCCGTCGATCAGGGCGGCGAGCTGTGCTCCGGGGAGGTGCTGGATGCGTCCGAACTTCTCCGCGGGCATGCCCATGTCGAGGGCGACGAGGACGTGAGCCTCGAGGCCGCCGACACCTTCGATCATCAGGGCGGCAATGTGCCCGTCGCCACGGTGTTCGCGCAGCAAGGAAGCCGCATGAAAGAGACGGACCACCACGTCGTCGGGGATCGGGATTGCGCGCAGCGCGGCGTACATCGGCCGGCCCTCGAACGGTGCGCTGCTCGCGGCCTTGAGCAACAGGTCAGCCGCGCGTGCGAAGGCGGGAGAGTCGACGTGATCGCCGAGGATCCGTCGCAGTGCCTTCACACAGCCCTTCTGGCGAGCGGCGATTGCCGCTTCTGGCGTGGTGGTGCGCCACACCTTCGGTATGTGGCGAGCCACTTCGCCGGGAGCGAAGTTGTAGAAGAGCGCGTCGACCACCTCCGCCGAGGTGAGGCCGAGGGGCGCGGCCCGTCCGGCGAAGTAGGTATCCCAGTAGTTGGTGAACCCCAGGGCGAACATCGCCTCGTTCGGTTCGTCGGCTGAGTACGGGATGACACCGATCGGCTCGACCAGCTCGAACATCCGGCGTGCCATCGAGTTCATGTCCTGATCCTCCTGCTGCAGTCCCGGCGCCGCTTGCGGACACTTACCACCACTTGGACGATTGGTCGCCGCGAAATTCATCGCACAACCGAAGGCGATGGCGCAGGTCTGCCGCTCTGCACTCGCTGAAGGGTCGGCAGACGGCCATCATGCAGCAATGATCGAGCAGCTCAGCATTCAGGAGTCGTTGTATCCGGAGCTGACGTGCTTCGGTTGCGGGCACGCAAACCCGGACGGCCTCCATCTCCGCAGCTACCGAGACGGCGACCTCACGATTGCCGAGTTCACGCCACGCGCGGAGCACGACAACGGGTTCGGATTCGTCAACGGCGGCATCATCTCGACCGTGCTCGACTGTCACGGCGCTGCTGTCGTGCTCTGGGAAGCGGCGCAACGCGAATGGAAAGCTGCACCCGGCGCGCCCCTCCCGTTCATCACCGCCGGTTTCGACGTGCGATTCCTTCGCCCGACAGCGCTCGGCCCCACGGTCCAACTCACGGCATTCCCGAAGGTTGTCGACGAGACCGAGATCGTGGTCCAGGCGGACCTTGTACTCGACGACAAGCCGCGAGCGACGATGACCGCAACGTGGCGGCGGTTTCGACCGCGCGCATAGCTGGCGCTGCTGCTCTGCGCTCTCTGCGTCTGCCCGGCGGAGCGGGTGTACGGTCGATGACACACAACGCATGTGACGCGATCGAGCCCGGTCTCTGGCTTCGTCGCCCCGAATGAAGGGGCAGGAAATGCGTGGGGGAATCGACACGTCGTTGACCGGCAGTCTCGTCCCGGGGCTCATCGCCGGAGTTATCTACGTCCTCATTGCGTTCGTGACCGGTGCATCGGCCATGGCCTCGATCGTCGGCGGAATCGTGGTCGCGGTCATCGCTCTCGTCATCGGGTACATCTTCCGTGTTGTTTTCAGCCGGCGGGCTGCCTCTCACCGCACGTAGGGCCACTCTCGGCCGCCCTATCTGCCCCCGACACTTCGGTGCTCACGGGTGGCAGTGTCGGCTTCATTGGCCGAAGGTGCGGCGTGCTTCCGTGAGGCGTCCATGGCACTGGCGCGCGTGTCTGTCGCCGTTCGCATGCGTTCGCATGCGTTCGCCGGTGTCGACGTGGGGAGTACTCCGCGCCATGATCGGCCTTCTTCGGTAGAACCCGATGCCGAGCGGGTATAACGGCAGCTAGGTGAGCTGCGGGTCGGCTGCAGGGTCGGGAGTACGGATGAGCCAGACGGAGGGCCCCGGGACTCGCCCCGAGCGGGCGCGGATCGCGCTGGTCAACGACTACGAGATCGTCCTGCGGGGCCTGGAAGCGATGCTGAAGCCGTTCTCCGACCGGATCGAGGTCGTCGAGCTCGACGTCGAGCACAACCCCGACCAGACAGTCGACGTCGCGCTGTTCGACACGTACGGACACCCGCGCCTCGGACTCGACCGGATCACCGAACTCGCGCGCGACCGCCACGTCGGCGCGGTCGCCGTCTACACGTGGTCATTCACGCCCGAACGGTTCGCCGCCGCCCGGGTTGCGGGCGCGAGGGGTGTGCTCGCGAAGTCGATGACCGCCGAAGCCCTCGTCGACGCGCTCCTGCAGATCGCGAACGCTCAGGAGTTCGTGAGCACCAGCTTCGGCCGAGCGGTGCGACAACCGTGGCCCGGGCACGATCTCGGTCTCACCTTGCGGGAGAGCGAGGTCGCGGTGTTCCTCGCGCGGGGGATGCGCAACCGCGACATCGCGAGCGCGCTCTGGGTGAGCGAGAACACGGTGAAGACGCACCTGAAATCGATCTTCCAGAAGACGTCGGTCACGTCGCGCGCGGAGGCGATCGTACGAATCTCGCGCGACAACAGCTTCAGTCCGAAGAGTCACGACCATCGCAGCGCGGTCGACGCGATGAAGCGCCCGTCGCGTAGTACCCGTCCGAAGCGCTGACCACAGGCGGTCCACGAGGGGGGATCCTTGTATTTGGCGCGCGAAGAGAGCAGGCTTGTGGGCCGATGAACGCATCCGATCTCTCTGAGCACGAACGCGCGTTGATCGACTTCGAACGGGCGTGGTGGCAGCTCGGGTCGCGCAAGGACGTCGCTATCCGCGCGCAGCTCGAGATGTCCGCGAGTAGTTACTACCGAGCGCTGCACGGGTTGATCGACCGTGCCGAAGCGATGCGATACGACCCCCTGACGATTCTGCGCTTGCGCAAACGCCGGGAGCAGGCCCGACGCGGCCGAATCGAAGGGCGCCGCGCCGATCCCAGCACCCGGTGAGCACATCCGAGAGTCCGACCGGGCAGAATGGTGGGATGAATCGTCCACCGGGGGGCAACGGCGAGTTCGCGCGAGGCGCGAGCGCCGCCGCAGCCAAGGGCGCAGTGCTCATTGGCTTGGCTGTGATCGTCGGCGTGTTCCTGCTGCAGAAGACCGACACGAGCAGCGCGGGATCGTCGTCATCGCCGCGGGTCACCGTTGCTCCGGCGAAGACGACAACCACTGTTCGTCCTTCGCAGACGACGGCGGCCACGACGTCGACGACGCAACCCTCCACTCCGGCGAAGACGCCGAGCCAGCTGAAGATCCTCGTGTTGAACGGCGGCGCTGCGACGGGAGCCGCCGCGCACCTGCGCACCGCGCTGCAGCAGGTCGGCTACACGAACCAACCGCAGGCGAGCACGTGGACCGGGCACTCCCAGAGTGGCAAGTCGATCCTGTGTCGTTCGGGCCTGGCGCGCGAGGCCGTCGCCCTTTCGCAACAGACTGCGCTCAAGGGCGCCAAGGTCTCGCCGTTCCCCAGTCCGGCGCCGCCGTCGAGTGACGGTGTCGACTGCGTGATCGTCGTCGGCGCCTAGCTCGACTCCGAGACGTTCGCGCCGGTGCGCAGTAGCCGGTCGCGAAGCGGCCCCGACGCCGCGTCGATCACCGTCCACGCCATCGCGAGCGCGCCTTCGGTCACCGCACGATCTGCGGACGCGTTGATTGCGGCCTCCGTGAACGCGGGTTGGTGGTTGACCGCGCCTGCGGTCTCGATGGCGATGCATGGGTGGATCGACGGGATCACGAGCGAGACGTTCCCCATGTCGGTCGAGAACGTCGCCGCGCCGTCTTGCGACTCGGGCCGTCCGATCGTGCCCGCGTTGGCGCGGTAGAGCTCGGCGAATTCGTGATCGTGATCCATGTGCGCGTACGGCGGGCACACGTCGGAGATTGCGAGCGTCGCACCCGTTGCCAGCGCGCCCGCTTCGAAGCAGTGTCCGATGCGGGGCATCAGCTGTTCGAGATCGTCGATGGTGCGGGAGCGCGCCATCCACGTTCCCTCGGTGTGGGCGGGGACGACGTTGGTCGCGTCGCCGCCGTGCGTGATGATGCCGTGGATCTGATCGATCGGCCGGAGGTGCTGGCGCAGGAGCCCGATCGCGACCTGGGCGACGGTCAGCGCGTCGGCGGCGTTGATACCGAGCTCGGGTGCGATCGCCGCATGTGACTCTCGGCCCGTGTACTGCACCCGCATGTGCGCTACCGCGCTCACGCGCGGATAGAGGTCTTCCATCGGAGTCGGGTGGATCATCAACGCCGCGTGCACGCCGTCGAAGGCGCCCCGCTCCATCATGAGGATTTTTCCGCCACCGCCCTCCTCAGCGGGCGTGCCGATGACCGACAGTGTGATGCCGAGGTCGTCGACGAGCGGCGCCAGCGCCAAGGCCGCGCCGACCGCGCTCGACGCGATGATGTTGTGCCCACACGCGTGCCCGATGATCGGCAGCGCGTCGTACTCGGCGCAGATCGCGATGTGGAGCGGCCCGTTACCGACCCGGGTGGAGAAGGCGGTTGGGAGGTCGCAGATGCCAAACTCGATCGTGAAGCCGGCGTCCGCCAGCGCGCCGGCGGTCCAACCGCTCGACTGTTCTTCTTCGAATTTCACCTCGGGGTGCGCGTGGATGCGATGACTGAGCGCGACAAGTCGCTCGCGTTCGTCGCTGATGGTCTTCTGGGCCGCCGACTTCGGAGCGGCGGAGTTCGGAGCGGCGGAGTTCGGAGCAGCGGTCACGGCCATCCAGCTAGCGTCGCACCGTGATCGAAGCCGACGCAACGGTTGGCGTGTTAACACTTCATGCCGACCGCACCGTGGTGTTGCTCGATTTCGACGGATCGTTGGCGCCGATCGTCGATCGGGCCGAGGATGCGCGGCCGCTCGCCGAGGCTCCGGAGGTGCTCGGTCGCCTGGCGTCCAAGCTGGGCCGGGTGGCGATCGTGAGTGGCCGTCCGGTGGGTTTCCTCGCCCTCCACCTGCCTGTCGACGGACTCGACTTCGTCGGCCTCTACGGCATGGAACAGTCGATCGGGGGCGAGTACTCGGTCGACCCCCGGGTCAAGCCGTACCTGGCCGCGGTGGCCGCGGCGACCGCCGAGCTCGAGGCGCGCCTGCCGATGGGCGCGGTCGAGCCGAAGTCGGGGATCAGCGTGACCCTGCACTGGCGACCGTTTCCGGAGCAGGAAGCGGCGATCGTCGAGATCGCCCGGGAGGTGGGGAAACGGCACGGGCTCGCCGAGCTGCAGACGCGCATGGCCATCGAGCTCCGGCCGCCGATCGAGGTCGACAAGTCGGCCGGGGTCCGGGCGCTGCTCTCCGGCTTCGAGGTCGGTGCGTTCGCAGGAGACGACTACGGCGACCTTCCCGCCTTTGCCGAGATGGGGCGGGCAGTGACCGACGGCCGGCTGGACCAGGCGGTACGTATTGGCGTCACGTCGTCGGAAGCGCCGCCGGAACTTGCCGCCGCTACCGATCTGATCGTCGACGGTCCGGCCGGACTCCTCGCGTTGCTCGGGCGCGTCGCCGACGCAATCGGGTAGAGACGTCGCGGATGGGATCGACTAGCCCGCAGCGCGGACGAGGTCGGCCAACCAGTCGGCCGGTGTGCGCGCAATCGCGAGTGCACGCAGCTTCGCGGCGCGTACCGCGCGCTCGTCGAGCGGGATGGAGAGCGCGTCGTCGAGCGCGCCCGCGCTCTGCTCGATGTCGTAGGGGTGCACCGCGATCGCGGCTGCCTTGAGCTCCGGGTACGCGCCGGTCTCGGGCGACAGGCAGAGCACGCCGTCCCGGCGGTTCAGCACCGGCCCTTCCTTCGCGACCAGGTTGAGGCCGTCCTTCAAGGAGTTCACGAGCAACACGTCGTAGCGCTGCATCCCCGCAACGGAGCGGGCGAAGTCGTCGCGATCGTCGAGCAGAATCGGGGTCCAGTCGGCAGTGGCCCAGCGATCGTTTACGCGGGCGACGATCTGTTGAACCTCGTTCTCGTACGCGAGGTACTCGGCGAGACCCTGACGCGACGGGTACACCATCGCGATGAACACGACGCGTCCGCGGAGCCCGGGCCGTGCTTCGAGCAAACGGTCGAACGCGAGGAAGCCGCGCACAATGTTCTTCGACGGCTCGATGCGGTCGGTGCGCACGATCACGAGCCGATCACCGACAGCCTCGTCGAGACTGGCGGCCGCCGCGCGGGCGGCGGCTGACGCCGCGACCTCTTCGAGCGCGGCGATGTCGGGCCCGAGGCTCGCGGCAAAAGGTGGCGTGATGGCAGCGCCCCGCCCGAGCGTGGACCGGGCCGACTGCCAGTATCCCTGGGCCCAGCGCTTGGTGTGAAAACCCGCTGGTCCCGACGCGAGTGCGCCGCACAACGCCTCGGCGACGTCGGTCGGGAGCACGGAGAAGTCGTCGGGTCCCGCGAACGGGGTGTGGGTGAAGTGCACGACGCGCAGGTCGGGGCGCTGGGCCCGCAACTGACCGGCCGTCATCGTGAGCTGGTAGTCCTGCACCAAGACGATGTCGCCTTCGGACGCCGTCTCCACGACCGCGTCGGTGAAGTGCTGGTTCACCGCGACGAACGCTTCCCAGGCGTCGCGGAACCGCAGATCGAAACGGGGTCGGCGCGAGTGGTCGAACATCCCGTGGTGCAAGAACCACAGGACGCCGTTGGCCACGACGTCGTAGTGCATGCGGTGCTGGACCCGGTCGAGGTCGAGCAGCTTCACCGAGACGTCGAGATCGCGCGCGAGCTCGACCGCCTCGGGCGACCGGTCCTCGTCCGACATCGCTGCCGCGATCCACGTGACGTCGGTCTGGTCGGCGAGCAGCGGCGACAGCGCGCTGACCACGCCGCCCGCGCCTCGTTGCGCGACGAGCTCGCCGTCGTCGTCGCGGCCGAATGTGTACGGGCCCCGGTGGGACACGACGATCACCGGACGCGTCCCGTCATCGCAGCTCGGAGTACAGCCGCAGCCAGTCCTCGAGCTCGCGGGTCGAGAGGAACTTCTGGCGCACGATCTCGCGACCGGCCACCCCCATCGCGGTCGCCCGGTCGGGATCGCGCAACAGGTCGGCGGTACGCGCCGCAGCCGTCTCGACGTCGTCGACGAGGTAGCCGTTCACGCCTTCCTCGATCTGCAGCGTGATGCCGCCGCAGCGACCGCCGACGACCGGCCGTCCCTTCCAGAGACCCTCGCTGACGGTCAGCCCGAATCCCTCGCGCAACGACTTCTGCATCACGACCTCGGCGAGCCGCTGGAACGCGTTGATCTGCACGTTGCCGACCTGCTGGATGTTCGACAGCAGGTGGATGTCCGGGTCGCCGTGGCGCGCCGCGTCGGCCAGCCCCCAGTAGTGGAAGCCCTCGGGGTCGTCGGTGGCCATCGATCCCGCCAGCACGAGCTGCACCTTCGGGAATTCCTGCTTCACGATCCGATACGCCTCGATGACCCCGATCGGGTCCTTCCACGGGTCGAACCGGCTGACCTGCACGATGAGCGGGTCGTCGGGACGCACGCCGTATTGCTTCACGATCTCGCTCGTGAACGGGTCGGGCAACTCGAGGTTCTTCACCGACAGCGGGTCGATGCACGGCGGCGCGATCACGACGCGGTCCATCGTCAACGAGTTCGGGACGAACTGCGGCATCGTCCACACCGAGGCGTCGTACTGCTCGACGAACGGTCGGAAGAACTCGAACACCTGCGCGTTGGCGTCGGTGAGGTCGATGTGGCAGCGCCAGATCCACTTGGTGCTGTCGGGTGCCACGCCGCGGGCCCGCGCGTAGTCGCGGATCGCGGCCGGCTGCGGGTCGTGGATGACGACGAAGTCCCACTCGCCCTCGAGTTGCAGCGCATTGTCGAGCACGCGCTCGAGGTAGATGTGCTCCATCTGCGTCGTCCACTCGACATCGGCTCCCTGGAGCGCGTTGTGGACGGCCTTGGTCACGGCGAAGAACTCGTCGCTCCCGTGGATCACGTGCCATTCGGCATCTATTCCCACGTCGCGGAGCAACGCAACATGGGTCGCGAGGAGCTCGGCGACACCGCCGCCGTACGCGGTGGCGTTGAGGTGGAGGACCCGGGCGCCCTTCAGCGGCTTGGCGAGGGCCCGGATCCGTTCGAGAGTGCCGGGTTCGACGACGTCGGCATAATCGTCGAGGTGTTTGTCGAGTAACGGGACGCGTTCGAGCAACTTCAGCTCCGGGGGGCGCGCGGACAGCGGACAGGCCACAATCTATTCGCTGTGATGAGTGCCCTATGACGTCTGCATCATGACCCGAGCCGTCGTGTGTCCCGACAAATTCCGCGGAACGCTCCGCGCCGACGAGGTCGCGCACGCGATGGCCGCCGGAGTCGGGCGCGCGGGTTTCGACGAGGTGATCGAGCTCCCGCTCGCGGACGGTGGCGAGGGCACGCTCGACACACTGCTTGCGGCGCGAGGCGGATCCCGGCGCACGACGTGCGTCACCGGCCCGCTGGGCGACCCCGTCGACGCGCAGTGGGGTGTGCTCACGGGCGGTACCGCGGTCATCGAGATGGCGCAGGCGAGTGGCCTCGCGCTCGTGTCGGGCCGCAACGATCCTTTGCGGGCGAGCACGCGCGGAACCGGCGAGCTCATTGCCGCGGTGCGAGCCCAGGGCTTCACGCGCGTCGTCGTCGCCGTGGGCGGGAGCGCGACGACCGACGGTGGGCTCGCTGCGCTCGAAGCGCTGGGTTGGAACCTCGCGGGAATGAGGGTGACGGTCGCGTGCGACGTCGAGACGTCGTTCGTCGATGCCGCGAGCGTCTTCGCGCCGCAGAAGGGCGCGAGCTCCGCGCAGATCTCGCTGCTCTCGCGCCGGCTGCAGATGCTCGCCGAGCGCTACCGGACGCGCACCGGAATCGACGTGAGTCAGATCACGGGCTCGGGCGCGGCGGGCGGTCTCGCGGGTGGCCTGGCCGCGATCGGCGCCGAGCTCGCGCCGGGCTTCGACGTGGTTGCCGATGCGGTCGGTCTCGAAGATGCGCTTGAAGGCGCCGACTTCGCGATCACAGGTGAGGGAAAGCTCGACGCTGCGAGCCTGACCGGCAAGGTGGTGGGTGGTGTGCTGGCGTGGGCCGAAGACCTCGGCGTCGACCGGGTCGCGATTGTGGCTGGTCAGGCCACCGACGACGCTCGCGCCGCGCTCGCAGGCCGCGCCGGCGTGCAGGTGCTCGCGCTCACCGATCGCGTCTGGCAGTCGAACGAGACGTACACGCGAACCGCGTTGCTCGTCGAAGAGGCGGCTATCGAGGCGGCGCGAAACGCGCTCGGTACGCGGGCACCGTGATGATCGGCGGCCGCTCCCGTACTTCGACCGGCTCCGCTTCGACGGACCCGTCCGGCAACGCGTGCAGTAGCTCGACGAACGGCGTGAGCGACTCCGACAACAGCCCGGCCCGGCGGAGCGCGGTCGTCGTGACCGCGAGCGCCTGAGCGCCGAGATCGACGAGCGGCCGGTTGCGGTGCTCGCGCACGTCAAGGTCGACCTGAGCCAGAGAGTCACGCCCGAAGCGCTCGACGACGTCTATGAGCAGCCCGAGCTCGACGCCCCAGCCTTCGACGAACGGCAACACCTCGACCGCGCTCCGCCGCGCCGCGTACTCGCCGCCGAGCGGTTGCACGATGTCGGCGAGCTTGGGGAAGAGCAGAGACAGCAGCGGGCGCGCCACGAGCTCGGTCACGCGACCCCCGCCGGTCGGTGCCCCTGCGAACGAACGTTCGAAATACGCCTTCACGAACATCGTGTCGGGCTGGGTGAGCAACGGAGCGCACAGTCGCTCGACGTACTCGCCCCGGAAGTTGCGCAGATCGGCGTCGACCCAGCAAATGATGTCGCCGTCGCACGCGTACAACGACTTCCACATCGCGTTGCCCTTGCCCGAGCCGAGGCCCGTCTCAGGCAACACCGACGCCTCGCTCACGACCCGGGCACCGGCCGCGGTGGCGACGGCCGCGGTCGCATCGGTGGACCCGTCGTCGAGCACGACCACCTCGTCGACGATGTCGAGACGAACCGCCTCGGCGACGATGGCGCCGATCGTCGCGGCCTCGTCGCGCGCCGGCAGGCACACGGACACCCGAGGGTCGCCTGCTCCCATGGAGGCAGGCTACGGGACGTGCGGACGACAGGCGCCTTGTCTTCGGCGCCTTGGAGGGAGCCATGTGCGA
>JBEPUZ010000100.1:0-14723 GCA_041691275.1 Actinomycetota bacterium | reverse complement strand
GGGGCCGCGGCCGCGAGCTCGAGCGCGATCTCGTCGAGCGGTACCGAGAACACCCGGTGTGCGACCGCGATCGCCATCGCCGCGTTCGTCGTCTGGTGACGTCCGCGCAACGGGATCGTGAACCGTTGCCCGGCAACCGTGAACGAGGGCCGGAGCCGCGGGTCGAGCTCGACGTCGGTGACGCGGAAGTCGGCGTCGGCCGACTCGCCCACCGTGACGACGGTCGCCAGGGTCGCGGCCCGAAGGATTGCCGTCGAGGGGTCGTCGGCGTTGAGCACCGCGGTGCCGGGACCGGGTAGCGATTCGACGAGCTCGGTCAACACCGCGACGACACCTTCGGGGCCTCCGAGATGCTCGGCGTGCGCGAGCCCGACGTTCGTCACCACGCCGGTGTCGGGACGAGCGATCGAACACAGCTCCTCGAGATCACCCACAAAGCGCTCGCCCATCTCGGTCACCACGACGTGCGCCGACGCGGGCGTGTTGCACAAGGTGATCGGGAGCCCGAACTCGTTGTTGAACGACTCCGCATTCGCGTGACACCCCTGCGACACGAGCGCGGCTGCGAGCAGATCCTTGGTCGACGTCTTGCCGGTCGAGCCGCCGACGGCGACCACGTGCAGCTCAGGCCGGTCCATACGCAGCGAGCGGGCGATCTCTTGCAACGCGCCGAGCGTGTCGCCGACCTGTACCAAGGCCCGGCCGGCAGGGGGTTCGGGAACGCCGGCAAAGTCGCGATCGACGAGCGCGACGTGCGCGCCCGCCTCGAACGCGGACGCGACGAAATCGTGTCCGTCGCGTGCGCCTCGCAGCGCGACGAAGCATGCGCCGTCGTCGAGCGCCCGGGAGTCGAACGCCCACGCGTCGACGGTCGCCGCAGGATCTCCGACAACGCGACCGAGCACGCGCTCTGCGATCTCGCCCGCCGTCAGCACGCTCACGAGCATGCCGCCAACTCTTCGGCGACCACGACTCGATCGTCGAACGGCGTGGTCACACCGTTCGCGGTCTGTCCCGTCTCGTGACCCTTTCCGGCGATCACGACGACGTCGCCCGCACCCGCGCTGCGCAGGGCCGCCCGGATCGCGGCCCGCCGGTCGAGTTCCACGGTCGGTTCCAACCGATCGGCCGGGATCCCGTCGAGCACGTCGCGGGCGATCGCCACGGGATCCTCCGAACGCGGGTTGTCGGAGGTCAGGACCGAGACGTCGGCCAGGCGCGTCACCACCTCGCCCATCAACGGGCGCTTGGAACGATCGCGGTCGCCGCCGCAACCGAACACGACGACGAGCTTGCCCCCGTCGACCAGCGCCCGCGCCGCGTCGAGCACCGACGCCAATGCGTCGGGCGTGTGCGCGTAGTCGACGAGCACCGCGAAGTCCCGGGCCGCTCCGACCCGCTCGAAGCGGCCAGGCACTCGCACCGGTGCACCGAGCCCGGCGAGCACCGCTTCGAAGGAGAAGCCGACAACGAGCGCAGTCGCGGCCGCGGCAAGCGCGTTCGACACGTTGAAGCGCCCGACCAGTGGGCTGCGCACCAAACCATGATGGTCGTGACGAGCGTCGACGAGATCGAACAGCGTCTCGTCCCGCCGCAACAATACGTCACGCGCGAAGACGTCGGCCGTCGGATCGTCGACCGAGTACGTACACACCTGCATGTCGCGCCCACGCGCCCGCTCGACGAGCGTCGCGCCGTACGAATCGTCGATGTTGATCGCCGCACGCGAGGAGAAGCGCGTGTCGAACAACGCGGCCTTGGCTTCGAAGTACGCCTCGACCGTCGCGTGGTAGTCGAGATGATCGTGCGTCAGGTTCGTGAACGTCACTGCGGCGAAGCGGGTGCCGTCGACCCGATGCTGGTCGAGCGCGTGGGACGAGACCTCCATGGCGACCGTGTCGATCGCGGTGTCGCGCATACGCGCCAGGAGCGCCTGGAGGTCGGTGGCTTCGGGCGTGGTGTGATGCAGCGGAACCCCGGCGCCGTCGATGCGGGCCTCGACCGTGCCGATCACACCGACGCGATCGTTGTTCGCGCGCGCGATGGCTTCGAGCAGATACGTCGTGCTGGTCTTCCCGTTCGTCCCCGTGACACCGAGGACGCGCAGCGATTGCGAGGGATAGCCGTGGAACCGCGCCGAAAGCGGGCCGAGCGCGCGACGAACCGACCCCACGCGCGCCTGCGGAACGTCGAGCGGGAGCATGCGCTCGACGAGCAGCGCGGTCGCCCCCGCGGCCACGGCCGCAGGCGCGTAGTCGTGCCCGTCGTTGCGCGCGCCGGGAATGCAACAGAACAGCGCGCCCGGCGCGACTTCGCGGCTGTTGTGCACCACGGAGACGACGTCGACCGCCGCATCGCCACGGACCTCGACGTGCGGATCGTACGCCTCGTTCTCGGCGAGGAGGTCGTGCAACAGCACGGTCCTCCTAGGTGTGCTTTGACGGGTCGGGAGGCAGGCTACCGGTCGTTGCCACCGCTCCCGCCGTCACTCCGGCGTGCCCGCTCGTCGTCGTAGTGGTCACGGGCTTGCTCGTAGATTTCGGCGCGCGGTTCGTCGAGGTTCCGGCGGTCGAGGTTCCGGCAGTCGAAGTCTGGGCGTGGGCGAGCTGGGCCTGGGCCGCGGCGAGATCGGAGCCGTGCGGCACCGCGCAGGTGTTGCCGGCGGCCTTCGCCGTCAGCTGCGCGGCCGAGTACTGCGTGTTCGGGAGATCGGTCGGCGCCACGAGGTAATGCTGTAACGCGAACTGCGTGATCTCCGAGAACACGGGGGCCGCGACCTCGCCGCCGTAGCTCAGGTTGTTCTCGTCCAGCGCGACCAGGGTGGCGAAGCGGGGATGGGTGGCGGGTGCATAACCGATGAAGGACGCCATCGTCGCCGAGGGGGCGTAACCGCCCGTCGCGAGCGCGGTCTTCGCGGTGCCGGTCTTGCCCGCGACGTCGTAACCGGAGATGGCGGCGCACGCGCCGGTGCCGTTCGACACGACTCCCTGGAGCATCTGGGTCATCTCGGTCGCGGTGTTGGTCGACACGACCCGCGAGCCGGTGGGTACGGGCGCGGGATGACGGACGCCCTTGGAGTCGATCGTCGCTTCGAGCAGGTGCGGGGGCCGGGTCACCCCACTGTTCGCAATCGTGGCGAAGGCGTCGATCATCTGCATCGCGGTGACGGAGACCCCGTACCCGATCGCGGTCGAGTACTTGCCGGTCGCGAAGTACTGCGACGGCGACAACAGGAGTCCGGCGGGCTGGTACGGCCAGCTGACCGAGGTCTGCTTGCCGAGCCCGAACGCGCGCACCGCGTCGGCGACTTCCTGGTTCTTCATGCGTTGCGCGATCTCGATCGTGCCGACGTTCGACGACTCCCGCAGGATGTCGGCCGTCGTCCACTTCTCGATCCCGTCGGCGACGCCGGTATGCGCTTCCGCGTCGACGAACGGCTTGACGTGCGGATCGACCGGTATCGAGTACGGCACGTTGAACATCGTGTCGGGCTTGACGTAGCCGTGCTCGAGCGCCCACGAGAGGGTGATCAGCTTGTTCGTCGAACCCGGTTCGAAGAGCTGGGTCAACGGCGAGTTGGTGTTGCCGGGCCCGGCGACGCGCGCCGGCGCGGTTGCGGTACCGCCGAGCACGCTCGCCATCGCGAGGACGTCACCGTTGGTGATGTCGACGACGACGGCCATGCCGCTCTTGGCGCCGGTGGCCTTCACCTGGTCGAGCAGCGAGTACTCGGCCTGCCACTGAAGATCCTCGTCCACCGACAAGACCACGTCGGTCCCGCGCTGGGCGTCGACCTGCGTCCGTTGCGTGTCGGGGATGTCGTGGCCGAGTGGATCCTGCTCGACCACCAACCTGCCGGGCTTCCCCGTGAGCAGCGAGTTGTACTCCTGCTCGACGCCCGCGGCACCCGTGTTGTCGGCGTGTACCTCGCCGATCACCGCCGCACCGACTGCACCCGCCGGGTAGCTGCGCGCCGATTCCGGCACGAATCCGATCCCCGGGAGCTTGAGCGCCTGCGCCGCCTGCGCCACGTCGTCGGCGACAGTGTGCGCGAGGTACTCGAACCGACGGGGCGACTTCTTGGTGCCCTTGTCCGAGAGCGCCTGGTAAAGCGACGACTCGTTGACGTGGAGCACCGGCGCGAGCACGGCCGCCTCGTGCGCGGGATCGGTGACGAGCGACGGGTCGGCGTACACCGTCGTGCGCTGGATCGACATCGCAAGATCACGACCGTTGCGGTCGAAGATGCTGCCCCGTTCGGCCGGCAGCGGAATCGTGTGCAGCGCGAGGCTGACCGAGAGCTGCTTGTACCGGCCGCCTTCTGCGATCTGCAACTGACCGACCCGCGCGGCGAGACCACCGAAGCCGACGATCAACAGCGCGCTACACACACCGAGGCGCCGGGCCGGGCGCGCCCTGCGCACGGGAGCCGCTTCGGGCGGCGCCGTACGCACGCGGTTCGGCGGCCGCCGCCGGGGCATATCGGGGGGTCGGGGCGGGGTCACGGGGCGAGGGCAGGCTTCGTGTTCAGGTAGCTATTGGCCGACGACACCGCCGGGTTCGGCGCGCCGGTCGTACCGGTCGTGTTCGCATTGGCGGCGGGCAGCACGACGTCGGACGGGCCGGGAACCATGCCGAGATGCCTCGACGCGGCGATGACCGACTGCGCCGACGAGAAACTCGAGACCATCTCCCGCAGCCGCTCGTACCGCAGTTGCTCGTTGGCGCGGTCCTTGGAGAGCCGTTCGAGGCTGAACGCCGACTGCGCCGCGAAGACGTGGAACGAGACGAGCGTGAACAACGACGCGACGGTCACCAGAACCGCGGTCCAGATCGTCAGCCGGGCCCGCAGCCGGCGCCGGGCGACGTCGGGCGCAACGGTGAGGCGGGCGTGCGCGCCGTCCCCGCGGGCGGTCGAATCCGGACGCGTCTCAAACTTCGTTGTCTGGGTGTTCGCGTTCTGGTCTCGGGTGGTCCGCGGGGACGGTTGCGCGCTCATGGGCGCACTCAGGCGACGATGTCGGGAACGGAGGCGACTTCAGGGGCGAGGCGCTCCACCGCACGGAGGCGGGCGCTCTCGGCGCGGGGATTCGACGCGATCTCGTCGGCCGTCGGACGCACCGGTTTGCGGGTGAGGACCCGCACGAGCGCGTTGGGTCGGGTCGGTTCGACTGGGAGCTTGGCGGGTACGGCGCGCGCGGCATCGTCGCCGGCCCAGCGCCCGAACCGTTCCTTCACCATGCGGTCTTCGAGCGAGTGGTACGCGAGCACGAGCACGCGACCGCCCGGTCCGACGACGTGCACCGACTCGTCGAGACCGTCGGCGAGGTTCGGGAGCTCGCGGTTCACTTCCATACGGATCGCCTGGAACGTCCGGCGCGCCGGGTGGGGCCCGCGCCGGCGGGTCGCCGCGGGGATGGCGTCGCGTACGACGTCGGATAGCTCGCGCGTGGTGCTGACCGGCCGGGCTGCGACGATCGCGTGCGCGATACGCCGCGAGAACCGTTCCTCGCCGTATTGCGCGATGACCGCGGCCAACTCCGACTCTTCGTAGCCGTTGACGACTTCCATCGCGGTGAGCGACTGCTTGGCATCCATGCGCATGTCGAGCGGCGCGTCGAAGCGATACGAGAAGCCCCGCTCGGGACGATCGAGCTGCGCGCTGCTCACGCCGAGATCCATGAGGATGCCCATGACCTTTGCTCCTTCACCGTGCTGTTGCACGAGACTTGCGATGCGTTCGAATCCACCGTGTACGACCTGAGCGCGGTCACCGAAACGCGCCAGGCGGATGCGGGCGGCTTCGACGGCGTCGACGTCGCGATCGAGCCCGAGCACGTGCACGTCGGGGCGCGCGTCGAGCAGCAATGCCGAGTGGCCACCGCCACCGACCGTGCAGTCGACGAGCATTCCTCCGGGCACCGCCGAGAGAAGTTGCACGACCTCCCGAGCCATTACCGGGAGATGCGAGAACTCCTCCGCCACCGTTTGCTCCTTACGTACTTCGTCGGGCCTCCTCGCCTTCGCCGGAACCGCGTTGCCGCCGATCCCGTCTTCAGCTCCCCGGTCGACAGGCACCGCCCGGGATGTCTCCCCGAGTCGGCTACGGCTGAAAGCGGGCGGAGTAGGGGCCAACAACCGCGCCGGCCGGGGAGCTGAAGACGAACCCGGGACTCCGGGTTCCGTCGTGTTGTCAAGAGCCCGGGCGCTGTTCGCGGTCCGGACGGATTCCTATGCGCTTGCAATCAGAGGAAGTCGTTAATGCCTTCGCCTTCGAGCATGGATGCGATGCCGACCGCGTCGCGCTCGGCGAACATCTGAGAATCCCAGATCTCGAGGTGGTCGAAGCTGCCGGCGACCACGACCTCGCGGTCGAGGTGCGCGTACTCGCGCAGTTGCGGCGGCACTGCGACGCGCCCCTGTTTGTCGGGCGTGAACTCCACTGCACCGGCGAAGAACGAGCGCGCGGCCTGGCGTTCCCGGGAACCACGTTCGCGGGCGTCGCCGAGCTTGTCGGCGAGCTGCGCGAACTTCTCGACCGGGTAGACGGCGAGACATCCGTCCAGAGCCTTGGCCATCACCGCACCCCCCTCGAGCTGTTCGCGGAACCGGACCGGGAGGATCACCCGACCCTTTGCGTCGAGAGAGTGCTGAAACTCCCCCAGGAACATTGCCGAACCCCTTGTGCGTGTCGTGCGTGCTGTCTGTCCCGTGGATCAACCGGAAGGGGCTCTCTCTGACTCCCCTTCCCTCCACTGAGCGCCACCTTATGACACAATCCTCCACTACGTCAACACTCTCCACCCCCAAGAACCCTCACGAACCTCAATAACCACCAATCACCTCGTGCAATACGGAGGCCAACATGTCGATCCGGTTCAGCTGGACCCGACCTCAGGCTGGTCCTAAAACGACCGATGAGGACCATGTGGACGACGTACCGACCGCGCGCCCCGATGTGGCCGCCCACCCCGCGTCCGAGGCGCCGGGGGCCGAACCTGCGCTTCCGGCTACGGCCGACGATCATGGGGATACGTCATCCCGAGGAACGACAGGCCCCACGAATACGACAGGCCCCACGAGTACGACAGGCCCCACGAGTACGACAGGCCCCACGAGCACGACAGGTACGCCAGTGACCGAACCCACGCCGCAGGCAGTGATGGCGATCTTCGATGTGCACGCGCGCGTCGTCGACACCGAACGCAAGTCGCACAAACGCATCGGCGGCGCGGCCGCACGCCGCGTGTATCACGAGACGCTCGTCGAGGAAGCGGCCAAGTTGCACGAGCTCGGCTTCGACACCTTCGACGCGTTCGAAGCCGCGCACGGCGCCGGCGATGCATCGACGGTCACCGATGCCCCGGTGCCGGCGTCGACGCCTTCGAGCACGATGCCGTCGACGCCGGTCGCGCCAACCTCGCCGTCCACACCGACGCCGGCCGCCGCAGCTCCGACCGCGCCTCCGGCTGTGATCACCCCCACCGTTTCCGACGAGGACGAGGACGAACCGGAAACCGCGGGCGAGACCATCGGCCGCATCCGCATGCTCCTCGACGAGCTCGGTATCGAGCCCGGCGGTGACCCGCTGCAGGCGGCGAAGCAGTTCCTCGACGTCGTCGAGAGCGGCCCGGCGGTCGAAGGCGCCGCGCCCGGCGACGCGGGCGACCCGACTCGAACCGACGCGGACGCCGAACTCGTCGTGGCCGCGACACCCGCGGCGATCTTCCCCCCGGCCGACCCCGTCGAAGTCCCGAAGACGTCGCTCTTCCCGACGCCGGACCTGCCGGTACCCGAGCCCGAGACCGCGCGCGACGCGGCGGCCACGTCCGTGCCGGAACCAGAGGCCGCGCCCACACCGGTGGTCGTGATCGACGACGAGGCGGTCGAGCTCGCGCATGCGCGCGCCGAACGCTGGCATGCAGAGCTCGAGCGGACCCGATTGGAGCTCGCGGCCGCGGTCGAAGCGCACGAAGCCTCCGTCCGGGAGACGGCCCAGGCCCGGCTCGAGCTCGACGGCCTGCGCGAAGAGCTCGAGCGCGCGAACGAAGCCGCCCGTACGGCCGATGCCGAAGTCGCGCAACGCACGTCGGAGCGCGACGACGCCTCGGCCCGGGTCACCGAGATCGAGACCGAGATCGCGGGGCTGCGCGAACAGACGGCGGCGGCGCAGTCCGAGATCGAAACGCAGCGGGACGCGAACGGAGCGGTCACGGCCCAGCTCGAGACCCACCGTGTCGAGCTCGGCACCGCGCAAGCGGAGCTCGGCGCGGCACAGACACAACTCACCGCCGCGCAATCAGACCTCGGTACAGCGCAGGCCGAGTTGGGAGCGGCGCACGCACAGCTCGAAACCCTCCAGGGACGCCTGGCCGAAGCGGAACGCGTCATCGCCGAGGGCTCCGGGAGCATCGCCGAGCACGACGCAACCGCCACCGCTCTGCGCGACCGCATCACCGAACATCAGGCGACCGTCGACGAGCTACGAGCGCGCATCGCCGAGCTCGAGTCGAATGTGTCACACCGCGACGGCGTGATCGACGAACGCGAACAGGATCTCTCGAACACGACCGCTCGCATCGTCGAGCTCGAATCGACGTTGACCGATCGTGACGCGGTACTCCGCGATCGCGAGCACGATCTCGCGAACGTCAACGCGCGCGCCACGGAATTGGAGCACGCGTTCGACGAGCAACGCCGTCAGCACGAGGCGACCAGCGCCGAGCTCGAGGTCGCGCGTGGTCAGGTCTCCTCGCTCGAAGCAGGGATCGCGCATCAGGAGTCGGAGTGGGAGCGCGTCGGCACCGATCGCCAAGGCGTGCTCCGTGAGCTCGACCGAGCCCACGCTCGGGTCGCCGAGCTCGAGCAGGCGCTCGGCGAAGCGCACGGCGAGCGCGACGGGATCCGCTACGAGCTCGACCAGGCCCGGGGCCGGGTCGGCGAGCTGGAGGCGAGCTCCGCCGAACATCTCGACCGATTCGAAGCGCAGACGGAGGCCGTCGAGGCCGGTCGGCGCGAGCTCGAGCAGGCGCGGGCGGCCGCGGCCGGTCTGGAGGCGGAACGCGACGACGCCGACCGCCGCCGCCAGACCGCGCTCGACGAACGCGACGAGGCCAACGCCGCCCGGGACACCGCGATCGAGCAGCGCGACGGCGCCGGACGAGAGCGCGACGAGATCGTCCGTCAACGCGACGCCGCCTTCGGCGAACGGGACGCCGCGATCAGCGCCCGGGATACGGCGATCAGCGCGCGGGAAACGGCGAGCCAGGCACACGCCATCGCGGAATCAGCGCGCAACGAAGCCATCGTCGCGCGGGATGCAGCACGCAGCGCACTCTCCGACCGCACCGCCGAACGAGACGAGGCGCGTACCACCCTCGCTCGCCGCACCGGCGAACGCGACGACGCCCGCCAGTCGCTCTCCGAGCACGCCCGCGAGCGCGACGAAGTGACGTTGCAACTCGCACAGGCCGACTCCGAGCTCGCCCGGTTGGAGACGCTCGTCGCGACGCACGAGGCGCAACACGTCTCGACCACCGCCGAGCTCGGCGCCGCGCACAGCCGCGTGGAGCAGCTCGAAGGTGCGCTGCAGAGCCAGCTTGTCGAGCGCGACGAGGCCCTCGCCCGTCTCGACGACGCGCGCCACGACATCTCACGGCTCGAGGTTGCCCTGCTCGCCCGGACGGCCGACCACGACGACGCGCGCCGCGAGCTGGAAGCGGCGAGGACTGAAGCCGTCCGGCTCGAGGTTGCGCTCGCGACGCAGATCACGGAGCGAGCCGACGACCGTGACGACGCCCTCGCCCGGCTCGAGGAAGCCAACGCGGAGATCGCCGGCCTCGAAGCTGCGCTCGCCCGGGAGACCACCGCCCACCAGAACGCGCACGCGCAGCTCGGCGAAGTCCGAGCGCAGGTCGTGGCGCTCGAGACCTCGGTCGCCGAGATCACGAGCACCCGCGACGACGCCCGCCGCGGACTCGAAGAGGCACTGGCGCAGATCTCCCGACTCGAAGCCGTGGTGTACGAGCGCGTGGTCGAGCGCGACGAGCTGCGCAACGCGGCTGCGGTCGCGCAGGAACGGGCCGAGCTGCTCGCCGAACAGCTCGACGGCGCCCAGGGAACGCTCGACGCGATGGCCGCGCACGCCGAAGAGCTCGAGATCGATCTGGCCCGGGCCGAGGCCGCCATTCCTTCGGTGGAAGCACGCATCGAAGCCGATGCGATCGTCACCCAGGCCCGCACCGACGGCGACGAGCTCCGTCGCCAGGCGATGCACGAGGCCGAGTCGATCCGGCGCGAGGCGCTCGTGACCGCGGAAGGCATTCGCGACATCGCACAAGAGGACGCGCGCGATCTGCGGAACCGGGCCGCCGACGTCGTGCTCAACGACACCGAGCGCGCCGACAACATCACCGGGCTGCTCGAGCGGGTCTCGAAGCTCGAACGCAAGCTCGCGAAACAACGCAAGCGGATGGAGAAGGCCGCCGACCGCATCGAGCGCAGCGAACGCGCCGAGTACGCGGGCATGGAAGCCGACGACATCCTGGCGCGAGCCGAGAAGAAGTCGAACAAGCAGCGGGAGTCGGCCGAGCGGTACGCAAAGGAACAACGCAGCAGCGCCGACGACTACGCGGCCGACCTGCGGGCCCGTGCGCTGCAGGAAGCCGCGGCCGTGCGCAACGCGGCCGAGCGGGACGCCGCGGCTCACCGCGACGCCGCGCTCCAGGACGCGGCGAAGGAGCGCGCGTCGGCGCAAAGTGACGCGCTGCGGATGGTCGAGGAGGCCGAGCGCGACGTCGCCCGGCTCCGCCAGGCCGCCGAGAAAGAGGCGAACCAGCTCCGGCGCGCTGCCGAGCACGAAGCCTCGGAGACCCGCGACAAGGCCCGCGTCGAACGGCAACGGGCGCGCGACGAGCTCGCGGTGTTGCTCGACCGGCTCGCGGCGGCCAAGGAACCCGACGAAGACTGACCTACCGGTTCAGCCTGCCCGCCGATCAGATGGGTGGGGTCAGGCGGAGACGGCCTCGGCCGACCCGAGGTACTTGTTCCACACCGGGTCGATCGGGCCCGCCGACGCGATGAGTGACGTGGTCGCGTGCGGCGCGACCGGTGGCCTGCGCAACACCATGCCGCACTCGTTGGGCGTGCGGGCTTCCTTGCGCGCATTGCACGCCCGGCACGACGCCACCACGTTCTCCCACGTGTGCGGACCACCGCGGGAACGGGGCATGACGTGGTCGAGGTTCTCGGCCGCGACCCCGCAGTACTGACAGCGGTGCCCGTCGCGGGCGAAGACCGCGCGCCGCGACAACGGTGCGGTCGCTCGGAACGGGACACGCACGAAGTGCACGAGGCGGATGACCGTCGGGACGGGGACGTTCCGGCGCTCGGAGTGGAACTCGGCGCCATTGCGGTGGACGATCTCGGCCTTCTCCTTCAGCACCAGTACGACCGCGCGACGCGCCGATACGACGCAGAGCGGCTCGAAGCTGGCGTTGAGCAAAAGCGAGCGGGCCACGGTCCGACCACCTCCCGTGAGCGGGAAGTGTACCGATGGGCGGCGGGGCAGTCCGCGGCTCACGGCGCCGGTCCGTCGACGAGATTCGCCGGTCCGTCACGAGATACGAGGTCCGCCTAGCCGCCGGCTCGGCACCACTCGAGGTACCGGACGACGTCGGCGACGCGGGGCCGGCCGTTCGCTCCGTACGCGGTCTCGAACCGGAACCGCAGGTACGAGCGGTCGGGCAGCGGGAGGAAGGGCGCTCTCGCCCACCAACGCGCCGGCACGGCCCGGAAGAATTGCCGGATTGCGGGAAACCACAAATGCGGCCGGCGGAGCACGGCGGTGACGCACCAGAATCCAAAGGGGAACCAAAAGGCGGTGCTGTGCGTCATGCCTTGGTCGCCGCGGGTTGGGCCCACGCCCCGCACGGTAGCGTGGCGGCGGTGGCCGGCGTCTCCGGGGAGGACGACGGTTTGCCGTGGCCCAGGCTGCCCCCGACGGAGGTAGACAACGGTGCAAGCCGCGCCCCGCCCCGAGCAGTCGTTCAAAGACCTGTTCGACACACTCGCCACCCAGATCGAACGAGTCCTGCGCGGGAAGCGCCGTGCCGTGCACCTGTCGCTCGTGTGCCTTTTCTCCGAAGGTCACCTGCTGATCGAAGACGTTCCCGGCGTCGGCAAGACGTCACTCGCCAAGGCGATCGCGCGGTCGACGGGCGGTTCGTGGCGACGCGTGCAGTTCACGCCCGACTTGCTGCCGTCCGACATCACAGGCGTGTCGGTCTGGGACCGCGGGCGCGGCGACTTCGAGTTCCGCCCCGGAGGCGTGTTCGCCAACGTCGTGCTCGCCGACGAGATCAACCGAGCGTCACCGAAGACGCAGTCGGCATTGTTGGAGTCGATGGAAGAGCGCCAGGTGACCGTCGACGCGGAGACGTACAAGCTGCCGCGTCCGTTCATGGTGATCGCGACGCAGAACCCGGTCGAGCTCGAGGGCACCTATCCGCTGCCCGAAGCGCAGCTCGATCGCTTCTTGTTGCGGCTGCGCATCGGCTACCCCGACCGCGACGCCGAGATCGCGATCCTCGACGCGGAAGCCGGCGATCCGCTCGATCCCGACGCGCTCGAGCCCGTCACCGATCCCGAGACCGTCGGCGCGTGGATCCACGAGCTCGGCCGCATCCACGTCTCCCCCGAGTTGCAGGGATACATCGTCGACGTCGCCGAAGCGACTCGCCATCACCGCGATCTGATGCTCGGCGTCAGTCCTCGCGGCGCGTTGGCACTCCAGCGCGCGTCACGCGCGCTCGCGGCAAGCATCGGCCGTTCGTACGTGGTGGCCGACGACGTCAAGGTGTTGGCCTCGGCCGTGTTGGAGCACCGGCTCCTACTCTCCTCCGAGGCGATGATGCGCGGCGTCAATCCCGCCGACGTGCTCACTGCGATTCTCGACACCGTGCCCGTCCCCGCGACCCGAACCGACTGATCCTCTCTCGATGACTCCTTCTCGATGCTGACGAAGCGCGGGTGGTCCTTCGTCGGCGTCGCAGTCGGCCTGTACGTGGGCGGAAGGCTGCTCGGCCTGGTCCAACTCGCCGTGCTCGCGGTAACCACTGTGCTCCTCCTCGCGGGTGCGTACGTCTGGGTGCGGATCAAGACCCCGGCGCTCGAGGCGCGACGCGCACTCAAGGAGCTGTTACAGGTCGGGGTCGAGGGCCGCGTCGACCTCATGGTCACCGCCGAGCGGCGGGGTACGACGGTTGCCGTCTCCGACGCGTTCGACCAGGGCCGCCGGGCCGCGCGTTTCCTGCTGCCGCCACTGGCGGCGGGCGAGGAGGCACGCGCCGCGTACCGCTTCCCCACCGATCGGCGCGGCCGGTTCGAGATCGGCCCCCTACGGGCCACGGTGACCGATCCCTTCGGCCTCGTTTCGGCGAGTCGTCGGGTACTCGGCACCGAGCAGGTCATCGTCTATCCGCGCGTCCACGAGATCGTTCCCCCGCCCGACATCGGCGGTCTCGACCTCGACCGCGACCACCCGGCCGTACGCGCCCGGGTCGAGACGAGCGGCGACTTCATGACGCTGCGCGAGTACGCACCGGGTGACGATCTCCGCCACGTGCACTGGCGCTCGACCGCTCGTCGAGGCCACCTGATGATGCGCCAGAACGAGACGCGCCGACGCGCACCGGTGCTCCTGATGCTCGACGTGCGTCCGGCCACGCACGACCGGGCATCATTCGAGCGCGCGGTCGAAGCGGTTGCGTCGATCGCGACGGCGCTCGATCGCGCCGGCCGCCCGTTCGAGGTCGCCTGGAGCACGGGCACCAACGTCGGCGCGCCGGGCCGGCGCCACCTCGCCCACATCATGGACGAGCTCGCGATCGTCGAGCCCCACGGCGCCGACCGTCTGCTCATCGCCGCGACCCGGCGCCGCTCCAGCGCGCTCGTCGCGGTGACCGGCCGATTGCTCCCGACCGACGCCGCGAACATCGGTCTGCTCGTCCGCGATGGCGGGCTCCTCGTCACCGTCGCCGCCGCCGACGAAGTCACTCCCGTCGCGGCCCGCGGCCGCCGGTTCCGGTCGCTCGCAGTCCCCTACACCGAAGGTCCGTTCGCCAACTCCTGGAACGAGGCGGTGCTGCGATGGCAGCGCACCGGCAGTCGTCCTACGTCACCGTCACCCGCGCCCTCCTGACCGGCGGGGCGACGCTCGCGCTCGCCCGCGTCTACTCGGGAACGTCGTGGATCGCGCTGATGGTGATCGCAGCCGCGATCCCTGCCGCCCTGTTCACCGTCGCCGAGCGCCGGCGCTGGAGCGCGTGGGCGATCGTCGGCATCGCGCTGGTCATCGGTACGTGGCTCGCGATCGTCGTCGACGATCCGTCGGAGACCTTCGCCGGCATCCCAAATGGAAGCGCGATCTCGAACGCGCTCCACGACATCGGCAACGCACCCCATGTCCTGCGTTCCGCGGTCGTGCCGGTGAATCCGATCGGCGCGGCGTTGATGCTCGCGGTCGTCGCGACGTTCGTCGCCGCGCTCGCAGCCGAGTTGATCGCGCGCCGTCTCGAAGCACCCATCGGCGCGATCGGCCCGAGCATCGCGCTCTACGTCGCGGTCTGCGCCCTCGGTTCGGGACGTTGGGCGCCGACGACTGCGGTGTACGCCGTCGTCGTCATCGAGTATCTCGTCGCACTGCAACACACCGAGATGGAGAC
>JBEPUZ010000099.1:0-14803 GCA_041691275.1 Actinomycetota bacterium | reverse complement strand
CACAGCGGACGCTGGTTCACCGACGCCACCGGTCGGGTCGTGATGCTGCGGGGCATGAACTTTGTCGAGAAGTTCCCGCCCTTCACTCCTGAGGCCGACGGTTTCAACGACGACGACGCCGCGCTCCTCGTCGCGAACGGCTTCAACACCACTCGGCTCGGGGTCGCATTCGAGTTCTTGATGCCCACGCCCGGTCACGTCGATCCCGCGTATGTCGCGTCGCTCGCGAAGACGGTCGGCATCCTCGAACGGCATCACATCTACGTGTTGCTCGACTTCCACCAGGACGGGTGGGGACCGGTCACGAACGGCAACGGGATGCCGGCGTGGATGACCTACACCGACGGGTTGCCGAACCCGCCGGACCCGTTCCCCACGTACTACGTAACGAACCCGGCGTTGCAGCGTGCGTTCGACAACTTCTGGGCGAACAAGGCGGGCCCGAACGGCATTCCGCTGCAGACGTATTACGCGCACGGGATGACGGCGATCGCACGCCAGATGAAGTCGAGCCCGAACGTCATCGGCTACGAGGCGATGAACGAGCCGTGGCCGGGCACGAACTATTCGTCGTGCCTCACCGGGTGTCCCGACCTCGAGTCGCAGTTGCTGGCGCCGTTCTACGCGCGCATGACGGCCGCGGTGCGCGCGGTCGATCCTCGGCATCCCGTCTTCGTGGAGCCGTTCGTCTTGTTCAACTTCGGCAATACCGACACATCGCTGCCGGGCGCCGCGACCAAGAACGCGTTGTCGACCCACGTCTACGCGACGAGCGACGCCGCGAACGCGTCGGTGATGGACCGCAGCGTTGCCGCGGCGGTTCGGGACAAGGCGCCGGTGCTGGTTACGGAGTGGGGTGCGATCACCGACCCCGCCGCGATCACCCGGACCGAGGACCAGTTCGACGCCCGGCTGGTGCCGTGGCTGTTCTGGTCGTACAACGGGGTCGTGGTGGGCGACAGCAACAAGCCGCTGGTTTCGCCGAACGTCAATGAGAGCGTTCTGAATGCCTTGACCCGGCCCTACCCGCGCGTCGTAAACGGCACCCCGACATCGCTGACGTATGACACCGCGACCGAGACGTTCAATTTCGGTTACTCGACGACGAGGCCGGACGGTCACCGAGCGCCCGCGAGCCTCGAGACCGTGGTGAACGTGCCCGTGCGCGACTACCCGAGCGGCTACACCGTCACCGCAGTTGGAGCAGTCGTGACGTCACACCGGTGTGCGTCGACGTTGACGCTGCGCAACAAGCCCGGCGCGACGTCCGTGTCGATCCACGTCGTGCCGTCTACGGGATGCTCGTCGACGCGCACATGACCTTCCGGCGACCACTTGGGCAGGTATCCGGCGCGCCAAGGTGAGAACGCCGGCTTCGGAGCCGCCCTTGAACCAGACGGTTGGCCATACGGTCGGCGCCAGCCCGATCCCGGCAACTTCGCGCGAAAGGACGGACGTCAAAGCCTGCGGCAATGGCACCGACCGGGAGTGGGTCGACCGACGACGTGAGGAAGGCTGCCAGTTGGTCTCGCGGCGTCGCCAGGTAGCGGTCCCCCAGACCCGGGACATAGTGCAACAGCAGCATTTCCCTCGTCGTGGGGAAGGGCTCGTCCGCGGATGCATTCGCCGTCCAATGCCGAACCTGTGCCTCGACGTTGTCCCGGCCGACGAGCCCGATGAGCATGTCGGCCGCCGTGTTGTCACTGATCGAGATCATCTTCGTCGCGGTCTCTTGCACCGAGACCGAAATGCCTTCGTCATCGAACTGGAGGGACCCCGGTTCCTTGGTGTTGCCGAGGCTCTTCACCGCGTCTTGGACCGTCAATTTCTGGTCCCAGGAGATTCGCCCCGATGCGATCTGGTTGGCGAGCGCGCCCAGAACGAACAGCTTGAATTGAGACGCCGTCGGCCGAGTCGTGGAAGCAGCGACTTCATGGACCGCATAGCACGTTCCATCGGGCGACGCACGTGCCGCGAGAAAGCCCACCTCCGGTCCCAATCCCGCGAGGGCACGGTCGACGCTCGCCCATACCGGCGTGGTCGTTGTCCTCGTCGTTGCCGCGGACGATGAAGGCACCGGCTTCGCCTCGGACGATGGAGCCGAACTCGCGCACAGCACCGGAAGCGAACGGCATTCGACGATATCGGTTATCGAACGGGATAACGATCAAACGTCCGAGAAGTAGACCGAGGACAATCCCTACGGTCGAAGCGACGACGGGAAACCCGGCGATCGTACGGTGAGCGTGACTCCAGGATCAGCGCGGCGCATCGCCCTCGATCTCTGTCACGGTCATCGTCTGCTTACAGCCGGTGTTCGTCGGCACCTGTCCTGCGGTTGCGCACGTTCTCCTCGTCCATGAGCACGCCCCCGACGCGGATTATCAGCCGGAGCCCGACGATTGGCAGCACCAGGATCACGGCAGTGATCGCGTAGTCGCCGAACGAGGCGGGATGGATCATCTTCCATGACCACGCCCCAGCGAGGAGCAACGAAGCGGCAACGGATTGCATTACGACCCATCGGAGGCGCACGCTCACAGGCTACGAGCATCGTTGCCATAAGTCGATGCTCGCGGCTCTCATCAGAGTGCTGCAGCGAGGCTCTCCGTCGAGTCGATGTACCCGGTCCGCCACAAGCAACCGGATTGTGGCGCGCACGCGTGGCCCGTGCGCGGACTCGCGTGGTTTCCCGCACCATCGTCGCCCGGAACTTTCGCAACAGCGCGTCCTTGCGTCGACGACTCGGCGCAGACGGTTGCCGAAAGCGCGCTTCACCAGATGGAACCCGACGGTTCGCACGCTGGGCGGGTACACATTCGCGCTTCGCCAGCGACACGAATCGGGCTCTACGCGCGAAGAGCCCTGCAACCAGCGCGGGTCCCGCAACAGGGATCGACGCAAGGACGACCCGGACGCAACCGGGGCGTGGCTAAGGGTTAGCGGTCGTGACAGGCGTGGGTGTCGTCGTTGGCGCATGCGTCGTTGCCGAGCGAGGCACCTTCGCCGCGGCTTTCGGGGGTACAGCGATGCTCCCCTCCCCGGCGGGGGCTATCGGCGCTGGCGTCACACTGGACACTACGCCGGAGGGACCGGATGTCGTCAGGTTGCCAACGGTGTCGATGGTCACGAACGCTGCAACAATGCACAGAAGTGCAGCGAGGCTTCTGTTCACGAAGCGTTGCGCCGCTGACTCCGTCGGCCGTGCCCCCTGCGCATGCGGATGGTCGCCGGGTGACGCAACCGCCTCTAGCTGAGGCGTGGCGTACCGAGGTAGACATCCGGAGGACTCGGGCTCGTCTGTGAACAACCATGCGAATCCGGGCGTCGGCTGATCCTCACAATGGCCGGGTGACGTCCGAGACGTCGGCGTCGGTTCATCGAACAGCGAAGCACCGTCGAAACGGCGCCCAGCCTCCGTCCTGTCGATGTGCTCCACCGTTCCCCCCCCCACGACATAGTACTGAGCGAGCGCAGAGAAGGAAATGCTTGGCCTGTCCGACCAATCAGTCAGCCTCATTCACTTGTGCCGGCCGCCCCGTGGTCGCTGCGTCGGCGCGCGCTCGACGCAAGTTCAGCCGATCGAGATGCTCACGGTTTTGCAGTTGTTCCTTGACACTGGATCCGTATGACCGTCGATCAACATCGCGCAGGCCGTGACGCTGACGCTCGTTACTCCAGGTTTTGGGGTCACGATGAGCGCCGCGCCGGTGGTCTTCCCGGCGCCGAGTCCGCCCGGCTCGCAGGCGGGCGTGTCCGGGTTGATGAGCGTGTGGCTACTCGTCTGAGGACAGAGGTAGTCCTCGTAGGACGGCGTCGTCGTGTTCGTCCACTTGAACGAGATCTCGATGTCGCCCGCGTTCGTCGTGGTGCTGTTGTTCCTGATCGTGAAACTCACCGGAAGAAGCGGAAATCCCCCCGAGTGGGTGAACCCGCTGACCGTCCCTCCCGTGATGCTCAGATCGACGCTGGTGGTCGCCGCCCCGGTCGTGGTTGCGCCCGCCGCGAGGGACACGGCGAACAAGCTGCACGCCAGTGCTATGACGCCGGCGACTGACATGATCGCGTTCTTCCGCATGAACATGCCCCCTGTGGCTGATTGAGCCAAAGAACCATAACTCTGGCCTGGCGAATATGGAAGAAGTCGAAACCAACGCGCCCGAAGTCCTTCAGTTTTCTCCGCATGCAACAACGAGCGGTCGACAGCAGACCCAGCAATCGCTCGCCGAGGTCGGCGGGGTCCTCCACATCCGGTTCTACCAGACGCACGCCACCCGGGTGCCTCTCCCCGCGTCTCTCGCTCCTGCGCTCGAAGAGCTCTCGACGAGAACGGCGCGTCACCTGGCGATTCGCCGGTTGTTCAGGGACGGCGCGGCGGCCTGCTCCACTACGGAGCGTTCTACGGGCGCATCTGGACGCCAAACCACCGACTGAGCCGGCGCGCTTAAAGAAGGCCTCAATCCGGCCGCCTTCCCGATGACTACGACGAACGGCAGCTGCGGGTGTGGGTCGCGCCGAACCACGTGCGGCATGTCAGGGCGGACGGACCTCGTCCGACGCGGCCCGTCGTAGATTACGCGAGCGAACGAGCCATACGAGCCATACGAGCCATACGAGCCATACGAGTCGGCGGGAAGCGGCACGGAAGCACCGGCGTGCTTCGCTTCCAAACCTGCGACCCTCGGACGGCGAGTCGTCGTGCCGCACCGCGCGATCGATCAACTCAGCAAACACGCGTCGCGGTGACGGCGATACCGGTGGCTCTCTCCAGCGCCTCTGTCGCCTGGAAACGGCGTCATGACTGCCGATGACACCCGCTTCCCTCTGCACGCGTAGCCTCACCCTGGCGAGTGTGACGAG
Organism: Actinomycetota bacterium; assembly: GCA_041691275.1. Lineage (GTDB taxonomy): Bacteria > Actinomycetota > Acidimicrobiia > IMCC26256 > PALSA-610 > PALSA-610. The sequence continues at coordinate 9,943 of JBEPUZ010000099.1, read as the reverse complement.
CCGGGCAATCCGAGCCGGTCGCGCGCTCGGGGAGGGCGTCATGGATCAGCGTCGGGACTTCATCGGGCTGTACACATTCTTGATCATCACTGGAATCGTGATCTTTTTGGTCGGGATCGTCGTCATCAACCAGCGCTCGTAGCGAGGCCGTATCTGATCCCAAGGGACTGCTGCGGACCCGGCGATAGGAAGCACGCTGGAGCGGTCGTCTGCTGCGCGTTTGGGGATACAGGGTGTCGGACGGGTACGCAGGTGCGTCATGGTGTGCGCGTGGCGCGGGTCGGGTGGGCAGCGTGGTCGGGTACGAAGGGGACGGTGGGTCATTGGTCAGGATTGGGGGCGACGTGCTGGTCGCTGATCTTCGGGCCTCGCGATCGATGATCTGATGGAAGCAGCGGCGGGTCGGCCTGTTCGGGCGGGGACGCCGCGTCGTCGCGTGTATCCGCTCGTGGGTCCCGATCTTCGAGATCCCCGGCTCCACGTCGCCGCAGTGGTGGTGTCTGTGCAGGTTCTTGGCCAGACGCTTCTGCACTTCGACGTCTCAATCGCGCAGATCCTGATCGCGGTCGGTACGTGCGCCGCGTTGGAGTTTGGCATCACGTTGTCGCGCGAGCAGGTCCTGGCGTGGCCGGCGAGCGCGCTGTTGACCGGGAACGGTGTCGCGTTCGTGCTGCGGGTTCCGGGGACCCAGCACGGTGACTGGTGGAGCGTGCGGGGCGGGTGGATCTTCGCCGCGACCGCGGCTGTGTCGTTGTTGTCGAAGTATCTGATCCGGGTGGGTGGCCGGCCACTGTTCAACCCGTCGAACTTCGGTCTGGTCTTGGCGTTTGTGCTGTTGGGCAGCCGGAGAGTCGAACCGCTCGACTTTTGGTGGGTGCGACCCGGCATCGCGCTCACGGTGGCGTTGACGGTGATCGTCGGCGGCGGAGTCGTGCTTGCGTGGCGGGTGCGCATGCTCGGGGTGATCGCGAGCTTCTGGTTGTCATACGCGGCGGCGCTGGGCGTGCTCGCCGCCCGCGGGCATTGCATCACTGCTCGGTGGCATATCGGGCCCGTGTGCAATCAGTACTTCTGGACGGTGCTCGTGGTGTCGCCCGAGGTGCTGGTGTTCATGTTCTTCATGATCACCGATCCCAAGACCGTGCCCCACGGGCGGACGGCCCGCATCGCGTACGGCGCCGCGATCGCCTTGGTGTTCGTCGTGTTGGCCGCGCCACAACGAACTGAGTTCGCGACCAAAGTCGCCCTGCTCGGTGCACTCTTGTTGGTCTGTGCGGCTCGTCCGGTTCTCGAACGGATCCTCCCAACCGCCGGCTCCGAAGCCGACAAACGCGCCTCATGGTTCGGTATCGGCCCATCACTCGGGCGCAGGGCACCAATGGCTCGCCCGGCGGTCAGAAGGCGACGCGTGCAACGCGTCGCCTTCGTCGCGCTGAGCGCGTTGGCCTACTCAGCGGTCGTGATCGGTGCGGGCGCGTCCACACGTACCGCGAGCATCACGGCGACCGTCGCCTCCTTACCCAAGAGCTGCACCGACCGCGCCAGCCCTTCGATCGCGCCCGCACGACCGAACGTCACAGCGTCACCGCTCCCGACCGTACGCGTGACAAACCCGAACAACGTCGCGTCAACCCTCAACGAGCAATCCGCGAGAGAGATCGTCCGTGACGCGATCGACGACTTGGCCATCGCGGCCGAGGCGATCGAGCACCGCGATCCGGCGGTCGCCGGCGACATTGCTCGCTCCCCCTGGCTCGAGAGCCTGACCGTGACGATCTGCGCGACGACAGGACCGCTCCTCGTGCGCACTTATCGCTTCGACCACGCGACGGTGACGACCACAAAGCGTGCAACCGGCCAGGTCTTCCCCGAAATCGATCTCACACTCCAGGGCGAACTCCACGAAACCACCCTCACGCGTTCGAGTCCAGCCCGCCAACTCGCGCAGCACAGTCAGGCATTTCGCAATACGTTCGTCGTCGCAAAACGTGGTGGGCTCTGGCTCATCTGCGGATACCGATCCGACCCCCGCACAGCAAACTGCGTCACCGCGACGTAACGGTCCCCAACCCGGCGTTATACGGCTCTTTGCGATGTGCCGGAAGATGAGCACGTCGAACTCCTCGCGTCGTCGAGCGAACGATGATCGATCATTCGCAGCATCTACTTCCCGCGCGGATCGAACCCGCACCGAAGGACAGCGGTCCCCCACGACGCCCGTCCACCCCGTCCGCGCAGGTCCACGTAAATGACCTCGCCCGGTCCCCACGTCGACCACATCCCCCAAGGTCCAACCTGTCCATACCGGGCGACACCGTTTGATGGGCAAGCCGATGGGCTACACGCCCGCCTAAACGCGGGCACTACGGCCCCGACCAGGACAGGTGCGTGGGGCCGGCTGTGATCGAACCAGCGACCGAGGGATTATGAGGGGTGACGATGAAGCGCGACGATGCAGTCAGGAGAGGGCATAAGGCCTGCTCAGACTGCCTTTTCGCGCTTTGCTTCGTCCGCCGCCGTTCGCCGTTTTCCGCCGAGATTCGTGAGCGCCGTGACCAGACGGTGACCACTCGGCTCGGTGCAGACGCGCGTACAGACAAGCGTGCAGACGCGCGTCAAGTCCTCCATGTCCCTTCGTACAGACGGCTGTTGAGGGGGCGAGGGCATCCTCGCGACACGCGCCGCGGAGGAAGCCCGAGCGAGCAAGACCGGAAGCATCAAGAAGACGGGGAGCACGTGGGGATTCGTTTTGGACGTCGGTCGATCGAACGGCCGACGGCAGCAGGTTCGTAAACGCGGCTTCCGCACGAAGAAGGAGGCGCAGTCCGCGCTCAACGAGGCGCTGGCCGATCTGCAACACGGTTCCTACGTGCGGCCGCGGCGCGTCACGTTCGGTGAGTACCTCGACGAGTGGGTCGCGACCGCGGCGCTCGCCGGGCGTCGACCCACGACGATCGCCGGCTATCGAAAGGAGATCCGGCTCTACGTCAAGCCCGCGCTCGGCGACTTCGAGCTCCAACAGATCACGGCGGTCGACATCGATCGTCTGTACGCGCAGCTCGCGTCGGCGGGAAGTCTCGGCGGTCGCGGCGCGCTCTCGAAGAGCTCGATCCGCAAGGTTCACGCGCTGATCGGAAAAGCGCTGGGCGATGCCGAACGCAAGGGGCTCGTGCAACGCAACGTGGCGCGAGTCGCCTCTCCCCCGTCGGCGCGATCGGCCAAGGCACCCGAGATGCAGTGCTGGACGCCCGAACAACTGCGAACCTTCCTGGACTTCGTCGCGGCCGATTCGCCTCACGCGCCGTTGCTGCGCCTCGCGGCGATGACCGGTCTACGCCGAGCCGAGCTGTGCGGTCTGCGGTGGCAGGACGTCGACCTCGACAGCGCGCGGCTCGTCGTCCGTCAGGCGATCACGACCGTCGACCACGAACCATCGCTCGCCGACGTGAAGTCGACGCGGTCAAGGCGGGTGATTGATGTTGACGCGACAACGGTCGTCGTGCTGAAGGCGCAGCGCGCGCACCAGCTCGAGCAACGGTTGCGTGCCGGACCCGAGTGGATCGACTCGGGTCTCGTGTTCACGATGCCCGATGGCCGCGGCTGGCACCCGACGTGATGACGCGTGCGTTCGCTCGGTTGGTGAAACGTTCGGGCTTGCCCCGCATCCGACTGCACGACCTGCGCCATACGCACGCAACCCATCTCCTCGCGGCCGGCACGAATGTCCGCGTGACTTCCAAACGCCTCGGACACGCATCCGTCACGTTCACCCTCGACGTCTACGGCCACGTCCTCCCCGGCCAACAAGCCGACGCCGCAGCCGCCGTCTCCGCGCTCGTCGACAGGTAGCGGAAGCGGCGCCAGGTCGGCTCGAATGGCTACGCGTTGACGAGCACAATGCCGCACGCTTCGCAGATTCGCTGGGGAAAGATTCCTCCGAGGTACGCGTCGAGGGAACCAAGACAGATCGGACAACTGTCGGGAACGACGAATCCGTTGTCGCCCATTCGCTGGAAGAACACGTAGTAGCAGTGCCGGACATTGTCGAGCCTTCGTCGCAGTTCCAAACCCCTCGCGATTAACCGGGCTCTGCGGATCAAGCAGTTCGCCCTGAGCCCACTGCTCGTACGGTCCTGAATCGAGTTCGAGCCATTCGATGGCCCCCGCCGTCGCGGCCCAATGCGCAACCGCGTCGACCATCTCTCGCGGTAGGGGTAGCGCGCCCGGATCGACTTCGAGATTGCAGTCGAGGCAATGGATCGGGTTGCTGCCGAGCGCGACCATCAACTTGACGGGCTTTCCGTCGTCGCAGCTGCACATCTCGTCGGGCGGAGTCTCCGGAGCTGGCCGAAGCCGGGCGTAGATGTCGTCCATACGGTCCGGCATGGTGTCGGTGAACGCTCGGAGCGGGCGGCGCTGTCATGCGACGTCGAGGAATCTGCGGATGGCTTCGCGGATGATCTCGCTCGTTGTCGTCTGCTCGCGTTCGGCGCGGGTCTCGACGGCTTCCTTCAATTCGGGATCGAGTCGCACGGGCACGACATCTGCAGCTGCCGATCCCATCGACGGTCGACCGCGCCGGCGCGCTTTCAGCGTCTCGACGTCGTAGTCGCCCTCGACCTCGTTCGCCGAGGCTTCTACGTCGGCGTCGGTGAGCACCTTGCCGGTCTTCGTTCGATAGGTCTTGCTCTTGTCAGCCATCGTCGTCCCTTCGCGGGAGCAGGTCGTAGAACGCGGGTCGGAGTGGCATCGCATGGATCGCGAGCATGCGGTCGTCGGCGAGTTCGAGCACGATCACCTCGAGCAGGTTTCCGGCCCGGTCAGGTCCGATTGCGAGCACCTTCGGCGGGTCAGCATCTACGTCGAGATCCACGACGACGACCGCGTGATCAGACGCGTGTCGGATGTCGGCATCTCGAATCCCGTGCCGTCTCGCCGAACGGGGGATCTCCACACGGGAATATCGTAATACATAAATCTCCCGGAGCGGAACCGTCGCCAAATCGGAACCGTGCAGACGTGGTGTGCAGACGTGCTGTGCAGACGTCAGTCAATGTCTGGCACGTCTGGACCGAGCGCCGGGCACACTTGGAGGATGGCGGCCGAAGAACTGCGTGAGCTGATCGCGATCGACGCGACAGTTGCGCACGGGCAACCGTGCATTCGAGGGACACGGGTCCTCGTGACCGTGGTGCTCGACGCGCTCGCCGGGGGCTTGTCTCCGGCCGACATCGTCCGCGACTACCCGACGATCGACGAGAACGGCGTACGAGCGGCCGTGGCGTACGCCTCGTGGATCGCCAAGCAAGAGATCCACGTGCTTCGCCTCGACACGTGAGACCAGTCCGTCGCGATGCATCGCGTTCTCGCGTAACCAGCCTCGACTAGCTCGCTGGCGCACTCATCGTCGCGACCGACGATCGCGTTCGGATCCGCAAATTCGAGCCCTGACGAGCGCCGAACGAGCGCGGGGAAGCACTCGCGTCGACGGCGCGAACTCGGAGCGAGCGAAGATTTCGTGTCGCGTTTCGGTCGTCGTGCGCGCTTATCCAATACATGAGCACGAACGACGACGGACGACAGCTCTTGCTCACGATCCCACAGGCGGCGCAGCGGCTCGGAGTCGGACGCATGGCGCGGGTGATCGCGTCGTTCGACCCAGTGGGGAGCGGCTTGTGTGCCTCCAGCGGAGTGGCGAGGAGTGCGAGCACGACGACGGTCAGCGTCACCTACGCGAGGACCAGTCGGCGCGTCACTCGTGATCGTCCAGCCGGTAGCCGACGCCGCGAATCGTCGCGATGAACGCTGCATCGCCGAGCTTCTTGCGCAACGAAGCGATGTGCACGTCAAGGGTCTTGGTGGAACCCCACCAGTGTTCGTCCCACACCTCTTCGATGATCCGGTCCCGGCGAACCACCGCGCCGGGAGTCTCGGCGAGCCGGGCCAGCAGATCGAACTCCTTCCGGTTGAGCGCGATCGGCCGACCCTCGACATCGACCCGGCGAGAGCGATGATCGATCCGGAGCCGGACGAATTCCTGCACCCTGCGATCCGCGTCGATCGCTCCCGCAAGCGCAACATTCGACAGCCGCAGCACCGCCTCGATGCGCGCGACGAGGTCCCGAAACCCGAACGGCTTCACGACATAGTCATCGGCGCCCATCTCGAGCAGCCGGACCCGGTCGCGCTCTCCGCCGGGTGCGGTCAGGACGATGATCGGCGCGTCCGACCGGGTGACTACCAGACGACACACGTCGGCGCCATCAACGTCGCGGAGTTCGAGATCGATCAGTACCAGATCGGCACCGGCCGCCGCCGCGAGTCCCTCCGCACCGCTGCACGCGACTGTCACCCCGAAGTGGGCGCGGATCAGTCCCTCGACGAGCGGCGTTGCGATCGAGTCGTCATCTTCGATCAGAAGAATGGCGATCGGAGACTCGGGAGCGGTCAGCATGAATGAGCGACGACCGACTCGGGTCTCGGGCGTCTGCGATCCCTCACGAGGTCACCGCGCCGACGGGGCGAACGTCAGAGGTGGTGCGCTCCGCAGGTGTTCCCACTGGTGTGCCCACGGCAACGGCAACACCGCGAGCACGAGCCCAACAACGAGCGCGAACGCCAGCAACGCGACTCGTACCGACGCGCCCGGAGCCTCGGCCCGGCCTGCCCGACGCCGGTCCGCAAACGCGAGAGTAGGTGTCTCCAGCGCGTGGCCCAGCACGTGCAACGTCATCGCTGCGAACCACACGACGAAGCTCGCCTTGTGCGCGAACTGGATCCAGTGAGTATGCCGCGCGACGAGAGCGCCGATGCCCGTGGCCAGAATCGCGACGGTCGCGACCGTAACGACCGGGCCGAGAACGCGCAGAGGAGCCGGCGGCGGACCCTTTGCCACAGAGTCGCGTTGCCCGCTGTAGTAGCGAAAGAATCGGTAGCTGGTGCTCGCGATCTTCGCAACCACGAAGCTCAACAACACTATGCCGAGGAACGAGTGCAACCACATGAGGCTCTGCACTCGCAGGATCGTAAGGCCCTCGAAGAACAGAAGTACGAAGATGACGGCGCCCAAGGCACCGGTGATCCGCGCGTTGCCGGCCACGTTCGCCGAAGTGGCCGAGCTTCTACTCGGATGGGTGTCCACAGCCCATGATGCGGCGCGACCGTCGGGTGGCGATAGGTCGCGTCGAGCGATCTTTACCTAGGCCGAACCTCTGGGCAACGGTGCGGGCGAGGATGCCGAGCGTGGCGCTCAGTAGTCGTAAACGGGTAGATCAAATGCGGAACTGACCAGGTCGCTCCTCCGCAGCACGATCGCGTCGAGGCGGTCAAGTCGACAGTGCTCGAAATCGAAGAACCTCGATATTCCGGTGCCGCCTCGGGACCATCCCGGTGCCACACGCGGTGACATCAGTGACCTAGTTCTACAACTGACGGACGTTGTTTACATCTGGGGTCGCTCATGAGAGGGATACCCGATGGACGAGTGAGAGCAGCAACGCAAGATCCGACACCGTCGGACGGTCCTCCGTCTCGCTGAGGAGGTGCCGGGGAGCGTCGCGGCGACGTGCCGGTATTACGGCATCAAGCCGGCAGGTGCTCTACCTTTCCGATGGGGCGTGGTTGCGATCGGACACGCGACCAATACGCACAGCCCACCACCATGCCGACCCACATGCCTCGCATCCAGACAGCGTGCCCGGGCCCCTGCCTTCGGCAAATGCCGTGCCCAAAGGCTTACCGATTCGTCTCGGCCCGCAAATTCATCTGTCGCTGGAGTCGCATGGAAATCAGTGGGGACCGACCCGATGCGCGCTTTTTCGTAGAATGCGGAATGCTCGCGCGTGAGCGACACGTATCCGTCGAGTCAGCGTCGTCGGACTGCGACGCTGCGCTGATGCCCGGGGAGCACCGGAACCGGTGAAGGCATCGCGCCGCCAAATGGTGTTCCTGTTCGGCACGCTCGTCTCGGTGATCGCGGTCCTGGCGCTCGACGCGATCGGCCGAACGGGAAGTTCCAGCTCAGTACCGAACCGGTCGAACGTATCGAGCGTTTCGCCCTCGAGCGTGTACAGGCCTGGTCGCGTGCCGCACCCGCCCACCGACACCTCGACGACGCGCACGACCGCGACCTCTCAAGGACCGCCTTGGTCGGTCCGACGAGCCACAATCGATTTTTACGACCCGCGCCGCGCGTCCGTAGCCCGGGGAACGAATCCAGCCCACCTCGGGCGATCGCTATCCACGACACTGCGATGGCCGGTTTCCGCGAATGGACGGGTCGCGCCCGGCCCGCACCCGCTGGTGGTGTTCGCGCACGGCTACAACGTCTCGGCGGGAACCTACTCGGCGATGCTCGACGACCTGACGCGTACCGGCATCGTGGTCGCCGCACCCGAGTTTCCCGGGGAGAGCTCGGCGCTACCGGGACGCCCAGTCGAGTCCGATCTCGTCAACGAACCGTGCGACATCGAATTCGTGGCCCAATCGCTGGAGCGCAGTGCACCTGCCGGGCTGCGCGGCGTCTTGGCGCACGCGCCGCTGATCGTCGCCGGTCACTCTGATGGTGCGACTGCCGCTGCGAGCGCGGGTTATGCCTCGCAATGTTCGAGCGTGCCGATACGCGGGGTCGTCGCGCTGTCGACTGACGACGTTCCGACGACCGGAGCGTTCCGATTCGGGCAACCGCCGATCTTGCTGGCCATGAGCGGCACCGCGGACGAGGTCAACCCGTTCGGCCACACGATGACGTTGTACCAACACGTACCGGCTCCGGCGTGGCTCGTCACCATCGACCATGGCAGCCACCTCGCGCCGTTTACTTCCGATGCCGATCTCGCGCGTGTCGACGCGATGATCGCCGACTTCGTGTTCGTAGCTGCCTACCGCGACCCGACGGCTCGCGCCCGGCTCGAGCAGGCGACGGGCGGACGCTTCCACGTGCAACACCGATAGCGGCCAAGGCATCTCGGGAGAGCGCCGGCGCATCTTCGGCTTCTCATCGCCGCTTTTTCACGTCAGGCAAGGGCACATCAGCCACGCGGCCGCTGACGATTCCTGCCTCGCCGATGATCGAGTGGTAGTGCACTGCCTCAAATCCGGCTGCCTCGAGCATCTGGACCCACCGCTCCGGTGAGACCGGCAGCTCGGTGCCACGTCTGAATCCAAACCGCACCACGTTCTTGAGGAGGCGCCACGCGCCTGCAGGGCCCTTTCGCATCAGCGCGACGACCTTCTCTCGGATGATCTGGCGATCCTGCGCAGTTCGGCCTCGCCCGAACATCATGTCGGCGATCACGAGCCGCCCGCCGGGCTTCAGCCACTGATGAGCGCGCTTGACGAGCGCCTGCTTGGAGGCATCGGAGAGATGGTGCAGCGCGTAGCTCGATACGACGACGTCGACGCTCTCGCGTTCGAGGTCAAACCGCTCGAGGTCTCTTGCGAGCCGACGAACCGGCTGCGACGTGGCGACGGCTCGTTCCATGAGCACTCGCAGCATTTGTTCGGAGATGTCGACGGCGAGCACTTCCTCGGCCAACGGAGCGAAGGCAAGTGCGAGGAAGCCGGTCCCGGCCCCGAGGTCGACGACTTTGTCGTACTTCGTCACCTCGGCGGCATCGATCACGGCAGCCCGGACGAGTTCGAAACCCGGCGAACTGTTGACATGGCTGTGCCACGTCTCGGACCGGCGGTTCCATATGGTTCGCAGCGACGAGGTTCGGGACATCAAAAACCGCCTTCGGCGCGACGCGCCGAGACGCCTCACCGTAGGGCGCCGAAGGTAAAGGCGAAGTAAGTGGCGGTCACGCATCGTGCAAATATTGTCCGGCGACGACGTGGGTGCTGCGTCTCGCTCGCCCGAGGTCCCTATCGTGGGCGGCGTGACAACTGTCGACGACCGGGCCGATGTGATCGCGTCTGCCGGGTCACGGCGCGAGCGTGACGT